>CAILVZ010000244.1 GCA_903837825.1 Akkermansiaceae bacterium | reverse complement strand
GTCGGTGCTTTCATCAAACTTCGACAGGTGGCCGATTCGGAATTTTGTGAAACGAACTGGTCTTGCGAAGGCCATGGAATCAATCTTCAAATCATCGCACGCATCCTACCATCATGACCCCTAAAATTCTGAGTGTTGACGACAGCAGAGCAATTCGCATGGTGTTGAAGCGGCTCTTTCGGCCATTTGCATGCGAACTTTTTGAGGCCGGTGATGGCGAGGAAGGTCTTGCGGTTGCGACCAGCGTAAAACCCGACCTGATCATCCTCGATTACAACATGCCAGTGATGGATGGCGTAACGATGCTGCGCCAGATGAGGGAGAACCCCGAGCTAAAGCGAACACCGGTGATCATGCTTACGGCAGATGCGAGCAGCGAGATCATCAATACGGTGGCCCGCCTCGGAGTAAGAGATTACGTCACCAAGCCATTTGAAGATGCACAGCTTTTGGACAAAGTATCTCGAGTCATCTCGCTGAATCGAGTCGAAGAGGCCTGATCGTTTCCTCCTCAAATCAAATCTTTAATCCGACAAAAATGATGAACGAGATAATTTCACAAACGCCCCAACAAGTTGAGGCCATTCTTCCCGAGCAAGTTGCTGCCACCCTTAAAAAAGCTGAGGTCCTTGTGGTCGATGATAGTCGCATGATGCGTGCAGCTTTAAGTCGCTCGCTTAGGGAACTTGGGTTTACCAATATCTCGGAAGCCGTTGATGGCGGCGATGCGATCAACAAACTCCTCGAGAAATCTTATGATTTGATGCTCTTGGATATGGAAATGCCCGTCATGAATGGGATGGAAGTCTTAGCGGCAATGAAACTTGATTCGAGACTTGGTGGAGTCCCAGTAATCGTGATTTCCGCCGCAGATCAAATCGAGAAAGCAGTCCAGTGCATCGAGGCAGGGGCTGAAGATTACCTTCCCAAGCCACCTGCGCTCACGCTGTTGCGCGCACGGGTGACCACGGCTTTGGAAAAAAAGCGCCTGCGTGATCTGGATCGCCTCCGCTTCGCTCAGTTGCAGGCCGAAAAAGAATTGGTGGAGCTTGAAAAGGAAAAATCGGAAAAATTGCTACTGAATATTCTTCCTGGCGCAATTGCGGGACGGCTGAAGAGTGGCGAGAAAACGATTGCAAACGGCCATGCAACCGTTTCGGTCATGTTCGCAGATCTTTGCGGTTTCACGGCTCTCTCGCGTAAGACCAATCCAGCCAAATTGGTTGAAATGTTGAATGGTATTTTTACAGCCTTCGACTTGATCGTCGAAAAGCACGGCGTTGAAAAAATCAAGACCATCGGCGACTGCTACATGATGGTGGGGGGGCTTCCAACCCATCGCGATGACCATGCACAGGTGGTGGCGGACGCAGCGCTTGAGATGGTGCAGGCACTCGATCAACTCAATCAAGTTAACGGGACTGATTTGAAAATGCGCGTTGGTATTCATACTGGGCCAGTCGTGGCTGGCGTCATTGGGAAAATCAAATTCACTTACGATCTCTGGGGAGACACCGTCAATGTTGCAAGTCGTATGGAATCATCGGGTTTGCCCGGAATGGTGCATCTTTCGGAGCAGACACAGGAGGCACTCAGAGGTAAGTTTATGCTTGAGGAGAGGGGATTTGTCGAGTGTAAGGGGCTTGGACAAGTCAAAACCTTTTTCCTGAAAGGGCGGGATGTTCCGGCGATATGTTAGTAAGCAAGAGGAATCATGCCAGCGAATTAGAAAACCTAAACGGACCGATATGAATACTGGGACTTCTACCATCGAGTCATCGGCAGCAACAGTCCGTTTTTGGGGGGTTCGAGGATCAATCCCGACGCCGGGTCCATCGACGCTGCGTTATGGCGGAAACACGACTTGCGTTGAATTGCGCGTCGGAAGTGAAATTATCGTCATTGATGCAGGGTCGGGTATTCGTGCTCTGGGTGGCTCGCTCGTCAGGGAATTCGGTGTAGCGCCGATTTCGCTGACTTTATTAATCACGCATACGCATTGGGATCATATTCAGGGTTTCCCTTTTTTCCCACCCGCTTTCGGCAAGAACAATCGAATTCGAGTGATTGGCCCGAAATCCGACCCGGATGGGTTACAGGGGGTATTTGAAAAACAGATGGATGGTAAGCGTTGTTTTCCAGTTGCGTTGGGGATCATGCCAGCACAAATCAGCTTCGAACAGCTCGATAAAGATCAAGGCATTCAGTTTCAGATTGGAGAAATCAATGTTACGTCTTGCCCAACCAGTCATCCAGGTGGATGTCTCGCTTATCGTTTCGAGACTCCTGCGGGCGGAATCGTCTTCCTCTCGGATCATGAGACAGGGGGCGATGACGAATCGCGGATTCTTGAATTCATCAAAGGCGCTAAAATTCTTATCGCGGATGCTCAGTATGATGTGTCTGAAATGGGCACACGTAAGGGCTGGGGGCATGGGTGTACCGACGATGTGGTCTCATTGGCCCTTACGGCAGGTGTCCAGCAGCTCTATCTTTTCCATCACGATCCTACGCATGATGATGCCTTTATCGATGGCATGTTGGAACATGCCCAAACATTGGTTCGTCAATCCGGATTGCCCCTAAAGGTAGAGGCTGCAGCAGAGGGCTGTGAAATCAGCATTTAATTCGTGAGATCACTTTATTGCTCAAATCACACAAAAGCATGGGCGGCGGGCTTGAACAACTTTTTGAAATAAAATAACTATGAGGCAGAGCATTGCTGATTTTGTATTTTTGTGGTCTAACTACAATAAATTTTTACGTTCTTACGGCCGCGAATACGCGGTGATCTTGTTGGGTATTTTTAGTCAATTGATTTTCTATATCATCTATCCACTGATTTTTAAATATATTTTTGACTATGTTGTTCCAAATAAAGATTTTGATCAGCTTTTGGCATATGCTGTAGGAATTAGTGTCCTTCTCGTCACTTGTGGATTTGGGGCTTACATTCAGACGAAATACATGGCTCGCGTTGGGGGGCGGATTCTGAGCGATTTGCGTTCTCAGATGGTCTCCAAGTTTCACAGCCTATCTTTTGCTTTCTATTCAGGTGTC
>CAILVZ010000243.1 GCA_903837825.1 Akkermansiaceae bacterium | reverse complement strand
TCGGCGGCCCAGGCGTCGTAGAGGCTCCAGCCATGCGCCACGAGCGCCTGACCTTCGCCGAAGCGGTTTGGCGAACCCAGCAGCACGACATTAATGCGGCGAGGGGTGATAAATACCGTCTCGCCCTCGCGCTGAGACTCCGGCGCGCGTGTCGAGGAGAGGATGAGGCAATCCCCCGCGCGGCGCGTGCGGCCGGTTTTGACTCCGTCGATGCCATCTTTGCCGAGGAGCTCGTTCGTGTTGTTGATTTGGATCGGCGTGTCGATGCCCCCACGGAAAATATGAATTTCGCGGGATTTTTGGGATACATAAAATGCGAAACCCGCGCTGTTGTAGGCATAGCGCACGAGGCGTGCGAGGTCCTCCGCCGTCGAGTAGGGAGTGGCGGTGTCTGTGCGGTGATCCATTCCCGAGGGGTTGAGGAAAAGCGTTCGCTTCATGAAAAGCGTCCGCGCGAGTGCGTTCATGTGAGCGACGAAATTTTCCACAGGCGGGAGTTCTTCGCGATTGGCTACCTGGGTGCCGATGTGCTGCGCAAGGGTGTGGGCGGCGATGTTGTCCGAGGCGAGAAGTGCGCAATAGATGAGGTCGCGCAAGCTCACCGAGTCGCCGGGTTGAAGGCCGACAGTGCTCACAGCTCCATCTACCCTCGCGTTGGCTGGGACCTCGGCGAGCGCTGCGAGGTCGGCTTTGTTCAGGTCCGCCCAGTCGAGCGCCACAAGCGCCGTTGCGATCTTGGTGAGGCTGGCAACCTGCACTTTGGCTGTCTTGTTTTTGGAATCCAGGATGGTCCCGGTTTGGTTGTCGACGATGATGTAGTTCTCCGCCGCCTGTGAGGACCAAAGGAAGGCGGCGAGTAGAGTGGTGGTGATGATTTTTTTCATTGCGCTTGCGGCAAAAAAAGCAGGTTTGCGACGGACCATATCCACAGGGTATGCCGATTCAAATCCTTTTCAAAAAAGAAGGATTTCCCCGGCGGGCGGACATGGTATTCACGCCGGATGCGAATCCTTTCCGGCATCCAACCTTCGGGAACCCTTCACCTGGGAAACTATTTCGGCATGATGAAGCCTGCGATCGAGCTCCAGGAGCAGGGTGAGGCCTACTATTTCATAGCGGATCTCCACGCCCTCACGAGCGTGCACGATGCCGCCGCGCTGCGGGCCAATGTGCGGGAATTGGCGGTGGACTTTCTGGCTTGTGGGCTTGATCCCGCGCGCGCCGTTTTCTTTCGTCAATCGGATGTGCCTGCCGTCACCGAGCTGTCCTGGATTCTCAGCACCGTCACGCCCATGGGTCTGCTCGAGCGTTGCCACTCGTTCAAGGACAAGACCGCCCGCGGCCTGGGGGCCTCGCATGGCTTGTTTGCGTATCCGGTGCTCATGGCCGCCGATATTTTGATTTGCGACAGCGACCTCGTTCCTGTCGGGAAAGACCAGAAACAGCATCTGGAGGTCACGCGCGATATCGCGGTGAAGATGAACGAGACTTACGGGGAGATTTTCAAACTTCCGCAGCCGAGCATTCGTGACGAGACGGCTGTCGTGCCCGGTCTCGACGGTGCAAAGATGAGTAAGAGTTACCACAATACCATCGAGATTTTCGCCCCCGAGGCGGCCTTGCGCAAAAAAATCATGGGC
>CAILVZ010000242.1 GCA_903837825.1 Akkermansiaceae bacterium | reverse complement strand
TATCGATTCATCGGCGACATCGATGAAGTACGCATCTCAAATGTCGCGCGCTCGCCCGATTGGATCAAGCTGCAGTATGAAAATCAAAAACCTCAGCAAACCCTAGTCGGCCCGATCGTCCAGCTTGGAAACGCCTTTGAGGTATCCCAACCGAAGATTGATCTATTAGAAGGCTCGAGCACCACCATCAGCGCAAAGGCTGGCGGTGCCATCAAGGTGTACTGGATCCTCAAAGCCAACGGCACGGAGACCACGATCGCCACCGACCAATTCTCCTGCAAGATCGATGCGGGCCGCGTCACTGGCGACCAGACAGCGACCCTTTGCTTTAAGGCCGTCTTCCCGAGTGGCGCGAAGACGAAGGAGATCCCTGTACGAATTCGCGAGAACATCGCCGATCCAGAGTTCACCCTCAAGGCGCCCAGCGCATGGAACGGGCGCACCCCGCTTGAGATCGTCCCCCAGATCACCAATCTCGCAAAAATCCCATCCGACGGAGGCACCACACTCAAAGCCGAATGGAGCGTTTCTGGCATCGCCGTCACCAAGGAAGAACCTAACGGAAAACTCATCCTCAAGCGCGCTCAAAACAGCGGAAATGCCACGATCACGGCAACTCTATCCAATGGCGGTCAGCCTGTCACCAAGACACTCACCCTCCAAGTCACGGAGCCCAAGTCCGACCCATGGATCGCACGCACACCCGAGAAGGATGAACAGCCCGAAGACAACCAATTCTACGCTCGCGACGACAAGAATGAAGGCACCCTGGTCTACAACGGCACTCTAACCGAACCTGCGGATTCAGTCTTCATCAAGGTTTATGCCGATGGCAAACCCTACCAAGGCCAAAGCGCAAAGATCGGGGCGGATAAGTCCTACGCGTTGACCGTCAAACTCAAACCGGGTCTCGTTCATTACCAAGTCGAATTTGGCACCAAATCTGGCAGTCGCGAAACTATCATCCGCAAGGTGAATAACTTAGTTTGTGGCGACGCCTACGTGATCGATGGTCAATCCAATGCCGTATCGACGGACTGGGGCAAAGGTGAGTTCCCTGAAACCAACGAGTGGATCCGCAGCTTCGGCAGCACGGGCGGTGACCCTAGCAGCATCCGATGGGGCAATGCCATTCGCCGCACCAAGGGAGATCTCCTCGCAATCGGATTCTGGGGATTTGAGCTGGCGAAGCACCTTGTCGAAACCCAAAAAATCCCGATCTGCATCATCAATGGCGCGGTCGGCGGAACCCGCATCGACGCCCATCAACGCAACGCGGAAAACCCCGAAGACCTTGAAACCATCTACGGGCGTTTGCTCTGGCGCGTGAAGCAAGCAAAGCTCACCCACGGCATCCGCGGGTTGTTCTGGCACCAAGGTGAAAACGACCAAGGCGCAGATGGCCCAACCGGCGGCTTCGGCTGGGAAACCTATCAGAAGTATTTCGTCGACCTCTCCGCTGCATGGAAAGACGATTTTCCGAACATCCAGCACTACTACTTATTCCAAATCTGGCCGAAATCCTGCGCGATGGGCGTCAATGGCTCGGACAACCGCCTGCGTGAGGTGCAACGACAACTGCCACGCTTGTTTTCTAACATGAGCATCATGTCGACCCTTGGGATCGAACCCGCCGGTGGCTGCCACTACCCGCCTGAAGGCTATGTGGCTCTCGCCAAATTGATCTGCCCGCTGGTGGATCAATACCAATATGGCATCAAGCCGCCAAATTCGATCACCCCGCCCGATCTCAAATCATGCCGCTTCACCAATCCGCGCCGTGACGAAATTGCGCTGGAGTTCGACCAAGCGGTGAAATGGGACAACACGCTCACCAGTCAGTTCTACCTTGATGGCGAGAAGGATAAAATCGCCTCGGGTGCATCGCATGGAAACACGGTGACCCTGAAGCTCAAGGCTGCCTCTGCCGCGCAGAATATCACGTACATTGATGGGAATTCATGGAGCCAACGCACGTTGTTGCGCGGTGAAAATGGCATCGCCACCCTCACCTTCTGCGAAGTCCCCATCACCACTGGGAAATGAACCTCAAACTGATTCACTGCCAAAACCAATTTTTAAAATGATCTTCCGCATTTCTATACTGATCGCCTGCACGCTTGCTTCTCTAACAGGCGCTGATCTTACTACGACTCAAACTTCTGGAATCCTTGACTACGGTCAGAAGGATTACCTCCGCACCTCCAAAGACCTCCCGCATGTTGAGGACAAACCATGGAAGCTCGTGTGCACCATGCCCTACAACTGTCACTTCCAACCATCGATCGAACTCGATGCCGAGGCAGGAAAGGTCATCAAATTCAACTCCTCCAACCCGCTGGTTCTTTTTCTAACAGAAACCGAAAGTTACACCACGCAAGCCGGCAAACAATCCTACGAAGCCAAGAACTGGGTGAGTGGTGAGGGTGCCATCTATACAATCCCTGCAGGCGTCAAGGTTCTCTCAGTGAAATACCGAGAAACAGGATACGACAGTCGCTTTGTAGGATCATTCGAATGCAATGACAGCGACTACAATATCCTTTGGAAGAAAGCAGCGCGGACCGCTTACATCTGCATGCGCGACCATTTCTACGACTGCCCCGACCGTGAACGCGTTGGATTCTGGGGGGATGGAACACCGGAGTTAAACGAATGTTTTTACATTTTCGACTCCAAGTCGCATCGGTTGTGCAAGGATTTGGTTAGACGGAAACTTGAGCCAAAGTTTTATCCAGGGCAACACCTTGAGTTCCTCGGTGATTATGGGCTCTGGTTCTATTATTTGCAAACGGGTGATCTCGATTCGATGCGGGCAGTTTATGAGCCCACCAAAACGTTCCTCTTTGAAACCTACCGCTTTGGAAATCCGCGCACTTGGTTCGATTGGGGCAAGGAAAACAAGGACACGGCCGTGATCGAAACGTGCTTCTATTACAACTGCCTCGGCACCCTGCGAAAAATGGCCATCGCAACCGGCCACAAATCCGACTTGAAGACGATCGACGCCAAGCTGGAGGAGATCCGCAAAACTTTCGATGACAAGTATTGGAAGGGTGGTTACTACATGTCATCTCAGGTCAAAGAGCCTGACGACCGCGCAAACGCCATGGCCGTCAATGTGGGCCTTGCCGACCGCTCAAAGTGGCCAGCAATCTATCAGAATGTGCTCACCAAAAAGACCTACGCGAGCTGCTTCTTTGACCGCTGGGTGTTTGAGGCCCTTTGCACCATGGGTAAGCAGGAATACGCGCTGATGCGGATGCAGGAACGCTACCGGACCATGATTCCTGCGAGCTTCACGACACTTTGGGAACACTACGACCGCTGGTGGGCCTCACGCATCGATGCATTTGACGAAGGCTCATCGCTCAATCACGGATGGAATCCTCCTGCAATTCTTCTGTCGCAAACCATCGCTGGCGTTTCACCGGAGTCGCCCGGCTGGGATACCTACCATATTTTTCCCAAGGAAGCATTCCTCCACACCCTCAAGGTGACGGTTCCGACGATCAAAGGGAACGTTGACGTTGGCTTGAAGAAAACCGCCTCGGAATACCATCTAACTCTAACATCACCCGCCGCCACCACTGCAATTGTAGGATTCCCAAAGAGCTCGTTCACGCGACTGGATCGGATCACGACCAACGGTGTAACCATCTGGGATGGAACCTTCCACGAAGCCGTGAAGGGCATCACATGGGCAGGAGAAGACTCCGAGTATATCAAATTTAATGCCGTCCCAGGCACATGGACCTTGATTGGACTTGGAGAGCTACCGATGTCATCTCCGAAGAAAGACCCCGCCCCCCTGCCATCGAACGAGTTGAAATACGATTCAAAGTCATGGACCGCCTCCGCCTCGGTCGATGGCGGGACATTCTTCATGAGCAGCGCGAAGATCCCCATCGATGTATCCTCAGCAAATGCACTCGACGGCGACCATTGGACCGGCTGGCGTGACATGACAAGCACCCAGCACCCAGGGCAATGGTTCCAGATCGACATGCAAGAAACTCGCGATTTCAGCTGCATCAC
>CAILVZ010000241.1 GCA_903837825.1 Akkermansiaceae bacterium | reverse complement strand
TTTCTTGACCGATGACGTGTTCGTTCAGTTTTGCGAGAATCGAGCTGGGCGATGGGATTTTCGCCGCGGATTTTCCGCTCGGGCTTTTTCCTTTGGTGGAAGTGCCCTTGAGCTCTTTTTCAAGGATGTTGGCGCAAACGTCAATGCACTCGTTACAGATGTAAACCCCTGGACCCGCGATCAGTTTTTTCACCTCCGAGTGGCTCTTTCCGCAGAAAGAACACATCGTTAGATTGGATGCGCGGGCCATGAAAACAGATTGGGTTTAAGTGTGGTTAGATCCCGATCAAGCGTCGGGCTTTTTCTCTTCGATGGCAGCCACGACGGCGTCAGGAAGTTGCTTGCGGCTCTCGAGGACTTTGTCCACCAACCCATAAGCCACCGACTGCTCGGCGGTCATGTAATTGTCACGGTCCGAGTCGTTCTCCACTTGCTCGACCGACTTGCCGGTGTGGTGGGCGAGGATGCCGTTAAGGCGCTTCTTCAGGTTGAACATGAATCCAATCGTGCGCTCCACGTCGGAAGCTGTGCCTTGTGCACCGCCAGAAACTTGGTGGATCATGACGTGCGAGTTCGGCAGGCAGAAACGTTTGCCCTTGGTGCCGGCCGTGAGCAAGACCGAGCCCATTGAGGCAGCGATGCCGATGCAGTAGGTGTTCACGTCGCAGGTGAGGAATTGCATGGTGTCATACATCGCGAGTCCTGCGGTGACGGAGCCGCCAGGGGAATTGATGTAGATGTGAATGTCCTTCTTCGGATCCTGCATCTGGAGGAACAGAAGCTGAGCGATTACCGAGTTCGCAACAAAGTCATCGATCGGTGTGCCGATGAAAATGATGCGGTCCTTCAGTAGGCGTGAATAGATGTCAAACGAACGCTCACCGCGTGCGTCCTGTTCGATCACGACGGGGACATAGTAGCTGTTGCGAGGGGTGGATGCGCTCATGGCTGGGGATTGGAAATTAGTCATCGAGGGTGGTTTCGGTGGACTCCACTACATTCGCGTGTTCCACGAGGAAGTCAATGGTCTTGCCGATCGCCATCGAGCTGCGGATGTTTTGGATCCGGCCGCCGCGTTGCATGTCTTTGATGAACTTCTTTGGAGCGACTTTGCGCTGCGTGGCAATTTGAGCGAGGTGATTGATCAACTCGTGATCGGTCACGGTGATGTTCTCGATGCGTGCAATTTCCTGAAGGATGAAATTGGTGCGGAGGTTGGTGATCGCTTGCTGGCCAGCGCTGGCAAAGATTTCCCCTTGCTGCGATTCGATCTCCTCAGGCGTCATGCCCGATTGGACGCCGCGCTTGACCATGGCATCGGCTTGGCTTTGGGTCTCCTGATTGATCAGCTCCTCGGGGAGTTCGAAATCGACCTGCGCGTTGATGTGCGCGACGATTTGGTTCACCTTGAGGTCTGAGATTTTACGCGAACGCTCTCCGGCCATGTTTTCGCGGATGATCTCACGGATGTCTGCGATGGTTTTGCCCGGGGCGAGGCGAGCGGCGAGCTCGTCGTCGAGGGCGGGCAGAACTGCTTCCTTGAGTTCCTTGACCTGGGTTTGAAGGACGATTTCTTTGCCAGCGAGTTCGCTGAGCGGGAAATCCTCGGGGAGGGTGAGGGCGATCTCGCGAGAATCCTCGACATTCATGCCCACCAGTTTCTCGGCGAATCCTGGAAGGAAGGCTTTCTCGTCCAGACGAACCCAGAAACCCTCTCGGCCCGCGAGGTGGCCAGCGGACTTGCCGAGAAATTCCTCGGTCGGCTTGCCTTCGACGGTTGAGGTGTAATCGATCACCGCAAAGTCGCCCATCGCAGCACTGCGGCCTTCAATGGTGTTGAAATCCGCGAAGCGCTCTTGGAGTGCGATGAGTTGTCCCTCGACTTCCTCATCTGGAACTGCGGTTGGAGGCACGGTGACGCTCACGCCCTTGTATTCTGGAATCGTCACCTCGGGAGCCAGGGTGAGCTTGGAAACCAACGTGATGCGTCCATCGGGGTGGTTGGTTAGGTCTTCGGGGGCGCCGAAGTCGAGCACGTGAAGTTTCTCTTGCTTCAGTGCCTCATCAAAAGCCTCGTTCACGAGTGCGCTGTTGAGCTCCTCGGAAATTTCACGCTGGAAGCGTTTCTCGACGACGGATTGGGGTGCTTTCCCGGGACGGAAGCCCTGGATGCGGGACTTTGAAGCGTAGCCTTTGACGATCTGATCGCGCGTGGCTTTGACTTTTTCGGATGGGATTTCAACGCGCAGGGTGGCGACGCACTTTGGCTGCTTCTCGACTACAATGTTCATGGTAAATGGGACCGACTTGAGCGTCGGGGCGGAAAACCTAGCGGCATCCCGCGCCACTTGTCAAACGGGGTGTTTACGAAATGCATCGGCCGTGCGCATTGTGGTCGAATCAATGACACTGGCGGACATCCAAATTTGCAGCCACCGAGGTTGTTACGGGTAGCATGAGATCCTGGGTTTTGCTTTGGCGAATGCAACAGCCACCAATACCCATCACGTAGACCCCGCGCTGCCTTGGATCAGCCATGAACGCTTTGCCGGGGTGATGTGGGGGGGCTTGAGGTAGATCGGTTGTGGGGGGGATTGCATCCATTCGTCTCGGGCGGCTTTCGGGGCGGCGATCCATGCCTGCCAGAGTCGCTCGGCAGTCGGGATTTCCTGGAGGATCTGGCTTGTGAGCTCTGGGCCTATCGGCAATTGCGATGGGGGCTCGAATGAAATGACGGGAATGCCGTCGGCGATGGCTTGCGCAACGATGGTGGCCAATCCTGTTGCGTCAGTGAGTTCTGGTGCTTGGGTGAGGTGTGAATGCTCCATGGTGGCAGTCCAGTAGCTTCCGCGGCGGGCGTCACCCACGGCGATGCAGCGTGCACCCATTTTTGCCGATGGCACGGCGAGGATCGATGGCACGGTGACGGCGGGGCAGTTTGATGCGATCGCAACGCCTTGAGCGGCGGCGATACCGACTCGGGTACCGCTGTAACTCCCTGGTCCGCTGCCGACGAGAATCAGGCCAATGCTTGCGACGGCATGTTCAGCAAGGAGTTCTTCGAGCGGCCCGAACAATCCCGCGTTGTGATTTCGGTCACTGGTGAATTCTCGTAGCTGCATGCGGTGGTCGGGCATGATGGCGGCGAGCGATCCATGAGGGGTGGATGTTTCGAGAACCAAGGTGAGCGGACCATTCATGGGTATATTGTATGAGCATCCGTATCAGGCTGCCAACCCGGATTCGTAGAAAGAATCGGGATCGATGAAATTCAACGGGCGCGGTGGGTCACGGAGTTGGGTGAAAATTTCTGGGCTGGCTGAAAATTCTTGCAGGAAACGGGCGCTTGGGTGGGTAATGAGGGTATGGCTCAGTTCACTCGACACTTATTTGTGACGTTGGCGCTTTTCACCTCGGTGATGGCTCAAGAGATTCCTAAGGTTTTGGCGCTTGGTGCGGCGGCGCCAGAGTTCTCCTTGCCGGGGACGGATGGAAAAACGCATTCCTTAACCAGCTTCAGCGATGCGAAGCTGCTTTGTCTCGTGTTCACCTGCAACCATTGCCCAGATGCGGTGGCGGCTGCTCCGAGGATGGAGCAAATCCATCAGGACTATCGCAACAAGGGCGTCGCTTTCGTGGCGGTCAATGGCAACAATCCCGACAGCCTGCTACCCGCGGAGTTGGGATACTCGCCATTTGGGGATTCGTTTGAAGAGATGGCGCCGTTTGCCAAGGACTACGGTTGGACATTTCCTTATCTTTACGATGGCGAGAAGCAGGAGCTGGCCACCGCCTGCGGTGCGCAATCGACCCCGCACGTTTTCATTTTCGATACGCAGCGGAAATTGCGCTACACGGGTCGCATGGATGATGGTGGGCGCAACCTCGGAGCGGTGGAGAAAAGCTATGTGCGTGACGCACTCGATGCGCTACTCGCTGGAGCAGAGGTTAAGGAGCCGGTCACAAGATCGTTTGGATGCTCGACCAAGTGGCTGTTTAAAAAGAAGCACGTCGCGGAGAGTCAAGCGGCGTGGGAGAAAAAGCCCGTGACGGTGGCCGATCTTGATGAGGCGATTGCCAAGCAATTGCGCGCCAATAGCACTGAAAAGCTGCGATTGATCAACTTCTGGTCGACCACCTGCGGTCCCTGCGTGAAGGAGTTTCCTGATCTCATCGATGCAGGTCGCCGCTTTCAGACTCGGGCGATGGAGTTTGTATCGGTGAGTCTCGATCCGGTGGCTCAGCGACCTGCAGTTGTGAAGTTTCTCGAGTCCCGTCACGCGGCGGCGCCTGAAGAAATCGCAGCGTCTGTAAAAGCCGAGGGCCGTGCTTCGAACAACTACCAATGGAATGGTGGTAACCCGGACAAGCTCGCGCAGGCGATCGACCCCGAGTGGTCGGGTGCTCTGCCGCACACGGTGCTGGTGGGTCCTCGTGGTAAGATTCTCTGGCGCCACAGCGGTGAGGTCGATCCCGTCGAACTCCGCCGCGAAATTTTGAAAGGCTTGCAGTGATCGATTAGTTAGCTGCCAAGCCACCCATCACGATCAGCCAAACCGATAGGGCGGCGATGGCGATGAGCACTGCCATGGTTAGAGAGCCGACGATGCGGTCTGCTAGAGTCGATCGTGGGCGGGTGGGGGATGCGGATTTTGGAAAAACGATGGCGGCATAGATCATTCCTGCAAGGAGTCCGCCGAGGTGCGCGGCATTGTCGATGTATCGGAATCCGACCAAGCCGATCAGGGCGGTCAAGAAAACTCCGCCTGCAAGTCGCCTGCGGGCGCTGCGTGGGACAAGCCGTGCGTGAAGTGTCTCGAACACCAAGAGAAACCCGAGAAGTCCCATCAATCCGCCAGATGCGCCCACGGTCGGAGCGGCGACAAAGCGAACCGACGCCTCACCACCGACGCAGGCCGCAAAGAGGAATACCATCGGCAAGTGGGGCCAGCGCGCAAACACCTCCACCCGTTTTCCGAGGTAGATGAGCGCCGATGCATTCATGAGGAAATGAACGATATTTCCGTGCAGAAAGGGCGCGGTGAAAAGTCTCCACCATTCACCCTGGAGGTAGCGGTCCTTCATGAGTCCGGCGGTGGCGGTACCATCCCAGCTCTTGAAGATCGAGAGCAAGGAACCTAAGCCTTCACTTGGGTAATGACCCAGGGTCTGCGCGAGGCCGACCAAGGTGATCAGCCCCATGAGTACCTTCGTTAGGGGGGCCTTTTGGCGGTCTAACCAAATTTCAAAGCGGATTGCAGGGACATTTTTTGCGAGCCCTGCGGCGTCCCAGCTAGGCAGTTGCAAGCGTCGCTTGCGCGCTTGATACCATGGGATGAAGGCAAAGATCACGAATGCCAATAGGCCTAGGCCACACTGAGTCGACTCCAGCATGGCCAACGCCGCGAAAAGCAAGCGAGTGGTGATGGGTGCGTGGTCCGCCGCTGGCGTGCCGAGTTTTTGGAAAAACGTGATTGCGCCTAAGCCCACGAGCAGGCACCCGAGCAAACGCAATTTACGGGTGGCGGCCGTGAGGTCACTTTCCGTCCAGTGTGCGCGTGCGGTTCGCAAGGCATCGCCCATCTCGCTGAGTTCCTCAGGCACTCGCATGCGCCCGTGGGCGGGAGTCCAGATTAGCATCACGCGACCATCTGGATCGTCGCGAACCGCGTGGGTCAGCGATTCAAGCGCTTCGCACGGATGGGGTTTCCCTTTGGGATCGACCCATCCCCAGCCTGCAGGTGCCTCTGGAAATGCGCTTTCTCTGGCCCACACTGGGACCTCGGATTTTCCCTCAAAGGACTCATTCACCGTGAGAGATCGCCGCAGACGCTTTTATTTGTCTTTTGGAGCGCTTCCGGAATCCACTGGTGCTGGAGTTCCACTAGGAGCAGGGGTAGGAGCAGGAGGTTGGTTGGCTGGTGCTGGAGTTTCCGCAGGTGCTGGCGCTGATTTTGGAAGTTCCAAGCTCAGAGACTTGGGAGCCTCTTGGGCGGGAGGCGGGGTGACTTGAACCTTCGGTGCCAGGTCGGCCTTGGTTACGGTGCTGGTCGTTTTGTTCTTCTGGCCGATCAATACAGCGAGTGTGAGGCTGAGAATGAAGAACATCGAACCGAGATAGACCGTGCCTTTTTGCAGCACGTCCGTGGTCCGAGCACCGAACATTTGATCGGTCACGCCACCGCCGAATGCTGCGCCCAAGCCTTCTTGTTTGGGGCGTTGCATCAGGATGATAAGGGTCATCAGCACGCAGACGATCAAGAAGATCACCAGCAAGAGGTTGATACTAATGGAGAGCCAGTCGATTACAGCAAAAGTCATGGGCGGGAGAATATGGGTGGCGGTCTCGGTCTTGTAAAGCGGCGAGTTTTCGGAATTTTCAGCCCCCGTGGGCGGGTGGCGGCTCAGATTTGTTGCCAATTCCGATTTTTAGGCTGTTCGCTGGGATGGTGCGGCATGTCTCATCGGCGGCATGCGATTCATTCGGTGGTGCAGTTTTCTGCTTTGTTTCTTGAATTTCGTGCCTTCCCTTGGTGCTCACCAGGCGGCATCGGTGGAGTTGGAATTCCGCAAACTGGACGAGCAATGGTCCTTGGATGGGGAGATGGATGTCGCCTACATGCTTCCCGAGACCCGCAAGATCCCCGGTGGCCCAGCGCTGAGTCGGACAGCGGTGATGCGCTCGTCGCCCGAAGAGTTTGAGCGGATCCGACGGGAGACCGAGGCGACCTTGCGAATGTTGCTCAGGCTCACCTTTGGCGGGAAGGAACTTCCATGGCGGATCGAATTCCCTGATTTTCAAAAATCACCATTTGCTCTACCCGAAGAAGCGGGTGATGTCGCTTTACTGTCGGTTCACCTCGTGATCGATCCGATTGTAGGTGCAGGGGATTTGCAGATTCACTGGGCAGGTGAGCAAGAGACCGAGTTGATGGTGATGACCGAGGGCGATGGTGAAGAAAATGTGTTGAGCACTTTGCCAGGCGGGCAGATCATGCTGCTCAAGCAAGCGGACTCTGGAAAATCGACCGTCACCGAAAAGCCTCTAACTGGTGGTTGGGTTCAAATGGGTTTTCACCACGTGCTCCCCAAAGGCTTGGATCACTTGTTGTTTATCATCGGGCTTTTTCTACTGCTTCCCAAGTGGCGACCATTGATGGGTCAGTCGTTGCTATTCACGGCTGCTCACTCGATCACGTTGGCGCTTGCGGTGTTTTCGGTGATCCATGTGCCGTCGCGGGTGGTTGAGGTTTTGATCGCGGTGAGCATCGCGTGGATCGGGATTGAAAACCTACTGACTCGCAGGCTTGGCATGCAGCGGTTGGTGCTCGTGTTTTGCTTTGGGCTGTTGCATGGACTTGGATTCGCAAGCGTGCTTGCCGAAAGGTTAGGAGGCATCCCACGCACTCAACTCATTGGGCCATTGTTAGGCTTTAATTTCGGGGTGGAGCTAGCACAGATTAGCATTCTCAGCACTGCATTTCTCGTGCTTTGGCCGCTGAGGAAATGGACATCGCAGTTGCAAACTGCGGGCTCGGTGTTGGTGGCGCTTGCGGGGCTGGTTTGGGCCGTGCAGCGCACGTTTTTCCCTGCGTCGCCAATCTTTTGATCTCGCCGAGGAAGAGGGTGATTTTTCTATTAGATTCAATGATGCTCCATCGCGTTGAGCTGATCAAAGACCGATTGATAGGCATCAGCTCCGCCGGTAGCCGCAGACCTAAGGAAATCCACGCGTTTCACACAGACCTCGGTGGCCGTGGGGTGTTCTTGCAGAATCTCCATCACCTCGCGGATGAATTCTTCTAACGGCATCGCCCGTGGATCTTCCAACTGGTGCACACCCATCAGCGTGGTCGCCACGTAAGGCGGGATGAGTTCAATAACCTGTACGGCTGTTTCCTTGAGTTGATCGCGCAACGACTGCGTATAGGAATGCAGCGCGGCCTTTGTGGCCGAGTAGGTCGGCGTAAGGGTCAATGGCACAAATGCCAAGCCCGACGAGACATTCATGATCGCGGCTTCCGGTTGCGCAAGCAATTGCGGCATCAGCGCAGCGGTTAGGCGGATGGGACCTAGGAGGTTGGTGGTGATGGTTTCCTCGGCATCCGTTAGTTCAGCATCGGCTGACAGCAAGTTTTCGGAGCGCATGATGCCCGCGTTATTGATCAGCACATTGAGCGATGGAAATTTCTCGGAGACCGAACGAGACAGTGAGTGGATGTCCGCCGGGTCGGTGATGTCAAATGCGATGGCTTGCATGCCGGGATTTGCGGCGACGACCTCATCCAAGGTTTTGGTGTTGCGACTGGCGATGATCACTTGATTTCCGAGGGTGTGGAATGCTTCCGCAAGTGCCCGGCCGATGCCTGATCCGCCGCCGGTGATGAGAATGGTGTTGTCGGATGATTTCATGATAGTGTTTGATTCTTAGGTATTTAGTGGATTGTTGAAGCGGCCGGTGATCGGCACGTGGTCATCATGACTGGATCATTTCGCGCAGCGTTCGGCCCGCAGCGAGGACCGCATAGTCGTCGTACATCACCTTCTCTGCGGGCGGCAAGAAGACCTTTTGGTTGATTTGCTCGACCACCCAAGCAGCGCAAGATTTGGCTGCTGTTAGATCATTGCTATCGAAGTCGTCCCACGAGTGAAGCTGGACCTTGGACTCGGTTGCACCAAGGGTGAAGTAACAGGGTTCAGGCAGGGGTTCACCCGCTTCGACAAGCGACAACGCGTAGAGTGGAAGTTGGAGGTTCTGCCAAAGGAACTCGACGGTCTTACCCTTTTCCTCGTCTTGATAGATGGCGGGGCAATCCCGACTTAGGTGCGGTGGGAGAGTGCTCGATTCGCTCACTTTCTTGCGGTGCGCCTTGATCACTCCATCGACGTCGCCTGATTTGTAATCGATGACCCGAAGCTGGCCAGTTTCGTAATGGCGGTCGATGCGGTCGATTTTTCCGGTGATGACGGATTCGCCGAAACTGAGGTGGATGTTGCGCTCGACGTCGATGGTGCGCCAACCCTCAGCGTAGAGATTTGCTTGGGTGGCCGCGACCCATTGGAATCGATGCCAGAGAGTTTCTTTTTGGATCCGGATGGCGAGCGGCACTCGCTTGCCAAACCATTCAGCGACCACGCGATCCAGTTCTTCGGTGAACCATCGGTGTAAGGACTTGGCATCGTCGATATCGCGGGCATTCACGTCGGCACCCCATCGCTCGAGCACTTCATGGGCCACGTTGCCGAAGTCGCGTGCGTTCCACTCGGATCGAGTGGGGTCGGAGGATCTCATGCGTTGAACATGCTTGAGATAGTAGCGAAATGGGCAACTGAGATAGTCGCTGAGGGAAGTGACTCCGATCTTTTGGGGAGGCTCGGCCGATGGAATCTGCCATCTGAAGTCATCGTGCCAGCGAAGGCCGGCGTCGGGCGGCTCAACCTCTTTGAAAAGCGATTCGACGCGCTCGGGGAGCGTGTCACGCTCACAAGCCAACAACACCCGAGATGGCAGCAACGGCTCGCCGCCCGCAGCGGATTTGCCGCAGATTACATCGACTCTGCCACCCACGCGCCTTGATTCGAGCATCGAGTGATACAAGAATGCGTCACGTGACGCGCGCTCGGAATCCATGATGAGGCCGAGTCGTTCGCGGCTCGATTCGCTGAGCCAAGGTTCTCCGCCGCTTCGAGCAGGGATCTTGCCCTCGTTCATGCCGCACAACACGAGATGGCTGCCTGGCTCGTGGAAAAGTTCTAACCAACCTTGGATGTCGAGCACTCGTCCATCCGGCGGCCGTGGTGATGGGGTCGGAAGGTCTGACCGCATGAGGTCAATCCAGAACCCAGGTCCGCGCTTCACTTTATCGATGATCGGCGCGGCCTGTTCCAGCCAATCGATCATGCTGTTAGAAACTTGCTCCGCTTCAGGTCCGATTTGGGCGATGATTTCTAACAAACGCCTCATCGTTCCCTTGAACTGACCGTCTAACATGCTTGCGCGCCAGCCTTCAAGTGCCGCTGCGGCCTTGCAGAGTTCGTCAGCCTCCGCCTTTTCATTCTCGTAGTGGAACTCGCCTTCAGCGACGCGACGTTTCAAATTCTCGAGAGTCGTTACCATCCAACGATCTCTGAGGTTAGCTAGGGTTTTGGCTTTTTGCGCCCGCTTGCCGGAAACGAGGATGCCGGTCTCAGGCAATTCCAGCAGCGCTGCGAGATTGGCAAGGTTCGGCTCGGAAATCCAGTGGCTCCAGATCCTGCACCAGTGGGAAAGCCCGCCCACAACTGGAGTGGTCGCCGGGTGAAATGCCACCCATCCTTCACGGGTGAACAACCGCACCAGCTCGTCGCCGACCTCGGCATCGGCCGATCCGATGGCAACTTCGTTCGATGGGGACATGGCATTGGCGACGATTTGCAGGGCTTCCGCGGCTTGCTGGCGAGGATCGGCCACGACTTGCATGCTGGTGCTTGCCGATGATAATGGACGGTCTAACCAACTGGGCGAGGGGCGGCCGATTTGAGAAAATTGAGCGGATTCTGCTTCAGGGGCACCGATGAGAGCGACCACCGGCAGGTTCCATGATGCCAGCGCGCGTTCGACCAGTGGCGGCATTTCTGCCACGCCCGCAAGGACGATCTGTGAGATCCCCTCGGGCATGCGAAGTCCTTGGGAAAGGATCTGGTTGCGGCTGGTGAGGCCCCAGTCGGCCAAGCATTGCTCGACCCGCTGTTCCAACGCGGCTAACGCATTCCAGCGCTCGTTCTCGACTGAGTTGCTGAGCTTTGTGGCTGCGATGGCGATCGAGAGTCCATTTTCTTGCAGTGAATGCCTCAGGCGGACCATCTCTTTTGCGAGTCCACCTGCCCAGTTGGTTTCGTCCTTGGGTGGTTCGGGAAACAATGCCTCGAACTCGGACCAGTCAGCCACTGATTCTAACACCTCGACCCATGCGACCTGCTCGATCCAGTCTGCGGCGGCTTCTTCGTCGCGTGCCTGCAAAAACGAACCCGGCGTGGCCATCTTCGGCGAGAGGATGGCGCCACCCGCCTCGGCCATCGCTTCGCGGAGACGACGACCGCTCTGCGCGGTGGGGACCACGACCAGCATTCGAGGCAGCTTATCACGCCTCGCGAGCAGCCATGCCACGGCTTCGGTTAGAAACGGACGATCCCATCCGAGAAACTTGCGCTCGATCATTCCGAAGCATGTTTCGCCGCGCCTCCCGGATCAAGCGGGAGTTGTGGGATTGTTTCTGATGGTCGAATCGATCCAGCGAGCTTGGTTTGGGCGCTTAGGCCTTGGCGAGCGCGTCGATGTCCCAGAGCGGTTGGTTGAGCTCGGTATTGATCTCGTTGAACTCGGCGACCTCGGCAGGGGTGAAGAGAAGTCCACCAGCTTCGTCAGAACGCTTGCGGGCACCCGCTTCGATTTGACCGGGGAGCATCGATGCCTCGTTGCCATGGCCGAGGATGTCGTCGAGCACGGCCTTGAGGTTTTGGATCTGGTTGCGTCCTTGGGCGAAATTGCCACCGGATAGCGCGTCTGGGTGGATCACTTGGAAATAGAACACCGGGGTGTTTTTCTCGCCAGAAATGCTCACTTGGCGACCGCGGATTGTGGGCAGGGAGCCACCGATTAGACCCCCGAAAATCTCATTGAGCAGCGACATACCGTAGCCCTTGTGGCCGCCAAATGGTAGGAGTGCTGCCACTTCGTTCGGGTCGTTGGTGGGTTGGCCATTGGCATCCACCGCCGCTCCCGGAGGCAGCATTTTTCCTTCGCGTTTCAGGGCTTGGACGCGGCCCATCGCTACAGTCGAGGTCGCCCAGTCCATCACGATCGGGAAGCCGTTGGCCTCGGTGCTTGGGATGCCCCACGAGTGTGGGTTGGTGCCGAGTGTTGGGAATTTCCCGCCGAATGGCACGACTTCGGCGAGCGCCGAAGTGCAGTTGGTGTAAGCGTAATATCCGCGCTCCGCGGCTTCCATCACATAGCCGCCACCCCAGAGGTAGTGGAATGCATTGTCCACGGCGATTTGGGCGATGCCAAACTGGTCTGCAAGCTCGATGGCGCGATCGATGGCACGGTAGGCAACCGATTGGCCAAGTTTCTTGTTCGCATTCCAACGCTCCGAAGCAGGGAAGCGCGATGGCAGAACCTCGATTTCTGCGCCCGGAGTGCAGCCACCGGCGGCGGAACCAAAGAGGTGGTCGAGGTGCAATGCCTTCAGCGCATGGTGGGTGCGGATCCCATGGCGCGCGGCCTCAGCAGCAAGTTTTGCGCCCTCCGCAGACTCGTCGGCGGTGTAGCCACGGGATTGGTAGGCGAGTGAAACGAGGGCATCGTGGTCTTTGCGTGGAATGACGAGGAAGTCGGACATGGTTGGGTGAATAGTCGAAATGAGCGACAAAGGTGACAAATTTTGCCCACATGTCGAGTCGGATGAAATGTGGATTCCAGAAAATGGATCGGTTGCATGGCCGACTTTTCGGCTTACGACCCATTTACTGCGAATGTTCAACGATAGATCACTACCAGAAATGCAACAGCCTCGGATTTTCCGGTGTTGGCGATGGTGTGGGGGACATCGGCTCGGTAGGTTGCGGAGTCGCCCTTGGTGAGGGTCTCTGCCGAATTTCCTGATTGGAGGTCGATTGAGCCTTCCTCGACCGTGAGAAACTCGCGGGTGCCATCGATGTGTGGCTGGCTTTTCAATACGCCACCGCGAGGGAGGCGCAGTTCGTAGAACTCGACGTCCTTTTCGAGATTGAGCGGCGAGAGGGTGCGGATCTGGCATTGTTTGTCCGAGCGAAAGATCTGGGTGCGCTCGTTGGCACGGATCGTCTGGATCGTGGATGCCGAGTTGGCGCTCTCGATGAGATCCTGAAGGGATAATCCGAAGGCTTGAGCGATCCTGTAGGTGACGCTCAGGGTCGGGTTTGCGCGTTGGCGCTCGATCTCGCTGAGCATGGATCGACTGACACCACTGGTGGACGCCAATTCCTCTAACGACCAGTTGCGGTCGGAGCGCAGCTTCTTCACGCGGCGGCCCAGATCCTCGTTGATGGCATCAGCCGGATCCGTGTGAGAGGCAGTCGTGGCGGTTTTAGTCGTCCGCTTGGCAGGCATACTTCATTCAGTATAATGGCTGAAAATTCCTGTAAAGTGGAATCGGCGCTTGCGCTTTGGGGGGAAATTATTCCAATATACTGGAAAATGAAAGCGCTCGTCAAAGCCAAAGCGGAGCCAGGACTCTGGCTACAGGATGTTCCAGAACCAGAGGTGGGAAGCAACGATGTTCTCGTTCGGGTCCGTAAAACGGGGATTTGCGGCACGGATTTGCATATTTTTCATTGGGACTCGTGGGCGCAAAAAACGATTCCGGTGCCCATGGTGGTTGGGCATGAATTTGTCGGGGAGATCGTCGCGGTCGGGGATCAGGTGGTTGATTTCCAGATCGGAGAAATCGTGAGTGCGGAGGGGCATATCGTCTGTGGGCGTTGCCGTAACTGCCTTGCGGGACGGCGGCACCTTTGCAAGGACGCTGTCGGCATCGGTGTAAATCGTGCTGGAGCATTTGCCGAATTCGTCAGCGTGCCCACGACCAATGTTTGGCGGCATCAAGCGGGAGTCGATCAAGACGTCGCCTCAATTTTTGATCCGTTTGGGAATGCGATGCACACGGCGCTTTCGTTCGATCTGTTAGGCGAGGATGTATTGATCACTGGTGCGGGGCCCATTGGCATCATGGCGGTGGCCATCGCGAAGCATGCGGGTGCACGTCACGTGGTGATCACGGACGTCAATGAGTACCGCTTGGACCTCGCAAGATCCATGGGGGCGGATGTGGCGCTGAATGTCACGCGTGGCAGCTTGGATGAGGTTAGGAAGCAGTTGAACATTTCCGAAGGATTTGACGTGGGGCTGGAGATGAGTGGTAATCCATCGGCATTTGGCGAGATGATTGGTGCGATGTGTCATGGAGGCAAGATCGCCATGTTAGGAATACCAAACGAGCCGATGGCCATCGACTGGAGCAAGGTCATTTTTGGCATGTTGACGGTGAAAGGAATTTATGGGCGTGAGATGTATGAGACTTGGTATAAAATGAACGTCATGCTTGAGAGGGGATT
>CAILVZ010000240.1 GCA_903837825.1 Akkermansiaceae bacterium | reverse complement strand
TACTACGTGCTCGAAGACAATGGACGCTGCCCCTCTGGCGCATCTTACCTGTTAGAAAACCGCAATGCGCTGAAACGGGCGTTCCCGGCGATTTTTGAATCGGTCGGCGTCCGCCCGGTGGATTCTTACCCAAGGGATCTCCTAAACATGCTGCACCACATTTCACCTCGCCGTGAGGGAGATCCCGTGTGCGTGCTTCTAACACCTGGTTGCTATAACAGCGCTTATTTCGAACATTGCTACCTCGCTCGTGAAATGGGGATCGACATCGTCGAAGGCAAAGACTTGGTCGTCGTAGATAAATTTGTCTACATGCGGACCACTCGAGGCTTGTTGCGTGTCGATGTGATTTACCGACGGATTGATGACGACTTCATCGATCCAGTGGTGTTTAGAAAAGATTCAGTGTTGGGCGTTCCCGGCCTGATGAATGCCTATCGCTCGGGAAATGTCTCACTTGCCAATGCCGTGGGAACCGGCGTCGCAGATGATAAGGTGATCTACTACTTCGTCCCGAAAATGATCGAATACTATCTCGGCCAGAAACCGATTCTTCCCAATGTCCCAACCTATCTCGCGTCCGAGGAGGCAGACATGAAATTCATTCTCAAACACCTCCCCGAGTTGGTGGTCAAAGCGGCAAACGAATCTGGCGGCTACGGCATGCTCATGGGCCCCTCGGCCAGCAAGGATGAAATCGAGAAATTCCGCGAGAGGATCATCGCTGACCCCCGCAACTACATCGCGCAACCCGTCATTGCGTTATCACGCTCACCAACATGGTGCGATGGGGCCATGGAAGGCCGCCACATCGACCTACGACCTTACATCATCTATGGCAAGGATGTCAAAATCGTGCCTGGCGGATTGACTCGTGTGGCTCTCACCAAGGATTCTCTAATCGTAAACTCATCCCAAGGCGGCGGTAGCAAAGATACTTGGGTTCTTCGCCATTAAATTTATGCTCTCACGTGTCGCAAATACCCTCTACTGGATGGTCCGCTATGTGGAGCGGGCCGATAACCTCGCGCGGTTGATCGACGTCAACCAGCAGCTGTTGCTTGATTTCGAGCGCCTCGACAGCGAACGCCTTCGTGGTTTCTGGCAACCCATCATTCTCAGTACCGGAGACGAAGAGGCGTTCAGCAAACTTTATGACGACTCTGGTAGTGGCGAGGTCATTCGCTTCCTCACCGATGATCCGCTCAATCTCAACAGCATCACTTCCTGCATCAGCTTGGCTCGTGAAAATGCGAGAACCGTCCGCGACCAACTATCCGACGAGTTGTGGGAAGAGCTCAACGCACTTTACCTCTTTACCAGCTCAGACGAGGCACGTCGCCTGCTGGAGTCCGATCCGCCCAAGTATTACGAAAATGTCCGGAGGTCGGTGATGACGTTTTTAGGAATTGCTGCATCGACTATCTCCCGCAACGAAGCCTGGGAGTTTATGGATCTTGGCCGACACCTGGAAAGAGCAGACAAGACCACCCGCTTCCTTGATGTATCAAGCTACCTCCCGCCTGGTGCGGATGGCGCAGAAACTGGATCACCTGGAATTCTACACTGGACGGCAATCCTGCGCTCCTGTGGGGCCATGGGCGCATTCCGCGCAGGGCATCACGAACTTTCCGCCCGCGGAATTGTCGATTTCCTGATCTTTTCAAAGGAGTTCCCCCGCTCGGTTCGCTACTGCATCGAGCGCGTGGATGCGAGCCTCCACCTGATTTCCGGAACACCACGAGGAGCGTTCTCAAACGAAGCAGAGCGCGAATCGGGGCGCGTGCTTGCAGATTTGAACTTTGGCTCAGCCGAAGATGTGTTTGAGAGCGGGCTACACGAATACCTTGACAAACTGCAAGAACGCTTCAACCAGATCGGTGCAGAAATCTTTGAAACTTATGTTCTCATGCCTGAGCGTATCCAGACCAGCCTAGGGCCACGGACCTCTAGCCTATCGGATGTCGCCGCCTGGCAAATGGA
Organism: Akkermansiaceae bacterium; assembly: GCA_903837825.1. Classification (GTDB taxonomy): domain Bacteria; phylum Verrucomicrobiota; class Verrucomicrobiia; order Verrucomicrobiales; family Akkermansiaceae; genus Luteolibacter. The sequence continues at coordinate 1,907 of CAILVZ010000240.1, read as the reverse complement.
ACAACAACAGCAACAGTGAATCTAACAAACGATTCTGTACAACCCATGCTCGGCATGCGGCTTTCGGTCTATCATCGGACGACATTTTACTATGGAATGCCGGTATCACAGAGCGTGAATACTCTTCACCTCGAACCGCGCACATTCCCCTATCAAAAGACTCTAGGCGCGCTAATTCGTGTGATTCCAGCGACACGAGTGCGTCGATTTACCGATCTATTCCAGAACATTACCCACCACTTCGAGCTACCTGGAGCACATTCCCAGCTCGATATCGAGAGCAGAATCAAGGTGCACAATCTGCCGTTGGACATTTCCGAAGCGAGCCGGGCAGCAACGCTGAAGGACTACAGTGAGCCATCGATTCGTGAGAGGATCTGGCCGTACTTGCAGGACAGCCGCTGGGTCTCGCGCCACCCTGACGTCTGGCGGCAGGCCGTTGATGCCACGGGACAGCTGACGTCGATATTCGATCAGGCGAAGGCATTGATGCAATGGATTCATCAAGAATTTCGTTACGAGCCTGGGGTCACGAGCGTGAACACCCACCTTCTTGAAGCGTTTGAAATGAGAAGGGGTGTATGCCAAGACTTCACCCACGTCATGCTAGGACTTTGCCGTTCAGTCGGAATTCCTGCACGCTATGCATCGGGGTATCTTTACAATGGCCCGAGAGATACGCTGGTAGGTGCACAAGCTTCCCATGCTTGGACTGAGGTCTATCTACCCAACGCAGGATGGATTGGCTTTGATCCCACCAATAACACCCTTGCCGATGAACGCTATGTAAAGGTTGCCGTAGGTCGCGACTATGAGGATGTCGCTCCAGTGCGTGGGAGCTACAATGGCACCGGAAATTGCAGGATGGAGATCGAAGTGGTCGTTGAGAAAGTCTAATCAAACAACACCGAGTAGTCGGCAAGTGGCGGAAAGGATTTCGGCCTCCGCCCGTGAACAATCGAAGATCGATCACTTACTTCCGAAAACCAGCAGCCAATGAAGCCAAATCCGCAGGTGCGGCGCGATCAGCTGTAAGAATTGCCTGCCGCTGCAACGAGATAATTTCAGAAATCCCCTTCCGAGAAAGGTCTAGCATGGCAGTCATTTCATTAGAGGAAAACACGGCCTCCTCCCCGCTACCTTGGATCTCAACAAAGTCCAAGCTCTCCGTCATCACCACGTTGAAATCAACGGATGCCGCTTTGTCTTCCGGATAGTTCAGATCCAACACTGGCACCCCTTCGAAGACCCCTGCTGAAACTGCCGCTACGAGTTTCTTAACAGGGAATTCTTTAAGTCTACCCTGGGACATCAAGCGATTGAGTGCGATCGCCATCGCCACACAGCCACCAGTAATTGAAGCCGTCCGAGTCCCGCCATCCGCCTGTAGAACATCACAGTCGATCCAAATCGTCCGCTGCCCAACCTTCTTTAAATCCACACATGCTCTGAGCGCTCTGCCAATCAGCCTCTGAATCTCCGAAGACCGACCATCCAACTTACCTCTTGAAATATCCCGAGGCTTACGATCCAGGGTGGAATAGGGGAGCATCGAATATTCTGCCGTTAGCCACCCTCCGTCGACCCGTTGGGCACGCATCCAGCGAGGCACATCCTCCTCGATGCTTGCCGAGCAGATCACCCGAGTGTCACCAAATGACACGAGAACGGATCCCGTCGCATAGGGTGCGACGTTAGGAATAAATGAAATAGGTCGTAGTTGGTCGGTCTGTCGACCATCGGGGCGAGTCATGGATAGAGTCAAATTGAGCTTTGATCCAGCCGCAAGTCCAGAGGATGGCGACAGGGTAATTTATTCCAGGGATCGGAGCGGATTTTCGGTTCTTTGAGGTTCTGGCGTGGGAGCAAAAAAAGAGCCCGGCTCCGAGCACTTTCATGCTTGGAGC
>CAILVZ010000239.1 GCA_903837825.1 Akkermansiaceae bacterium | reverse complement strand
TTGACGTGGCGGTGGACATCCGCCGCAGCTCCCCCACCTTTGGCCACTGGGTGGGCGAGGTGCTGAGCGCCGAAAACCGCCGCCAGCTGTGGGTGCCGGAAGGCTTTGCCCATGGCTTCCTCGTGCTCTCGGAAACCGCCGAATTCCTCTACAAGACCACCGACTATTACGCCCCCGCCTTCGAACGCTGCCTCGCGTGGAACGACCCGGCCCTCGCCATCCAATGGCCCCTCACCACCCCACCCAGCCTGTCCGCCAAGGACGCCCTGGGGGTTACGCTGGCTGAGGCTGAGGTGTTTGCGTGACACCCTGCGCGGCGTCGGTTATCCTCAAACGAAATTTACGAGATATCAACAAATTTCCCCTTCAATAGGCCTGCATTTTATCAAATGCTGGCATTGAGGTGTTCCTTCTATGAAATATGAAGCCACGATCGACCTTTCAAACAAGAACAATTCGCATACCTTGATATATGATCAAATTTGCAAAAATTCTCCGAGCCGCCCATTGAGAATACTCGAGGTTGGCTGTTCTTCAGGCTACCTTGGCGCGGCCTTGGCCAAGGAAGGGCATGAGGTTTGGGGGGTAGAGCCAAATACTGAGGCGGCCAATGCGGCAAGACAGGTATTGTACCGGGTTTTTACTGGATTTCTGGATGATTTTCTAGACTCGAATGCAGAAATCAAGTTTGACGTCATAATATTTGGAGATGTTCTTGAGCATCTGGTCGATCCAGAGGCTGCTTTGAAAAAATGCGCTGCCTTCCTTTCTGATGAGGGTGTGGTTGTCGCATCCATACCCAATGTCACGCATTTTTCGATACGTGCGATGATGTTGGAGGGGCGCTGGGAATACTCTGACCTGGGAATTCTGGATCGCACGCACATGCGGTTTTTTACAAGACGCTCCATCGTGGAGCTTTTCTCAGAAAGTCAGTACGACATAAACGAGATAAAGTCCGTGAAGCTTCCGGTGGCGGTCGCTGCCGAACTTGGGGGCTTCTCGCTTTCCCGGGAAAGCGTCGACGCCGTGGTTAGCAATAGCCGTGATGCAACGGGTTATGATTTTCAGTACGTGCTTTCAGCGCGGCCGTCGAGCAAGGTAGCAACGGCCCGAAACAACAATCTTCGCCTGGTGCCGCCTGGCCTGAGGGTGCTTTGCTTGGTCGACTCCGCCGAAGGTGCTTTGGTTGAAGTCCGGCTGTCCAAGTCCTTAGAGCGTTGGGCCCACGTCTTTGGCGGCGAGGTAAGTATAAAAACCTTTAATTCGATAAAAGACAGAGAGCTGATCTGCGCAGACGTAGTTATATTCCTAAGACTGCCAACGAGAAGAGTCCTGGATTTTGCCAAACAAGTTAAATCAAACGGAACAGCTGTTATATTTGAAATTGATGATCTTCTCACAGATATGCCGAAGTTTCTCAATCATCATAATTCCTATATCGATGCTGTCAAAAAAAATTATTTGGAAATAGCCAGCATAGCGGATGCGATTTCAGTTTCTACACCAACACTGGCCCAGCACATGCGTAAATTGAGCCAGAATGTATTCGTGGTTCCCAACTACGCAGAGCCTATGCCGCAAACTAGCCTGCATTTTCCAACAGCTCTGTCCGACGTAAAGCTCCTCGTCTCATCAGGAGATGATATATTTATCGACTTTCTTATCGAGCCTATTCGACAAATCCAGCAGGAGACTGGCGTTCAGGTCATAGCGATTGGGCCACCAGGCAAGCGCCTGTCAAAAGCAGGTATAATAGTAGACCAAAAACCAATAATGAGCCACGACAGTTATAAATCTTACCTGGCATCTATAAATAATTGTATTGGCCTTGCTCCGCTTGACTCATCAGTGTTCAGCAGTTGCAAGACCGCAATGAAGTTTTTCGAATATTCGGCCAGTGGCATGCCCATTGTCGCTTCAAACGTACCCCCGTTCAGCGATGTAATAGAAAACGGAGTTGACGGAATTCTAGTTGAAAACACCACAGAACAGTGGTTAGACGGGATAATGAAGCTGGTTGTTTCTGATAAAATTCGAAGCAATCTTGTCACAACTGCCCAGGAAACCGTTCAAAATCGGCACAACCCCGAGATAACTGCACACGCCTGGCAAAAACTTTTCATGTCTACGGGTATTACCCAAGCACAAATACTAAAAAATTCGACAGTTTTTTTCAAATTGCCGAGAGTGCTGGGAATCCGGCGACGAGATTTGGCGAGACTTAAAGCGCTTGGCCAGCACATGGTGCGGCCGACTGCCTACAGGAAAGCCCTTGCCACCATCTTGAATGATGGCCCGCATGGTTTTCTTCTCCTGTTGAAACGGCTCTGACCCCGGTTGGCGCCGCGGGGCCTGATCAGGCTCGATTTCTCTCCCCCCGCCCTCGCCTCAGCGAACCATCCTCGCGCACGCGGGGCGCTTTCGTAATGCCGGACTTCGGCACAAGGCGTACGTACATGGGTGTAACCGGCTTTGCGCAGCCTGGGGCAGCAATCCACGGCAGTGAATGCAAGGGCCACCCCCCCCCCCCGCCATCCAGCCCGCCCATGGGCTGATAGATCTTGCGGCGCACCGGCAGGCAGGTGGCCGTGACGGCCGACGGCCAGAGCCCAAGCGTTCTCTCAAGCGAGCCGAAAACAGATTTTTCGCGATAAACGCAATTGATATTCACTGAGTTTTAACGGCATGGTGAATCATGTTCACGCGCGTCGGCGCGAGGGGTTGCGTGTTTTTTTGGTGAGGTTTGGATGTCTTTATCATTCATGGGCAGGGCGCGGAAAATGCGCTGGGCACTCCGACAGCGGGCCGTGCGGTTCATAAGATCAGTAGACAGGGCCGTGTTTTGGCCCAAACCCGATGGCACGAAGGGAGAGGCGTTTTTCTATACCGCTCCGGGGCGCCATGTTTATGATTATGCCACCTGGCAGCAGCTTGGCGGCCTTGACTATGGAACGGCCCCCCTAACCCACGAAAACGCTTTTGTCTGGTTTGTGCCAACCTGGTCCAACGTCTGGGGCGGCGGGCATTATACCCTGTTTCGGTTTGCGGCCCATTTTGCCAAAAAAGGTATTCGCCAGTATATTTATTGTTATGATAACGATGGCCGGTATCCACTGGCACAGCTGCAGGCGGATCTGGATCTTGCATTCCCCGAAAGCGGGGTGCGGGCCATCGGCATTCATGAAATCCAATCCTGCGATGCCGTTCTGGCAACCACCTGGCAGTCCGCATATTTTGTGCGGGCGTTCCCGGCGGCGCGGCGCAAACTCTATTTCATGCAGGATTTTGAGAGCCATTTTTATGCCCATGGCACCCAATCCATGCAGGCCAACAACACCTATACATTTGGTTTCCAGGGGATAACCGGCGGCCTGTGGAACCGGCAGCAGTTCCTCAACCACGGCGGCCAGGCCGACGCCTATAATTTTTCCACCGACCGCCACATATTTTTCCCCGGGGATGAAAATGGCGACGTGCGGCCAACGGTCCGCAGGATTTTCTTTTACGGGCGGCCGTCCACGGAACGCCGGTGCTTTGAACTGGGCATCCGATCACTGGAGCGGATCAAAAAGCGGTTTCCGGACGTCGAGATCGTGATTGCCGGCCTCGACGGCCTCGATGACCTGCCGTTTCCCGTGACCAAGATGGGCAGCCTTACACTTGCCAAGACCGGAGAACTCTACCGGACCTGCGATATCGGGATCGCCTTCTCGGGCACCAATCTCTCCTACCTTCCGGTCGAACTGATGGCCTGTGGTGTGCCGGTGGTCTCCAACAGGGGCCCGCACGTCGAGTGGTATTGCAAGGACGGGGAGAATGCCCTTCTCGTCGACCCCACCCCCAGCGCGGTAGAAGAGGCAGTTGCCCGCCTCATCGAGAGCCAATCCCTCAGGCAGAATCTGGCCAGTGGAGGGCTTCACAAGGCCTCGCTCACCACCTGGGAGGCAGAGATGGATCGAATATTCGATTGTATTTCTGTCAGTGAAGTGGCGTAGAGGGGCGACCAAAATGGCAAAGCAGAAAATATACATAGCCGGCTGTGGTGGAATGCTGGGAGACGCATTCTACAAGGTTTTTGGTGATGAGTATGAGGTCAGATGCACCGATATAGATTTGAACTCCAGCTGGTTGAGTTATATGGATTTCCGGGACCTGAAATCCTACGCCAAAGATGTGAGGGATTTTTCGCCGGATTTTCTCTTTCACCTTGGGGCCTACACGGACCTTGAGTATTGCGAGAGACACGCGGACGACACGTATAAAACCAACACCCTGTCAGTTGAAAACGCAACCTATATAGCAAACGCCCTTAACATACCACTCTTGTATATCAGCACAGCGGGTATATTCGATGGCTCCAAGGATGTGTTTGACGACTGGGATCGTCCAAACCCTTTGGGTCACTATGCCCGAAGCAAATACGCCGGTGAAGTTTTCGTCCAGAACTCGGTACAACGCCATCTGATTGTGCGTGCCGGCTGGATGATGGGTGGTGGTCCCACCAAGGATAAAAAGTTTGTCCAGAAACTCGCACTTCAAATTAAAAACGGTGCAAAAGTACTGAATATCGTAAACGATAAGCTTGGAACGCCGACATA
>CAILVZ010000238.1 GCA_903837825.1 Akkermansiaceae bacterium | reverse complement strand
GGCGCGAGCGGCGTCCATTTTCCTCGATGAGATGCTGGTAGGGGAATTCCTGCTGCGGGTATTTGTAGAGGCCGCGCATGAAGGAATGCGTGGGCGTGTTCGCGAGGTGGTAGTAGTAGTCCTTGATGTCCTCGCCGTGGTTGCTCTGCGGGTTGGAAAGCCCGAACGCGCGTTCTTTTAAAATCGGATCCTTCCCGTTCCAGAGCGCGGCGGAAAAGCAGAGCAGTCCGTTTTTGTCACAGATGCCGAGAAGTCCATCCTCACCCCAGCGGTAGGCGCGCGAGCGGGACTGATCGAAGGAAAACGAGCTCCAAGCGTCGCCATCCGCCGAATAGTCCTCCCTCACCGTTCCCCATTGGCGGTCACTCAGGTAGGGACCCCAGAGGTGCCAGTCTTCTTTGCCGGAATCGCGGGATTCGATGCGGAGGGATTCGTTGTCTTTGGGCATGGGCTGGTGATGGGTGATTTGTGGTGTGAAGTCAATCGCCGCAGGAGAACAATCTCACGAGAAAATATCCAACCCACTCGAGTTCCCGATTTTTTGGCGATTTTCCAAAACCCTTTGCTGAGAAGCCCCGATGACGAAAACTCACCAGAGGACCGCGCAACCATATTTTGAAAAGGGTTCGTCCGGGGAAAGCAGTCGCAAATCGCGATGCAAAGCTTCGGCGGCAATCACCCGGTCAAATGGATCTTTGTGGATCGGCGGTAGGCTTCCCGAGCGATAAATCACCACTCTTTGGAGCGGCAGAACCTCGATATCCTGCAACCGCAACTGCTCCTCGATCCAAACCTCCGGCTGCGATGGCAACGGCAGCTTGCCCGTGCGGTGCTTGAGCGTGACCTCCCACACCGAAGCCAAGCTCAACACCCGATCATTTGCCGGATCATCCAGAGCCTTGACCGCCTTCGTCCCCAACAACTCGGGCGCGCTCGTTAACCAAATGAAGGCACACGTATCCAGCAGCAGCGTCATTCCAGACCCCACTCTTTGAGTTCCCCGGCCCCAAGAGGCACAAAGGCATTGGGCGGAATTTCAAATCGTGGCGAGGTAGGCACCCCGACTTTCGGGCGTTTGGGTTTGGCGGAGTCGGTAGGAACAATCCGGGCGATCGCTTGCTTGCCACGGCACACCACCACCTCTTCACCCTGCTCCACGCGTTGCAGAATTCGCGAAAGATGGGTCTTGGCTTGGTAAATAGTCACCGTCATGGCTGTAGTATTAGTCAACTTCTGATCAAGTCAATGTGAGATTCCTCCGCCACGCCGGATTTCGCAAGCTCTTAACGACAAGACCAATCAAGAGATCGTAGGAAACTTGAGAAACTGCAAGAAGTCGCAACCGAAGTTATTGCGAGACTTGGATTCGGAAGGATGCGGGTTTATTCACAGTGGCCTTCTTTGGAGAACCATCCCATAGACGAGGAATCTTGGTTAATCCGAGTTGTGAGTCGATGCAAAAGATCAACCCTGTTCCGCTGGAAGCAAAAGGGCTATCACTCGAATCTACATAATCCCCGAATCCTACCCAATACAATCCATCGCGCGAAACACCCAAG
>CAILVZ010000237.1 GCA_903837825.1 Akkermansiaceae bacterium | reverse complement strand
CGGGTCTGGCGGTTCTGCGAAACCCTCCTGATCGAGCGCGTCTGCACTGGGAAATCGCGAAGGGGCTTTGCATCGCAAATTTCAAGCAACCGACCCGTCAATCTCGATACTACTAAGCAGATACCACTTACCTCTAAAACAAGGCGCCCACATGGCGGACTTCGACGTCTTGCTGCCAGTCAAAAATGGTGTCGCCTATCTTGCAGAAGCCATCAAGAGCATCGTCGATCAGACCCACCGCGATTGGCGTCTCCTGATCCTCGACCACGGGAGCGAGGATGGGAGCCTCGAATTAGCTCAACGCATGTCCGAGCAAGACAGTCGAATCGTCATTTTCTCCTTCCCGCAGGCGGCGGGATTATCCCAATTACTGAATTTCGGCCTCCAACACTGCGACTCCAACTATGTCTTGAGGCAAGACGCCGACGACATTTCGCTCGCAAACCGCATGGCCACCCTCGCCGACGTTTTCCTGACGGATCCAACTCTGATCCTGGCGGGCTCAAAGGGCCAGATCATCAACGGAGACGGCCGGTACCTGGGTGAAATCGATGTCCCAATCACCTCATCAGACCTCACAGCAACTGCCCTCTTCAAGACCCCGGTTGCACACCCCACCGTCGCCATGAGGCTCAGGGGAATCAACGCACTTGGGGCGTCCTACGGCGAGGATTTCATCAAGTCGGTGAGTTCAAACGAACGACTACACGTACCCGGTCTTGCCGAGGATTACTACTTCTTTGGACAACTTGCGTTGACATCGAAATGTCTCAATGTGAACAAAAGTCTCATCAAATACCGATGGCACCATTCCAACGTATCGGTGATACACCGAGCAGAACAGCTTCAGCTCGCCATCAGGATTTCGCGCTATTTATCCAGGTCACTTGCACTCATTCATGGTACTGAATACTTCGACCCAGCATCTCTTTGTAACCACGCAGACCAGTTGGTTGAATTAGATGAACTGAATGGTCGGGTAAATTTCTCGCAAGAATACCAAGCGGCGGCAACGCTGATCGGAACGATTATTCCATCGCAGAAGATCCCAAATCGGGAACTCGCGTTTCGCCGAGCCATCTCAATTCGTTCGATCCCGACGATCGCCTCAAGAACACTGAGTTTTGCAACTCGATTTGGTTGCCGGAAATCAGAATTAAAAACGGTGAAATCGTGGATGCTACGCCGCATCCGCATCGCGAGATCCCTTGATCGCTATCACCCCGACCGATCGGATCGGTCCGATCGGTCCGATCAATCCCTTCAATCGCCCATCGACAGAGCGCCAATTCATGCTAGAACAAATCAAAAATCGGCTGAAAGAAATGAGTGATCGCAGACTCATTCACCGCATTCAAAGGCGAAAGCTGACCTACCTGTCTATGCGCAAGATGAGATTGATCTCAAAGACCTGCCGGGCAATCGAAGCGCGACAACTCGACGGTACGTTTATCGAGGCTGGTTGTGCACTCGGGGGCTCGGCAATTCTGATCTCTTCCATCAAACGGCGCGACCGAGCATTTCTCGGTTATGACACATTTTCAATGATTCCCCCACCCAGTGCCGAGGATACGCCGGATGTTCATCGCCGGTACCAAGTGATTGCAAGCGGCGCGTCTGAGGGAATTGACGGTGACGAGTACTACGGCTACCAAGACCATCTCTATGAGAAAGTTCAGAAGAACTTCGCAGATTTCGGGCTGAATTGCGCAGAACGCAATATCACTTTAGTTCGGGGTCTCGTACAGGAGAGAATGACCATTAAGCAACCCGTAGCGTTTGCCCATATCGATGTTGATTGGTACGACCCCGTAAAAACCTGCCTTGAAAAAATCTTCCCCAATCTAATCATGGGTGGCAGTATTATCCTTGATGACTACCATGATTGGGGGGGATGTCGGAAGGCAGCGGACGCATTCCTCAAAACGGTCTCCGGTGGGTACCTTCTGGATGATACTGAGGGTTCTCTTCAGATTACAAAGCGGTGAGTACATTCGAACGTACGACACCCAAACACCTGCTCCTAGCCACTCTGGCCAGCATTGTCATCGGCACGATTTCGGTAGCTCTCGGAAATTGGCTGGGGAACTACTCAGCTCGCATCCTGCTCCTCCCAATTTCGATTGCTGGTCTCGTTCTATTGGCCGTCGATAAGGCGCATTGCTTACTGTTACTGATCCTCGTTCGAGCCCCGATCGATCCACTGCTCGAAACGATCAAATTGGGTCCGATGGGCGGCGGAGCGATACTGAATGCGTTAGTCATTCTCCTAACCGCCGCACTTCTGACCGAGCGTTTTAAAGAAGATCGCCAATCTTCCTTCGCAATATGGACTCCCCTGATACTCGTGATGCTGATCGGTTCGGTACGATCAATTGAACCACTCAATGGAGTCCGGGGATTCTTATCCTTTCTGACCAGTTTTGCAGTTTTTTTAGCCCCCTCCTTGTTACCGAGATGTCGATATGATCTACATTATTCAGTCAAGGCCATCCTGGTTTCTTCGATCGTGCCCGTCGCTTACGCATTTGTTGATCTTTACAACGGCGGTTACACAAATTCAGAGGCGGAAAGAATTAGCAGCACTTTTTCGCACCCCAATATCTTTGCATTTTATCTCGCACTAATCATATCGCTTATTTTTTTTATTCTGCAAACAAAATCAAAGCCAGTCACAGGCGGCGCAAGACTTTTCCTGTGGGCCTACTTGATTATTGCGGCGATCGAATTGGCCCTCACAAAAACCCGAAGTGCATGGGCAATTCTCTTCTTCACGTTAATCGCTTACGGATGCCTATTCGAAAAAAAATATCTTCTATATAGCATCGCCATAGCCCTGCTGGCCATGGCGACAACCCCAATTCAAGACCGACTATTAAACCTAACAGAAGCGAAAATTTTCTGGAATTATGGATTTGCCGCGAATTCGTATGAATGGCGTCAACTTTTGTGGGAATCAGCGTGGAATTGGATGGCGCCATCAACCATAGCCTTTGGCAATGGCTTGGGTTCATTCATGAAATCGTCACCCGCTTTTTTTCCGCTATCTGGTGGTACCGAATTTGGGGCTCACAACGTCTACCTTCAGCTTCTATTTGAAGAGGGTGCGGTTGGGGT
>CAILVZ010000236.1 GCA_903837825.1 Akkermansiaceae bacterium | reverse complement strand
TTGACCGGGCGCTCGAAACCCCAGGTGCTACTCTTTGCGAAATTCACCTCGATCTTCGCCAACAGTTCGCACCGAAGCTTTCTTCGCGAAAGCTTCCTGACGGGCGCATGATTTCGTCTCCTCTCGAAGATCTAGCGCCATTCTTGCCAAGAGAAGAACTGAAAGAAAATCTTCTGATTCAACCCTGGGAAGAAGCTTAAAATGTCACGATCCGCTTTCATCACCGGTGCCGCTCGCGGCATCGGAAAAGCAATCGCTGAGAGACTCGAGAAGGACGGAATCCGTTTGATCCGCCCCTCTCGGTCAGAGCTCGACCTTTCCAAGCCTGACTCAGTCGATGACTTCTGCAGATTAAATTCAATTCATCCCGACATTCTCATTTACGCAGCGGGCGAGAATTTCCCTAAGCCCATTGAAGACACTTCAATCGAAGGGCTTCAGCAAACTCTTCAAGTCAATTTTCTCTCCGCATTTCGCCTGATGCAGGCTACCGCACCTGAAATGCGGCGACGGAAGTGGGGAAGAATCGTCATGATCAGCTCCTGCTACAGCTTTCTTGCTCGGCCGGGACGAGTTGCTTACAGCGCAAGTAAAGCAGCCCTGGAAGCAATGACGCGCACCGCGGCGCTCGAATTCGGGCCCGAAGGAATTTTGGTTAACTCGGTCTGTCCTGGTTTCGTCGACACCGAATTGACACGCAAAAACAACACACTCGAGCGAATTCAGACATTGGCAGCCGGCACGGCACTTGGCCGACTCGCTAACCCCGATGAAGTCGCCGAACTCGTCGCCTTTCTAGTCAGCGATAAAAACACCTACTTAACGGGCCAGTCTCTGGTCATCGACGGAGGATTTTCAATCCAATGAATCAGCTACAAAAAACCAGTATGCCCGATTCCATTCTCATTCGATCAGCGATGGGCGACTACCAAGTGGACTTCTGGGAAGACCTTTCTCAGGCTCTCGAGTTGATCGATCAGTGCGCTTCTCCGCTGATTGTCATCGATCGAAATGTTGCGCGCCTTTATCACGATCACCTCCATACCCTCGAGAAGCGCTACCCGACGCGGCTCGTAGATGCCTTGGAAACTACCAAAACAATCGACGGCGTTGCCTCGCTCGTTACTTGGCTTCAGGAGAACGGAGCCAACAAAAAATCCACTCTGATCGCTATCGGTGGCGGGATCATCCAGGATCTATGCGCATTCACTGCGCACACCTATTACCGCGGCATCGATTGGATGTTCTTCCCCACCACTTTGCTTTCCATGTGCGACAGCTGCATCGGCGCGAAGTGTGGGATCAATCACAATCAATACAAAAACCAAGTAGGCGTGTTCCACGCGCCGAAGCGAATTGCCATCGTCCCGAAGTTCCTCGATACGCTCGACATCAAAGACGTCGCCTCCGGTTACGGAGAGATCCTCAAGCTCATGCTGACTGGAAAAGTAGCAGACTTCGAGCTTCTGGAGACCTCTATTGAGAAGGCACACGGGGAGCTCCTCGGTTCACACCTCCCAGCATTGATTCACCGAAGCCTCGAGATTAAGAGGGGCGTTGTCGAAAAAGACGAATACGAGACAGACCTTCGTCGGATCCTCAACTACGGCCATACCTTCGGACATGCTCTGGAGACTTTGTCGCACTACGAAGTGCCGCACGGCCTAGCAGTGGCGTGGGGCGTGGACTTAATTAATTACATTGGCATGAGAAAAGGCGTGTTGAGTGAGGCTTGGGCCTTACGGGTTCGGCACTTTATCTTGCGCCACCTCGTTTTCGAGATGACCTTCACCCCAGAAGCCTATTCCCTGATCGAGGGAACCAAAAAGGACAAGAAGGCTGAAAAGGGCTTGGTCAACCTGATCCTCCTCCATGACTCAC
>CAILVZ010000235.1 GCA_903837825.1 Akkermansiaceae bacterium | reverse complement strand
GGAACAATGGACGGAAACACCGGCAGTAGATCATAAAGGACCATTTTGCACTTCGTGATGAGCCCTTTTGTGGCTCCCACTGTCGGTCTTTTGACTCTGTCGAGCGTCTCCTTGATGTACGAGATGGAGTCGCCTGCGTCGAGGCGAGCAACAAAGGCGGCGACGAAATTCGTGAATCGGTTGTCGTCGCCGTGTGGCTCTTCATGTTCTTGTTGGTCGGTCTTGGTCGGGCGGCCCGAGGTGGGCCTGGCAGATGTCGAAGTGGGGTGCACTAGTCACTCTTCTACGTCTGCGTCCTCGTCCTCCTCGTCGTCAGTGATTTTCTGGAGGAGGGAGGTGGCTTTAGCTGCCGCAACAACTTTGCCGCGAACTTTTGATGGCTTTGCCGGCCCGCTGCTGGAAGAGGCGGCGGTCTTGTCCGTTACTCCAGCGATGCCGAGGTCAGCCCGAAGCTCGACACTTTTCGCCTTGGACCATGTTTGTCCTTTTCCGTGCAGTAATCGGTGCCCAACTTGGACAAATTCTCACTGCCGCCACACACGTCGCGGGCCAACATCAAGCCCGCGAACAAATCCCCGGGAATCTGCTTCGCAGTCGAGTCGAGGGCAAACTTGCCCCCGTATCGGCCCCATTTGTGCAGCTTTTTCAACTTGACAGGCACCGCTACGTCGCCGTGCTTATCCTTCTCAAGCATCTCCTCGCTGAATTCGTCACACTGAGTCTGAAGGAGTTTGAGGAATGCGAGGAGGCCCTTCTTCCTGACAAATTCGACGCACTTGTGGTAGTGGTCGAGCGTCGAGATACTTTTCGGGCGCTGTGTCGCGCCGCCCCCCTGACCGCGCTCCGTGGCGCGGCCGCGATCGCCGGTGGGCGTTTCTTCGTCAGTTCCGCCTTTGCCTGCCTTTGCTGGCGACTTCGCGGGCGCCTTGGCCTTCGAGGCTGCGAAGGCCCCCACTTGGGCCAATTTGTCATCGTCTTCAACGCGCTCCTCGTTCTCGGAGACAGTGCTGATTTGAAGCCGGCTCAGGTCTCGGAAAAGCTCCTTAAGTTCGGACACGGTTACGTTGCCGCGGCGGGCCCTCGCGAAGATTTCCTCGGTGATTACCTCACGGATACGGCAGCCGATGAATAACTTCGGCAGGTCCGCGAAGGCGAAGTCTACAACCTTTTTGATGATCGCCGCTGGCGAAAATATCATTGTGGGCCGTCCGTGTTGATCGACGGCAAGCCCAATCGCCTCAAACGCTACGTCCTTCGGGATGGGTAGTTGCATCAGTCGTTGCCGCACGTTGTCCATCCTGTCGTAGTATTCTTCCACGCTTTCGCCGCTGCGGCGTTGCTCTTGCGCAAGGCGTACAATCTTGGCTTCGTACCGAGTGCCGAGCGGGTCGCTGCTGATCTTGCTGAACTCGAGAATGAAGTTCGTTGCAAGGTTCAGGTACTTGAAGCTGGACCGAGCGAGGATAGTTGCTTCCGGCGTGGTGGGCACTCCAAATTCTGTGGCGTTCGCTAGTTTGTGCGAGTCCGGGTTGGTCGTGGTCGACCCCAGCGCGCCCTCGTAAGTCCGTGCCAGCGCCATGACGTCTGCCTTCACGAGGGGGTCTGGGAACTTGATTTCTTTCCGCTTGATCAAGTTGACGAACAGTCGCACGACCCTCTCTTGGAGCAGCGATCGTGCTTGCAGTACCATGTGCGAATTCCCGGTGAGTGAAATCCTCAGGGAGCCGCCTTCCTGTTTGCTGCCGGGCGCACGGGAGCGGCCTTCGAGTAGGGACGAGATCACCTTCTGTTCTTCCTCGAAGTGCTTTGCGCGGTCGAAGGAGGCCGACAGTGCGATCATTCCATTCTCCTCGGCGGATGCTTCGCCGCCGGAGAGCTGGATGGACAGGGCCGCGTGTTTCGAACCCGACTCCCCGAAGGAGAAAGCCCCTTCGGTAATCATCTTTGGGACGGAGGTTCGGGTGCTCAGGAGCCACGATGAGCGGACTCCTTGGGTACCCGCATGTGTGCCGATCTTTTCGAGGTTGTCGTTGGCTTTTGCCCAATTGCCCTGCAAGATTGCGACGAGCACGTCTTTGCCAAGCTTTTGCAGCTCCCCCGAGTGTTCCGTGGGGGGCATGTCCGAGCGGTCCTTTCGTGATTTCAAGTCGACTGAGATAAAGTCGATCACGATGGTGGTGGGCGCTTGCATTGGCGAAGCGCTAGATGCCAGGTCTCCTCGAGCTTCAGTGCTCTCAGAGGAGCCTCCGCCTCCCGAGGCGGCCGCCGACCTGCGAACTTTCGAGTAGGCGATGAGTCGCCCATGGTCTACGGCGTCGCGAGTATCCATGATGTTTTTGACATCGCCGGTGGCCTTCTCGACTGTCGCAAGGTCTATACCGGCGTCGAGCAATTCCTTGAAGAAGGATGGCGGCTTGCTGTTGAGCGTT
>CAILVZ010000234.1 GCA_903837825.1 Akkermansiaceae bacterium | reverse complement strand
CTTCGAGGGAGGCCTCGGTCAGGCGCTTTCCTATCTGCGCCGCACAGGCCACTCACGCGTCGGTTTCATCAGGGCGCTCGCCGAGAACCAAGCGGATAACGGCCGGCAGGAGATTTTTCTAAGCATTGCGCGCAGTCTCGGGTTCGACGAGAAGGATTTATATGTGGAGCAGTCCGATCACACGATGGCCGGAGCAAAAGAAGCATTCCACCGCCTGATCGACAGCCGGAAAGGCAACCCGCTCACGGCGGTGATCGGCTTGAACGACCTCTGCGGCATCGGCGCCTTACGAGGAGCACATGATGTCGGCTTGCAGGTGCCGCGCGACCTCTCGGTCATCGGAGTCGATGATATCTCACTTTGCCCGTTACTGAATCCGAGCCTCACCTCGATCGCTCAGCCGATTCGTGAGATCAGCCAATACGCCGTGGAAATGCTCTTTGACCGGATCGAGGGAAAAACCAAAGAAGGTCCGCGCGAGAAGGTTCTCTCAAGCCAATTGATCCTGCGCGAAAGCACCGGGCCCGCTCGCGGTCAGGATCGCTGATCACTCGGCATCGAGACAGCATGAAATGACTTCGAGTCTACAATGCGCGATCAACGGGTGACGCATTCTTGATTTTTCCAGCATTTCATGCTAAGGTGCAAAATGCGTCTTGATCCCAACGGATGGAGTCGAGCACGCATGAATGAATGATTCGGCCACATGGAAATTGTGCCAAAACGAAACAAATACCCCCCATATGAAATCAACCCTGAAAAGCCTGATCATGGCCGCATTCGCCGCCAGTCTCGTCACCGCAGCGTCAGCCTCGCCCCCTGGCAAGGGCCCGCTTGTCACTGGAACTTACCTTGAGGAATCGAATCCACAAAACATCCAAAGCATGAAAAAGGGCAGCCGCTATGCCTTGGTCTGCATGGAGTGCAAATCGGTGAGCGTAAAAGAAGTTGCCAGCGAAAAGGATGCACAAGCCCTTTGCCACAATGGTGGCACGGTCCACTGCGACTCCTGCAAAAAGAAATACACCATCAAGCATGTCGGCCCTCCCGGCAAAAATGGTGACCAACAGAAAATGGTCATCGTGAATGACAAGGGCAAGGAGTGCATGTTCATTGCACCGATGAAATAAATCGTCGGTTTTCTCTGCGTTTTAGCCCCATCTCAGAGGGATCTACGATGGCCGTAACCCATCGGTTGGCCTCGGATGCGACGAATCCATGAGTGTTCACTTGAACATTCATGGATTTGCATTTAGCGTCCACTCATGGCTGCCTCGCCAGTAGAAATCTTACGTCAGCAACTGCGTGATCAATTCCCGCAAGCGCATGGAATGCGCCCAAACCCAGCGCCCAATCCGTTGTTAGAGAAGCCATTTTCGGTCGACTCATTCCCCATCGGTGCCATCTCGGAAGTCCTACCCGCTGGGCCAAGCGCAGGCCTCGCCTTGTTTATGGCCGGTCTGCTAGACGAGCCCGAGGTGGCCAATCCACTGCCACAACTCGTGCTGATCGATGGCGCCGATGCCTTTGACCCCAATTCCTTTCGGGGGGATGCCTGTTCGAAATTGGTGTGGGTTCGCTGCGCATCTGCTCTCGAAATGCTCAAGGCGGCAGACTTGCTCGTGCATGACGGCAACATGCCATTTGTTCTGTTAGATTCTACCGGCGTCAAACGACAGGACCTCAACGCGCTCCCGGCGGCAGCGTGGTGGCGGATGAAACAAGCGGTCGAGCGCACTGGGCTACGCTTGGTGGTGCTCGCCACCTCCCCGCTAGTCCCTTGCGCGCGCCTAAGGGTTTCACTCTCCGCTGGACTTTCATTGGCGGACTTCGACCGTGCTCAAGCGGAGCTGCTCCCACGCGTGCAAGCATCGTCGGCCCAACTCCGCCGCGCCACCTAACTCGCATGTTTGCCGCCCTTTGCCTTCAGGATTTCCCCATCATCGCGGCCCTGCGAAATCGCGCGATGGAGGGAACATACCCCTGTGCGGTCCTCGACGTGGGACCCGCATCCACCAGCCGCGAAAAGCTGCCTCTACTCGCCACCAACCCTGCGGCGCGGATTGCCGGGATCAGTAACGGGTGGCCGCTTCATCGCGCGCTCGTTCGTTGCCCTGACTTGAGGATCCTCTCGCGAGATCCCGCGGCGGAAGCTATCCTGCGCAACGAGCTTTTCCTCATCGCTGAGTCGCTTGCCGCAGATGTCGAACTCACAGCGCCCGATGCGGTGATTGTCGATCTATCAGGTCGGTCCAACCCCGTGACCGCAGCGCTGGAGCGTTTGGCATTGGCAGATGCCACAATCCACCACGCGCGCGCGCTGACCCCAGACCTCGCCCATCTTGCATCACAGCACCCCGCGACGCGCGGAAAAATGGTTTCCCCCGCGAATCTTGCGCCGCTGCCATTCAGAGTGCTCGACTTGCTTGCGGCGGGACATCCCTCAGTAAAATTGTTAGAATCTTGGGGTTTGCGGACGCTCGGAGATTTTATGAAATTGCCGCGCCAAGCCGTCACCGAACGGCTTGGGCCCGATGTTGGCACATGGCACGACCTCGTTCATGGCAAGACTTGCCGCCTCTTGCGTCTGCACCGCCCACCCGAATCGTTCGGCCAAGTGGTGGATTTCGATGACCCGCTGGTCTCGCTTGACCCTCTAGCTTTCGCACTCAAGCGCCTACTTCACACGCTTGCTGGGCGTTTGGCATCACGCCACCTCGCGGCAAGTTGCTTGGAAATACGACTCGTGCTAACATCCGGTGCCGAATGGATGCGGCGCGTGCGTCTGCCCGAGCCACAGACCGCCGTCGAGGGAATGCTGTCACCTCTGCAAAATCTGTTAGATTCGCTGAAAGCCGCTGCGCCGATCGCCGCATTGCGACTTGATGCAGAAACCACCTTCGCGACCGCAGCACAGCGTGAATGGTTCGGCCGCCAACTGCCACAACCCGAACGCTGGGCCGAAACGCTGGCAAAACTGGATGCGCTGTTAGGCCATGGGCGTGTGGGTATCCCAGCGCCTAGCGACTCATTTTTTCCCGATGATTTCGTCCTCCATCCAGCGGCTGGGGTGCCGCCGGCAGCTCCGAATTCCACGGCACACCCCGCATGCCCAGTTCCCTTGCATCGGTTCCGGCCGCCGCGTGAGGTCGCCGTCGCCCACGAGATACGCAACCGCAAGCCATGGCCCTTAGCACTACTCACTGGCCCACATCCGGGCGAAATCACGGATCGCCGCGGCCCATTTCCGACCTCGGGGAGTTGGTGGAACCCCGATGCATCATGGCAAAGACTCGAGTGGGACATCCAACTGATGAACCGCCACCTGCTCCGCTTGGTTTTTCAAACACCCAACCGCTGGACACTGGAGGGAATTTACTTGTGAAAGAGAGCTATTGTGAGTTGCACGCACGCTCGGCTTTTTCATTTCTGTTAGGAGCAAGCCAACCCGAATCGATGGTCCAGCGAGCGGCGGAAATCGGTTGTAAAGCCATCGCCATCACCGACATCGCAGGGTTTTACGGCTCCGCACGCGCTCACCATGCGGCGCAACGCTGTGGAATCCGAGCCTTGGTGGGAAGCACCATCACCCTCGCGGATGAAACGCGCATCCCCGTACTCTGTGCCTCACGCGAGGGCTACCGAATGTTATCACGCCACCTCACCGATTTCCATCTCATGCCAGAAGCCGCGCATGAATTTTTTCCATTAGAAGGCCATCTCATCGCTCTCACTGGCGACCGTGACGGTCCGTTATGCCGCCGCTTGCTCGCGAATAATCGCACAGGCGCACTGCACGCCGCGCAGCGCTTGATCCACGTCTTTGGGCATGCCAATGTTTACGTCGAGATCCACCGCCACGGCTTGAGAGACGATGGCCGCTTGAACCGCGAACTCATCGATCTCGCAAGCCACCTGCGGCTTCCGTTGTTGGCAAGCAACGCGCCTCTGCATGCGACCCGCAGTGACCGCCGCCTCGCAGACGCCTTTGCCTGCCTTCGCTACCGCGCGCCACTCGACCGTGCGGGCCGACTGCTCTACCCGAATGGCGAGCGGCACCTCAAGTCACCTCGCGAGATGGCCGCGCTTTTCGCCGATCTACCCGAATCGATTCGAAACACGCGGCGGCTTTCGGAGCGAATCGGTTTCACCCTGGAAAACCTCGACTACCGCTTCCCCGATTTCCCCGATGGTCACGGCCATCCCCTGTCCGTTGCCGAGCAATCGACTTTGCTCCGCCGGCACGCCTACGCTGGGGCGTCACGTCGCTACGGGGTTTGTAGTAGCAAGGTCCGTGCACAGCTCGAGCATGAGTTGACCATGATCCACCGGCTAGGATTTCCCGGCTATTTCCTCATCGTCCACGACCTTGTCGAGTTCGCCCGTGGGCGTGGCATCCTCTGCCAAGGCCGCGGATCTGCGGCAAACTCCGTGGTTTGCTACGCCTTGGGCATCACCTCGGTGGATCCTGTCGGCGGCGGGTTGCTATTCGAGCGATTTCTATCAGAAAACCGCCGGAGCTGGCCTGACATTGACATCGACTTCCCCTCGGGCGATCGGCGCGAAGAGGTCATCCAACACGTATTCCGAAAATATGGGACTCGCAATGCAGCGATGACCGCCAATGTCATCACGTATCGGCCGAAGTCCGCATTCCGCGAGATGAGCAAAGTGTTAGGATTTCCACCATCGGTTGCGGAGCGGTTTTCGGCGAGCCCATCTTCGTTTGGCGGAGGTGAATCAAAGGGAAGAGACCATGAGGCCGAGTTTGAAGAGCGCGTTTCTGGGATTTTGCCGCCATCGCATCCACGGCTTCCTGCGCTGAACCACCTTTATCACGCAGTGTTAGGGATGCCACGGCATCTCGGGCAGCACTCCGGCGGGATGATCGTTTGCGATCACGGGCTTGATGCGGTCGTGCCCTTGCAACCTGCCACCATGGCGGGGCGATGCGTCGTTCAATGGGACAAGGACGATTGCGAAGACATGGGAATTGTCAAAATCGATCTGCTAGGTCTCGGGATGTTGGCCTCGCTTGAACATG
The DNA here is from genome assembly GCA_903837825.1 of Akkermansiaceae bacterium. Classification (GTDB taxonomy): domain Bacteria; phylum Verrucomicrobiota; class Verrucomicrobiia; order Verrucomicrobiales; family Akkermansiaceae; genus Luteolibacter. The sequence continues at coordinate 29,717 of CAILVZ010000234.1, read as the reverse complement.
CGTTAGAAATCCGTTCGCGTCGTGGCCATCCGTTAGATCTTGCCACCATCCCCAAGAACGATCCTGCCGTATTTGAGATGCTGTGTCGCGCTGACACCATCGGTACCTTCCAGGTTGAGAGCCGTGCGCAGATGGCCACCTTGCCAGTGATGCGCCCCCAAACATTTTACGACATTGCCATCCAGGTGGCGATCATCCGGCCTGGGCCGATCGTCGGCGATCTCGTCCACCCGTATCTGAACCGCAGGAATGGCCGGGAGAAGATCGACTTCATTCATCCCGCCTGTGAGGAGATCCTACGCCGCACCTTAGGCGTTCCGCTCTTCCAAGAGCAAGTGTTGCGAATGGCGATGACCGTTGCGGGTTTCAGCGGCGCTGAGGCCGACGAGCTTCGGCGAGCGATGGCATTCAAGCGGAGCGACGACCGGATGGAAAACGTGACCACCAAGCTCCGCCGTGGCATGACCGAGCGCGGTGTCTCGAAAGAGGTCCAAGAGAAAATCATCGCATCCATCGGGTCATTTGCGCTCTATGGTTTTCCAGAAAGCCACGCCATTTCCTTCGCGCTCATCGCATATGCCAGTTGCTGGTTGAAGGTGCATCATCCGGCCGAGTTTTACGCGGGACTCATCAACCATCAGCCCATGGGCTTCTACTCGGTCAACACGCTCATGCAGGATGCGAAGCGTCATGGCATTCGCATCAAGCCGGTTTCCTGTCTCTTCAGCGAGGTGCTCACCGAGGTGGAGGACGATCAAACTCTGCGCCTCGGCCTGCACCGAATCAAAGGCTTATCCGCTGAGACGATGCACCGGATCACGGAAGAACGGCGGAAAGAGCATTTTAGTTCATTCGAAAATTTTCTAACAAGAACTCGTCCGACCGCGAAGGAGAAGCGACTGTTGGCCAAGGCGGGGGCGTTGAATGGGATGCCGGAGATCCAACACAGGCGGGACGCCTTGTGGCAGGTAGAATTGCCACTCCATGACGATCTGCTCATCCCCTGCCGTTCGGAGCATCGGTCGGTATTACCGCCCATGTCGGCGGGGGAGCGGCTGACTGCCGATTTCACCACCCAAGGCGCAAGCATCGGCTCTCATCCCATGGCTCTTTGGAGGGAGGCCTACGGCAGTAGCAATGTGCTACGTTCCAAGGATTTGCATCACCTTCCGCATGGCGTTCCGATCACCCTTGCGGGGATGGTCATCTGCCGTCAGCGGCCAAGCACTGCGAAGGGGCATTGCTTCATTTCGCTTGAAGATGAGACAGGCATCGCCAACCTCTTTGTTCCCAAGAGCACCTTTCACCGGTTACGGCGCGTGATCAGCGGCGAACCCTTTCTCTGGGTTGAGGGAATCCTTCAACGCTCGGAGGGCGATCAACCGACCGTCTATGTCATCCACGTCCAAGAGCTAGATGGGATTGAGCCCGAGCATGCCGCTCGGTCGCACGATTTCCACTGAAACTCCCCGCTCATGCGAGCATCACTCCATCCGGCGGATGCCAAGTGGGTTCGCCTCTTGAAGTTCTGCGGGCAGTGCTGCATCTGGGAAACTTTGCCACGAGACTGGGCGGCAGAATCGGAAGATCGACATGGTGCCGACCGAACTACTACGTCCATCGGAGGTCGCTGGAAATGGTCCACCATGCACCATGCTATTGCAGACTTCCACGCCCGTCGGAAAGCCATTGAAAATGACGCGTCCCGCGCGATTCTGCAGGGCGAAGACGAGGCCTGAGTGAGCCGCGAGTTCGGCCTCGGTCGCGTGAAGGCTCGCGGTCAATTGCCCCTCCAATCCGAGGATCGCAGACTCGATTTCCTCCAAGGTCCCACGCACCACTAGGGTCGCTGGGCCAAACATCTCATGCTGTAACAAGGGGTTCTTGAGGAAGTCCTCGATCGAGACCACAAACACCGCGGGTGCGGCTTGGTCTTGTCCCGCCTCGATGCTGCAACGCGCGAGAGTTTCTACACCGGGTGCCGAGGCAATCGCCGCGGTCGAGGCGACGAAAGACTTGCAGATCGCCGCATTGAGCATGGTCCCTGGCGCGCCGGCTTCCACGAGGCTCTTCAGTTTGGCGAGAAATCTATCACCTTTTCCTGCAGGGAGAAACACCAATCCTGGGTTCGTACAAAACTGCCCAACCCCAAGCGTGAGCGACCCAAAAAATGCCGTGGCCAATTCATCTTCGCCACGATCTAACGCACCGGGAAGAACGACGATCGGATTCACCGAACTCATTTCCGCATACACGGGGATCGGTTGAGGCCGGCTCGCCGCAGTCGCCATCAGCGCGGTGCCCCCCGAGCGTGACCCAGTGAAGCCAACGGCTTGAATGACGGGGTGCTTCACGACCGCTTGACCCACCTTGCGGCCGCCGCCGTAAAGCACCGAGAAAACTCCTTCTGGCATGCCCGTGAGTTTGGCCGCGCGAATCACTGCGGAAGCGATGATCTCAGCAACCCCCGGATGCGAAGCGTGAGCGATGACGACCACCGGGCATCCCGCCGCCAACGCCGAAGCGCTATCGCCACCCGCCACCGAAAAAGCCAACGGAAAATTGCTCGCGCAAAATACCGCCACCGGTCCGAGCGGACGAAGCATCGAACGCAAATCCACTTTCGGGATCGGCTTGCGGTCTGGATCCGCGCGATCGATGCGCGCATCAACCCAAGAGCCTTCCTCGATGAGATTGGCAAACATCCGGAGTTGGCCAGTGGTACGACCCATCTCGCCTCGCAAGCGGGGCTCGGCAAGCGCCGTTTCTAACATGCCGCGCTCAACGACATCCTCAATCACCCCTTCGATCTCCACCGCGATCGCCCGAAGAAATCCCGCGCGATCCGTGGCGGATCGATTGGAAAAGATCGGGAACGCCGACGCCGCGAGTGCCATCGCACGCTCCACTTCATCGGGAGTGGCCGAATGATAGACCGGCTCTAACACACTGCCAGTTCCGGGTTGCGCCGCAGTGCCGCAAGGTTCGGTGCCGGTGGAGCGGGAGTAGCCGATGAAGGATGAGCCAAGAAGTGAGGTGATCATGCGAGTGGATGTTAGATCGTCAATGGGAATGGAAGTGACCTTTTAAGTTCGATCAATGTTCCAACAAGTGATTAGATCACAGGAGCTGTTGCAAGGGCTTTTTCAATGATCGCAGTGGCCGTGGCCAGCTCATCACCCACGAGTTCCAAGCGTGGTGGACGCACCCGGTTGTTGCCGAGCTTGCCACCGCTTGCGAGATTTTGCTGGAGCTTGATGAGTTGAACAAATTTGACCACCGTGTCCATGCGCAACATGTCGAGCATCCAGTGATAGAGTGGCATGGCTTCCTCGATGCGTCCGCTGGTGGCGAGATCCCAAAGTTTCACGTTGTGCTTCGGGAATGCGCCACCCACACCAGTGATCCAGAACTTCGCGCCCATCGCAGCGCCCTCAAGCGCGCAATCGTCCACTCCAACACCAAGGGCGAGGCGATCCCCGCAAAGCTCGCGGATACCCGCGATGCGACGCGCATCGGTGGATGATTCCTTCACCGACTCGACATTTGCACACTCGTCAGCGAGCTCCTTGATGTGCGCTGGGGTGAAGTCGGTTTTGTATGCGACTGGGTTGTTATAAATGATGCACGGAAGGTCGGTGGCGTTGATCACCGCCGTCATGTGCGTCTTCATTTCGCGCCAATCCGATGCGTAAAGGTAAGGAGGCAAAACCATCAGGCCACGGCAACCGTTGTCTTTGGCGGCCTTGGCGATGTCCACAGCTTCACGAGTCGAGAGCGCAGCCACTCCTGGGATGATCGGGCTGTCTGGAAGCGCGGCGACGTAGGTTTTTTGCAGCGCGATTTTTTCATCGAACGAGAGCGTGGCCCCTTCTCCAAGTGAACCGTGGGCAACGATGGCCGTGCAACCATTCTCAATTAGCCATTTGCCGTGCTCTGCCATCAGACCGTGGTCGATGGTGAGGTCGGCGTTGAATTGGGTCAGTGTTGCGGGCATAACGCCCTTCCATTGGATGCTCATCAGTTTTATGTTTTTTGGTTAGATTGATAATGGGATGCCGTAGCGGAAAGGATCGGTTGAATCGAAAAAATAAGTGCTTTCGCCATTCACCCAAGCACGGCCAGAGACATAGGGGATAATCTTGCCCTCTGCAATCTCCTCAATGCGACCGCAAAAAATCGTATCAAGAATACCGGCTTGTCGCCAGATTTCGCCTGGCTTGAGTTTGCCGTCGGCGTGAAGGCAGGCAAGCTTCGCGCTGGTGCCGGTGCCACAGGGTGAGCGGTCGTATGCCTTCCCAGGGCAGAGGAGGAAATTCCGACTATCGGCCCAGGTGGGATCACTCGGCGGGCCAAACAAATCGATGTGATCGATTTCCATGCCATGGTCTCCCGTGATGCCTTGTTTTTCCAGTTCGTTGCGGATGTCACAGGCAAAGCTTGTGAGATCTTCGATGTTTGATGGCTGGATCGCCGGGCCCTGATTGCCCACGAGGAAAAACCAATTTCCACCCCATGCGATGTCACCGCAGACCTCGCCCCAGCCTGGGACATTCACCTTCACCGCAGCGGCCGTCCGGAAGCTCGGGACATTGGCAACCTCCACCGATCCATCTGGCCGGAGTTCGGTCTCGACCACGCCCACTGGGGTATCGATCCGATGAATCCCGGGTCCGATTTTCCCTAGGTGTGCGAGTGTCACGGTGAGACCGATCGTGCCGTGAATGCACATGTGCAAAGTTGAGACATTGTTAAAAAAGATCACCCCGCAGCAGCAATCGGGTTCGTAAGGTTCGCAAAGTAGAGCTCCGACCATCGCTTCGTGACCGCGAGGTTCGTTGCAAACCGCGCTCCGCAACCAGTCGTGCTGCTCCCGGAGAATCACTGCGCGTTCGGCGATCGTTCCTGAACCGAGGTCCGGCCCGCCGGAGATCACCACTCGGGTGGGTTCACCTTCAGTGTGAGAGTCGATCACGTGTAGTGAGAGGGTGCTCATCGGTCTGTTTATTGATAGCATTGGGGTCTTGGCGAATCCTCTAGCGCTTGCTCCCGAATCGGGCTACTAAACCGCCATCAGCAAATCCGCCATGGCATTATACAACACCATTCGACAATCATTTGCCAATTCCCTTAATGGATTATTGCCCGTCGATCGCCTTTTCGACGGGGTGCCAGACATCGTCTTTTTCGTCAAGGATGCGGTGGGGCGCTACATGGCGGTCAATGACACACTGGCCGCGCGCTGCGGGCTGGAAAGCAAAGAAGCCGCGCTAGGTCTAACGGCGGATGAGCTTTTCCCCGCGCCACTCGGGAAGGCCTTTGCACTTCAAGACCGGGAAATTCTAAGGACGGGCCATCCGATCCGCGATCACATGGAGCTGCACCTTTATCCGGGTGGGCACTGTGGGTGGTGCCTAACCTACAAGGAAGCCGTCATGGGAAAAGATGGGAATATCGCAGGAATCTGTGGCATCTCACGCGACCTCCGCGCACCGGGTGGACAGGAAGAGGACTTTGCCGCCTTGTCGGGGGCGGTCGATCACATTCATCGGCATTACGATGACGCGCTCCGGCTCCCAGAGTTGGCGAAAATGGCGGGGCTCTCGGTCTATCAATTCGACCAGCGCATTCGTTCGTTATTCCACGTCACTGCCGGCCAATATCTCGTGAAGGTGCGGATCGATGCCGCTTGCCTAAGGCTTTCCACCACCAACGAGCCCATCGCTCAGATCGCCCTTGCTTGCGGCTATTCCGACCAGTCTTCATTTTCACGCCAGTTCAAGCAAGCCGTGGGGATAAGTCCGCTGGCCTATCGCAGGAAAAGAAACATCTGATTGGCAGGACAGAACCAAGATCAGCGGTGCCATCATCCGTCGCTGGCGAACACTGCATCCGAACCGGACTTCCTATCCGATTGATCCTTGTCTCATCGGATTGTTCCACGCACAATCCGCGGCATCAGCACGAACGAACCACCACCCGAAGTGAATCAGCAACTGATCGCCGAGCGCTTGAATATTTCTCGCGCCACGGTGTCACGCTGTTTCACCAATCATCCCGGAATCAATCCGGTGACGCGCGCGCGGGTGTTTCAGTTGGCAGCCGAGATCGGCTATGTGCACTTGCAAATGCGCACGCCGCGGTCGAAACGCAAAAAGGACGTGAAGCGAATCTTCGGGGTGCTGATTTGCTCCGCCGAAGAAGAATATTACCGCACGGATTATCAAAATCCAAGCGAACAGATTCTAGCAGGAGTCGCCGATTGTGCCCACCTCAGCGGGGCCGAAGTCGAAGTCCACTTGATCGACCCCAAGCACTGTGCCCTCGATGATCCGGCATTTCTCCGGATCGAAAAGCTTTGCAACCGCTGGGATGGCCTGTTGCTAGTCTATCCCTTCCCGGACACCGTGCTCGACCACTTGGCCCCGAGAATTCCACTGGTGTCCCTAGTCGAACAATTTGATCACACGGGGATCGATTGCGTTGACGTCGATCACTACAAAGGGATTTCGTCCGTCGTCGAACACCTTGCGGAACATGGACACCGCAAGATTGGGTTTTTCACCCGACGCTACGAGGTCGAAGCAAGTTGGTCATACCGGCGTTACGCTTCATTCATGGAGGCGATGGTTCGCCTGAGATTGCCGGTGGCCGTTGAGGACATCGTCAACGTGTTTCCCTCGCGTGAGGGGGATGACGAAAGCAGCATCGATTACGCGGCCGAGCGGACTCGTGCGGGTGTCACCGCCTGGGTGTGCGCGGCCGACCACCAAGCCTACAACCTCATCCGAGGCCTTGAAAAACGTGGGATCCGCGTGCCTAAAGACGTCTCGGTCACGGGGTTCGATGGAATCGAGGCTCCCGAAGATTGCCCCAAACTGAGCACGGTGGTCATCCCATTCCGTGAAATCGGGACAACTGGAACCCAGCGCTTGGTGGAACGAGCCTCCAAACGCTTCGGTTCAGCGCAGCACGTGTTGATCGATTGCCGCCTCAGGCCCGGCGCCACGATCGGCCCAGCCAAATAGCGCTTTCACGCACTCCCCGCCCAGCCCTGGCTCAGAGCCATCAAAAGGGTGATTTTCAGGGCGCGATCGTATTGCAAAATAATGCAATTTTTGCTTGTTGAACGCGCCCAGCTCCATTATTTACGGGCAAGAACTTTCCTGACTGTTCTGTCAGGTTGACTCCATTCCTTGAACTCCGCCAAAACCCAAGAATGGATCAGGACCAGGACGAGTGACATGAACCCATTTGCGAAATTTCAGCTTCAGATCTAACCAGCCGCCATGCGAACTCCATCTGCCTTGTGTCCACCAGCAGGACAGGCCCCGCCTTCAGCTCGCGTTGAGCAAACCCCCAATGCCGCGAGCGAACGCACGACGCATTTCCGCGGCGAAGAATACCTCTGCATCGAAAATGTGGATCGAATGCTGCCATTCCTCATGAGCGTGGCTTCGGATTCTGACCTGTGGCTTTTTGTTGGCAGCAATGGGGGATTCACTGCAGGGCGTGTCGATCCGGACCACGCGCTTTTCCCCTATCAAACGGCTGACAAGATCCTCAGCCAGCCAAAATCCAGCGGCGTCACCAATATCATGATCGTCGATGGTGCCATCTGGGAGCCATGGACGCCTGAGTCACCGCCCGATGGAATCACTCGGAACCTCTACAAGCACGTCGCTGGGACCAGCGTCATTTTTGAGGAAATCAATCATCCGTTAGGCCTTGTCTTCCGGTGGACCCTCACCGCCAGCGATCACTTCGGACTGGTGAGGACATGCGAGTTAGAAAACCTAACAGATTCTCGAAGCGACCTACGGGTGCTTGACGGCTGGAACCACCTCTTGCCCCATGGGGTGACTCAAGAAACGTATTCGCGCTACAGCTATTTGGCGGCGGCTTACATGCGTCATGAGATCGTGGCGGGCAGTGGCCTAGGAATTTACACGCTCAACTCGGGAGTCACCGACCGTGCCGAACCTTGTGAATCACTCCGCGTTTCTTGCGCGTGGTCAATCGGCCTTGACCAAGCAACACCGCTTCTATCCGACCAGCAGATCGATGCCTTCCGGCGCGGCCTACCCGTGACGAAAGAATCCGAGGCACGCGGGGTGTTTGGTGCCCATTTGTTGAGTGCCGAAATCGAACTTGAGGCCGCAGAGAAGCGCCAATGGTTCCTAGTCGCTGATACGGGGCTCGACCACACCGCGCTCTGGCACCTGCATGAGAGACTGCTTGAGCCCGAGGACCTTGAGTCTCACTTGATGGCCGACCTCTCCGGATGTGCGCTGGCATTGAAACGTCGCATCGCTGGGGCCGACGCCATCCAGCAAAGCGCTGATGCACCTGCGAGCATCCACCACTTTGCCAACGTCCTCTTCAACTGCATGCGGGGCGGCACCCTCCACGACAATTACCAATTCCCACGCAGTGATTTCGCCGCATTTCTCAAATGCCGAAACCGCGAATTGTTTTCACAACGCGCCGAGTGGCTCAACACGCTGCCCGATCCCTGCTCGCTCGACGGGCTGCTTTCCTTAGCGACAGAAACTGGCGACCCCCACCTCGCCCGCGTTGCAGGCGAATACCTGCCCATCTGCTTCAGCCGCCGACATGGCGATCCAAGCCGCCCATGGAACCGCTTTGAAATCCACACCAAGGATGCGGATGGTAGCCCGCGTTTTGCCTACGCAGGAAACTGGCGCGACATTTTCCAAAACTGGGAGAGCCTGGCGTACAGCTACCCAGGATGCTTCGGATCGATGATTGCCATCTTCCTCAACGCCTCCACCGCAGATGGCTACAACCCCTACCGGATCACCCGCAACGGCATCGACTGGGAAGTCCTCGAGGCCCACGATCCCTGGAGCCAAATCGGCTACTGGGGCGACCACCAAATCGTCTACTTGCTCCGCCTGCTTGAAGGCCACGAACACTTCTATCCTGGTCAACTGAGCCAAACGCTCAACCGACGCACTCACACCTACGCATGCGTTCCCTATGAGATCGCTGGATTTGACGTCCTCCGCCAAGACCCGAAAAACTCGATCACGTTCAATCACGTCCTCCACGAAAAACTCATCGCGCGGGCGGAAGTGCTCGGGGGCGATGGCAAATTGCTCACCGACGAGGCGGGCCAGATCACGCTCGTAACTCTAGCAGAAAAGCTGCTCGTGCCGTTGCTCGTCAAGCTTAGCAACCTCGTCCCTGGTGGTGGCATCTGGCTCAACACCCAGAGACCCGAGTGGAACGATGCCAACAACGCACTCGCGGGCTGGGGCCTTTCCGTCGTGACCGTTTGTTACATGCGCCGCTATCTGGCCTTCCTCGACAAGCTCATCGATGAGGAAGTCACCGAATTTTCTCTATCAGAGCCGGTTGCCCAGCTGCTCACCGATCTAACAAAAATCCTGCCAGAACTTGCAGCCGAGGGCATGGACGATTTGGAACGTGGTCGCCTCACTGAGGCACTCGGGCGCGCAGGGGAGAAACATCGTAAGGCAATTTACGCCCACGGAATCAAATCCTTCACCGCTGTAAGCCATCACACGCTCAAGGACTTCATCTCCAAGGGCCTTGCCGCCGTTGATGCCACGCTCCGCGTCAATCGCCGCGATGGATCACTCTTCCACAGCTACAACCTGTTAGAACAACGCGGACAAAGTGCAGTCGTTCATCATCTCGATCTCATGCTCGAAGGCCAGGTCGCCGCATTGAGCAGTGGCACCCTTGATCCATCTGATGCACTGAGCTTATTGAACTCGATGCGTTCGAGCGCGCTTTATCGTGCAGATCAACACAGCTACTTGCTCTACCCCGACCGCACGATCCAGCCGTTTCTCGAGCGCAACACACTCCCTTCCCAATGGGAAAAACAGATCCCTTTTCTTGCGGCAATCGTCGAAAATGGGGACCAAAGCCTCATCCGCCGAGACGGCCGAGGCCGTGCACACTTCCATCCGGATCTAACCAATGCGCGCGATCTTCAATCGCTCATCGATCGACTGGCTACCGACCCAAGCTGGCAAGATGCGCTCTCAACCGACCGCAGTGGCTTGCTGGAGCTTTGGGAGCAGGTCTTTCGCCACCAGTCATTCACGGGTCGAAGCGGATCGATGTTCGCCTTTGAGGGATTGGGCAGCATCTACTGGCACATGATCGCGAAGTTGCTGTTAGCCGTTCAAGAGATCTATCAAAATTCGGCTCGTGTTGACCCAAGTTCAGCTGAATCCCACCAGCTTGCGGCCGCGTATCGGGACATCCGGAATGGACTCGGCTTCACCAAGGATGCGCCCACTTATGGTGCCTTTCCCACCGACCCCTATTCCCACTCACCGCGCCACCGAGGAGCCCAGCAACCTGGCATGACGGGTCAAGTGAAGGAAGAAATTCTCACCCGCCTCGGAGAACTCGGGGTTCAGATCGAGGGCGGATGCCTGCGCTTTAACCCAACGCTTCTAACAAATCACGAGTTTTTCACGACCTCGCATGCATTCCACTACATCGACGTGAATGGCGAAAGCCAAACATGGAAGCTCGACGCCATGACCCTTGCGTTCACCGCATTCCAGACTCCGATCTGCTATCAACTCGCGGACAAAGCATCCATTACGGTTGATCGCGTTGATGGCAAAGTTCTCGAGATCGACGGAAATCAACTTCCATCCGCAGAGTGCCAAGCATTGTTCGCGCGCAACCATTCGATCCGATCGATCACGGTCAAACTTGCAAAAGACTGCGTGGCTGGTTTCTAACATCTATTTTTCAAAACCCATGAAAGTTTCCGTTCAAGAAAAAATCGGCTATGGCCTTGGCGACACCGCTAGCAATTTCATCTGGGCACTGATGATGAATTTCATCATGTTCTTCTACACCGACATTTTCGGTATCACCGCAGCGGCCGCCGGAACCATGCTTTTATTCGCACGCTGCACTGATGGATTCGTGGACTTCTTCATCGGCGCGGCGGCCGACCGTACCCATTCGCGTTGGGGAAAATTCCGTCCCTACCTCCTTTGGCTTTGCCTTCCCCTTGCCGTCGTATTCGTCCTTGCATTTACCACACCCAACTTCAGCTCATGGGGCAAGTTGGTTTGGGCATGGACGACCTACAACCTGCTGATGCTCCTCTACTCGGCCATCAATATTCCCTACGGGGCATTGTCTGGCGTGATGACGGATGATCCCTTGGAGCGCACGAGCGTCAATAGCTTCCGAATGGTCCTCGCCCAAATCGGGGGGATTGTCGCCAACTCCAGTTTTCTTCTGTTGATCAAGACCTTCGGCGGAGAAAACCAACAACTTGGCGCCCAACGCACCGTGATCCTTTTCAGCGCGATCTCGGTCGTCTTCTTCCTCATTTCGTTCTTTTCCACCCGCGAGCGCATCCACCCACCGGTCGCCCAAAAAACCAAACTCGGCGGTGATATCAAAACTCTGTTGTCGAACCGGCACTGGTTGATGATGTTTGCGGCTGGGATTATCAATATCACCTTCGCGGTAGTCCGCGGAACCGCCGGCGTCTATTACCTCAAGAGCTACCTGAAATGGAACGACAAGCAAATCGCCACCTATTTCCTCATTGGCGGACTCGCCATGATCTTCGGTGCAACGCTCACGAAGTTTGCGGTGCGATCGATCGGCAAGAAATACTCCTTCATCACCAGCATGGCTCTCGTCGCTCTAACCGCTATTCCGTTCTACTGGATTAAGCCTCACCAAACTGAATTGATTTTCACCTTTCAGATTCTTGGGATGATCTTCGCGGGAATCAACGCGACACTTTACTGGGCCCTTGTCGCAGACACTGCGGACTACGCGGAGTGGAAGTTCAACGTACGCACCACGGGGATTATTTTCTCGGCGACCACCTCATCCCAAAAGGCCGGTATGGGTATCGGTGCAGCCTTCGCCGGATGGTTGCTCAGCTACTTTGGCTACGTGGCCAATGCCGAACAGACGACCGCTTCACTGCACGGGATCTTGCTGCTTTCGAGTTTGATTCCTGCGGCAGGCCTTCTGATGCTCTCGATCTTCTTCCTGCGCTACGGTCTCGATGAGGCCACCTGCAAGACCATGCGCACGGATCTTGCTGCCCGCCGGATTGATCGCTGATTCGCCCGCGATCGTCATGCAAATCGAGCGGTCTCAAACGAGACAGGCCCGCACTCTAACAGGATGTTATATTGTTGAGGGTTCCAGCCTCGCTGACGCTTGCAAGCAGCTCAAAGTGAGTTTGCAGAAGTAGCCATCTGGAAAAAGCCGTAGGCGGATGCCGAACCTGCCAACGTGATTTGCCAGCCGCGTTCGAGCTAACAGAATCAAACGAAGGATTCTTACAACTCGCTATCGATCCAGATGTTCTTGTTTTTGATCGTCCCCTTCGCGAAGACCATTGCAGAGCCATCGCACATCAAGGCGTGACATTTGCCCCACGGATAGCGGAACCAACCATCACCCGCTGCCGTATCAACGTCAGGCCCAACGGGGATCGTTTGCGTGCCTTTGCCCGGAGCGCCAGACTGACCTGTTGCGGCATACAACCGATAGGCGGAGGCATTTGACTGCCCCAAATTTCCTGGGTTCTGGCAGCCATCCGCAAGGAGGATCACTTGAGTGGGCTGTGAAACTTTAGTCACATGCACCAGAGATTCACCTGGCTTGCCGTTCGAGGTGGTATCGCGACAGACCGCCCGATTCATGGCATACGTGATTGGGTGAGAATTGCTATTCACCTTCACCGCGACTCGCTTGTCTGGGCCGATGAACTTGCTCCGGTCCGACCTGTAAATCGGCACTCCATGCATGTACGGATCAAAACACTGCGCATAGGAACGATTGGCGCCATTCGTGTTGTCCCATGCGGGTGGGAAAAAATTGTTGTTCTCTGACATCCACAGCCCCGCACAACCACCGATCTCACGGAGGTTGTTCAACGTGCTCGCCGACAAGGCTGACTGCTTGGCCTTCGCCGATATACTGAACACCACGCCCGCGAGCACCGCGACAATCGTGAGAGTGACAAGGATTTCGATGAGAGTGAAACCACTCCTGTGGCACTGAGATTGTTGGGTTGTTTTCATGGGCTTGAAGGACAGGGATATTCATCGCATCGAATTCCGACTTCGTCGAGAAATTTTATGCAATTTAGTTAAATGATTTCAGAGCAATTTACTGAAGATCAGGGAACTGCGGTGATTTTCGCACGGAGGAAACCCGCCAATGGCTGAGGAGTTGCGGCGCCAATTGCGCTATTCAACCTAAAACTCCGATAAGACCACCCCCCATCAAGTGCGGGTAGCCCATCCACGAGGGGCGAAACTTCAATCACTTCTCGGCCAAAGGCCTTCAGTTCACTGGACCCCTCCACGGTATAGGCTAACTGGCCTGCAAGCGCCGATTTTGCAAGCGACCCACTGAAAACCGCCCCATCGCGCACGGGCAGGGTCAGTTCAAACCACCTTACACCATCGATCATCCGGACCTGCGACCTCATTTTCCCTGAAATCGTCGCGCGGGCTGGATCGTCATTGAGCGCATACTCTAACAGGTTGTTCTGCCCATCTCCGTCAGGATCGGCACTTGCGGTCAAATCGGGTGACTGAATCGAGCTCATATCAAATCCTCTGATCCACCGTTCATAAAGGTCATCCTCGGCAGCACCGATCTGAACCGACCCGAACGCTGAGGAATCGGAGGCCCACACATTCACCCCAACCGTCTCAAATCCATACTGCACGTGACGCCCTGCACCTGGGAGCGTATCGAGGATCACCTTGAAGACGCCATTCTTCAGAGGGACCTGCACCGCGACGCTCGAAGAATAGTCTGGCGCGAAGTCTTTGATAAACGCGAATGACTGGTGCGCATCGGTGAGTGTATTCGAAAGCACATTGCCCTTAAAGACCACGGTTTTCCCGGAGAGGTTATTGGTTTTTTCGACATACATGTTTGCATCCATGATCTTATTGCCAGGTCGTCCTGGACCCCCGCCACCCACATACCAATAAGCCGCCGGATCGCTGATCGTGTTAGGTTTCAGAATCAAGTTCGCGCCCGAAAAACTCGCACAAAGATCGGCTGTCGACCACGTGGTGCCAAATTGATAGGCCCCGCCATCTTGAGGACGGTTAGACACATGCATGTAACCGATCCAATTTTCTTCGGGCGTCACCGTCACAAACTGCGGGATCACGGGGACGAATCCTGACCGCTGATAGACCCGGACATAGTCGACCGTCATGCGTTGGGGAAAAGTCGTGGACGCATCTGGATAGCCCGGCCATGCCCCTCCGACTGCTAGATTGAGCAACAGGTGGTGCGGCTTATTGAACACCCAACGACTTCCACTCGGAAGGTCGGATGACCGGATGGTAAAATAGTTCTGATTATCGATGAGCCAACGGATTTCGTTCGATTCCCACTCAATCGCAAAGACATGGAAATCATCGGCGAGCGCGCCGCTGGATCGGGTGAAACTTCCGCCAATTCCCCCGCTACCCGAGTAGCCAGGGCCATGCACTGTCCCATAGACCGTCGAGGGAAGTACTCCGATGTTCTCCATGATATCGATCTCCCCACAACTCGGCCAACCAACCGTGTCGATGTCCGAGCCAAGCATCCAGAATGCTGGCCAGATCCCTTGGCCTCTCGGAAGTTTCATGCGTGCCTCCATGCGCCCATAGGTCCACGAAGCCTTGTTCTTCGTCAACAAGCGTGCGGAGGTGTAATTGCTTCCCGCGTAGCCTTCTTTGCGAGCCTCAATCACCAATTGTCCCGCCTCGATTCGCGCGTTTGCTGCACGAGTGGTATAATATTGAAGCTCACCATTTCCCCAGCCCGAGCCACCCGTGTCATAGCCCCACTTTTGAGAATCCGGTAAGCTGCCATCCGCCTGATTGAATTCATCTGCCCAGCACAAGGTGTATCCCGGAAGCGATTGTGCTGCAACGGATTCCGTTAGAGCAAAACCTAACAAAATCAAGATGGGCCTCAGCGGCAAGTAGAGAGTGCGATCCGATGGTTTCACTCTGGCCCTCGTGTCTCCATGGCGAAGTTTATCCAAATTTTCTAACACTTCGGGAGACATGAAATCACAATGGAGCAGCGTACTAAAATCTGTTAGAAACTTGGAAAAAAAAGGGCGGCCGGTTGTGCACCAGCCGCCCTTTGGCAATGAACTTATTGATCCGCTGGGGTCGTCTCGACGACCTTGAAGAAGGCCTTGGTCGCACCGATTGGGTCGGTCGTCGACTGGGTGGAGCCATCACCCGAAACCGCCGAACCGAGATTGCTCCAGTCCGCAAGGTTGGTGGACTTTTGAACTTGATAGGTCCGGCCAGTCACTGAAGGCCAGCTAACCACGGCGTTGGATCCGCTGGTGGCGATGGTGGCTGCAAACGCCAAACGCATGTTGTCGAATGCGACGGACGAATTGGGTCCCCAAAGCGGCACAAGCTTGATGCCCGTAGTCCCCGCTGGGATGGTCACAGGAAATGAATAGGTCGCCCACTGGCTACCATCTCCAGTAAGCGCTGGGTACATGTTTCCAGTGTTTCCAAGATCTGGATAAAATTCAACCTTAAGCCCACCGATGTTGGCACCCGAGAGGAGTTTCATGTCGAGCGCGAAGGTAGCCTGCTGGCCGGCGGTTAGATTCAAGGATTCAAGCGAGAGTTGTTTGCCGCTGTTCGCCACAAAGACCGCGTACCAGGTTTCCGACGCGGCGGAGCCATCGATCACCGCATAGCCACCTGGATTGCCACCGCTTGTTGGATAGCTAAATGTGTGACCATTTGCTTGATCAGCTGCCCATTGCGCTCCATCTGCGGTCTCAAATCCTGAATTCGGAATCCCATAGACGGTTGGCACGACCACGTTGGCGTTAACAGTTGCCGACCCTGGAGAATTTGCTGAGTTCGCGTTGACGCCCTGAACCTCAAAACCATATTGGATGTGCCCCCAGCCAGTGGTGTCAAAAGTCAAATTGATCGCAGAACCTGCGGTGAGAGGATCTGAAAATAGTTGGTAGTTGTATGAATAATCACTAGCAAATCCTTTGATGAACGCTCTCACCGTGTAGCCAGCACCGAAGGTGTAGTTGGAGATTGATGCTTTAAAATTGCAGCTATGATCAGGAAATGCCGACTCGGGAACATCCGTATAAGTCGAACCGACCATCCATTTGTTACCTGTCGTGCCGCTTCCTCCGTCACTGCGCCAATAGCCATCGCCAGGATTATTGGCATAGCAATTGTAATTGGCCTCCAAAACGATGCTTGATGCACCGACCGTTGATTTCACATCTGAGACTCCCCACTGGGTGCCGAATTGATAATTATTATAGTCTGGGCCACCAGATCCATCGAGGCCGAAGACCGCCATGTAGCCGTTCGACAAGTCGGCGTTCACGGTAACGATGGTGGCTTGTGATGCGCCACTCAGTCCGAGGATGGCGGTGGTGAGGCATGAGATTAAGGATTTTGAGACAGATTTCATTTGGATTTCAGGTTTTGGAATGATTCAAGAAAATCACACCTCCTCCGATGGAGGCATGAGCCGTGAACATGGGTTTCACTTGAAGGCTGTTGGAAACCATGACGCCTAAATCCAATCTGTCCAGAAAATTGATGCAAATTCGTGCAATAAGGTTACGCGATGATTTCTAATAATCCATATAACTAATTGATTTACAGCAGATTGAATTGAGTTTATTTTTTGATTCTCGATGCAAAAAAATGTTCTGGAATCGCTCTCTTTTGCCCAACTTTGAGGCAATGGCACGAAAAAACCCCAAGCAGATCCCCCGGAGGAGCCGGAGATTGCTTGGGGTGAACGGACGTCCGCTGGACGAATTTTGAGTTAGGTCGGTTGTTCCCCGCGGGCCATGACGACCTTGCCGGTACGAACCGTTTCAATGATGTTGAACTG
Organism: Akkermansiaceae bacterium; assembly: GCA_903837825.1. Classification (GTDB taxonomy): domain Bacteria; phylum Verrucomicrobiota; class Verrucomicrobiia; order Verrucomicrobiales; family Akkermansiaceae; genus Luteolibacter. The sequence goes on along the minus strand of CAILVZ010000234.1, from coordinate 12,785 downwards.
CGAGAACATCGTGATCGCCGCATCGATTTTCAGGCTGTCACCAAAGAGCATGATGATCATCGAGGTGGGCGTGAGATCGACGGTTTTTCCCGAAAAATGTTCGGCGATTTGCAGCGCTTGCGAGCACTCGGTGGGCGAGCAGCGGATCTTGATGAGTACCATCTCCTTCGTCACCGAATCATCGAAGGTGTGCTCAGAGCAATGAATGACATCGATGAGCTTGCCGACCTGCATGATGATCTGCGAAAGGCCCTCAGGATCACCGGAGATGCCGATGGTCATACGGGAGAAATTCGCATTTCGTCCCTCGGAGACGACGAGTGAATCGATGTTGAAGCCGCGGCGTGAGAAGACTTGGCAGATCCGCATGAGGACGCCTGGCTCATTACTCACGAGAACCGAGAGCGTATGAGAAGGGCCGCGCGGTATTGCAGGAGCGGCGACGGGAGTGTCAGTGGTGACGATGGTCTGGGACATGAGATCGAGAGTGTGAGTGCTGAGGTCTGGATTGAAAGCGTCGGGGATTCTAACAGATCACGTGGAACCGACGGGTTTCGCCATCTTGGTTTTCGGTGCTTCCGTGATCATGTCTTCGAGGGCTGCGCCCGCGGGGATCATTGGGAACACATTGTCGGTTTTGACGCACTCCGCATGGATGAGGATCGGGCCATCGTTGTAGGCGAGGGCTTTTTCCAGCTGCTTCGTTACATCGGCGGGTCGTTTGATGTGAACCGATGGGATGCCATACGCTGCGGCGAGTTTGCAGAAATCCGGGTTGCCGATGAGGTCCACGCCGGATGTCCGGTCTTCGTAAAACAACTCCTGCCACTGGCGCACCATGCCAAGGTAGTGGTTATTGAGCACCACGATCTTGATCGGCAGTTTGTGGATCTGCGCGGTGGCAAGTTCGAACAAGGTCATTTGGAACCCTCCGTCGCCAGAGATCGAAATCACCGTCTTGTCGGGGCAAGCAAGCTGGGCACCAATCGCCGCCGGAAACCCAAAGCCCATCGTGCCAGCGCCGCCGGATGAGAGCCAATGGAACGATTCATGGTTCTTGTAAAACTGAGCCGCCCACATCTGGTGCTGACCGACATCGGTTGAGACGATCGCCTTTCCTTCGGTCAGCTGATAGAGCTCATCGATCACTTGTTGCATGCGTAGCCCGCCCTGCTTTTTGTACTGAAGCGGGAACTTCTTCTTGTAGCCATCAAGCTTCGCAAGCCAGTCGTTGGTCTCGAGCGGGCCGATCTTTTCATTGATCTCGGCGAGGGCCGCCTTGGCATCTCCAACGATTTGCACGTCTGGCCGAACCATTTTTCCCATTTCGGCGGGATCGATGTCGATGTGGATGATGTTGGCGGTGGCGCAGAATTTCGAGGGTTGGCCGATGATCCGGTCATCAAATCGGGAGCCAACATTGATGAGCAAATCGCACTCGACCATGGCCTTATTCGCGTAGGCCGTGCCGTGCATGCCGAGCATGCCGAGCGAAAGCGGGTGAGTTTCTGGGAAAACGCCTTTGCCTAACAACGTGGTCGTGACGGGGCAATTGAGGGTTTCCGCAAGGTGCATGAGCTCCTTGTCGGCTCGGGCAATCATGCAGCCTTGGCCCGCGAGAATCACCGGGCGCTTGGCCTTGGCGATCAAGTCCGTCGCTTGTTTCACCGATTTTGGGCAAATGGTGAGTCCGCTCGACGGATCGTAACCGGGCAAATTGAATGGCGGATTCATCTCGCCGCTGAAAGGGCCTTGAGAAATGTCCTTGGGCACATCGATCAGAACGGGGCCTGGACGGCCGGTGGTCGCGATGTGATACGCTTCACGAGCGATCCGCGGCAGCGCGTTCGTTTCCTTGACGAGATAGTTGTGCTTCACCACCGGAATGGTGATGCCGAAGATGTCCGCCTCTTGGAAGGCATCCTTGCCGAGCATCCATGTCACAGTCTGGCCACTGATCACCAACATCGGCACGGAATCCATCATGGCGGTCATCAAGCCCGTCACGGTATTTCCAGCACCTGGGCCGGAAGTGACCAGCACGGCTGCAGGGCGACCCGTCGCACGAGCGTATCCGTCGGCCATATGCACGGCTCCTTGCTCGTGACGCACGAGGATGAACTTCATTTTGGTTTTGACGGTCTCGAGCGCGTCAAAAATCGGGATGGCTGCGCCTCCCGAATATCCAAAGATGTATTCGATGCCAAGATCGTCGAGAGTCTTGATTAGTGCTTGGGCTCCATCCATTCGGTTTTTACTCATAAAATTGGGGTCAACGGGCAAAACATGTCACTTGGATGGTAGCCGATCAATCAAAAACTGCGAAATTTTCGACAAGTTTGACAATATTTCGAAATTACCTTTCGAAAAATGGCGCATTTTCGGACAAATGCACCATTTTCCACAGATCACTCTCAAAAATCTACCTGCGGGCCGCGCAGGGTAACCCTACTGGCGGGCCATTTCCCGGATTGCTTCCATCCAGTTTTCGGGCGAGTCTCCGACGTTGGCCACGCAATCGTTCACCACATCCCCAGGCAGGGAAGATCGGCGTCTTTGGGCGATCGCCCTTGGCTTGTCGCTGCTGGTCAACGCAGTCGCATTGATCGCAGCGGGATTGGGGTCCTTGCAATCGGCCAAGTTTCAGCAACTCCGGCAGGTCGCCGCGCCCCCACCTGCCGAGACTTCGATCACGATTTTCCCTGACATGATCGTTCCCGCACCGCCGACGCCCGCGCCAACCCAGGCGCCACCGGCGGCTCCACCGACCCAGCCGAGATTTGCACGGACGAATGAGAGCCAAACCGCCACGGCCCCCGAAAAACCGAGATTTCTGGGCGAGCGGAACACACGGGCCACCAGCGATCGCCAGCCCGATGCCGGGGCTCGCGAGTTGCCCTCACAAGCAGGCGCCACGCCTCGGGATAACGAAGATCTTGAAACCACCGAGAGCACCTATCGTGACGGCTCACTTGCCGATGCCGCGGCGCAGGACGCACCGAAAACACCCGCAGCCCTAGGCCCCCAAGGGCCATCGGAATCAAGTGTGACCCAATCGATCAAATCCAGCGCACCTAACCACAACCCTGCTGCGGACCAGACACAATCCCCCCCACCCACGCGCGAGCGCCTCTTGGATGGCCCCAACCCCGTCGATGTCCCTGCGCCCCGCGAGACTGCTAACATCGAGACCCCCACCGCCCCTCGCGCGCAAGCGCCGAAGGAGGAAAAAGAAGCGTCGCAACCCCAAGAACCCTCACCACCTAAACCCTCAACGCCAAGCACCGCTCCAGGCTTCCGAGGCAACCAGCGCAAGACCGCGATCATCGGGTCGATCTCACGCACGGGGCGCAGCGCGCTCGATGTGGCCGATTCGCCGCTAGGCCGCTACCAAGCGATCATCAGTCGCGCCGTAGAACAAGAATGGCAGCGCAACTGCGTGCGTCACCGAGATTTCATTACCCCTGGATTTCTAACAGTTCGATTCTTTGTCGAGACCAGTGGTAAGGTGCGCACGGTTCAGTTCGTTGGAAACATGGAAACGGGCGAAGTCCAAAAAGGCTTTACCCTGAATGCCATCCGTGACGCCGCGATCCCTGCGATGCCTGCCGCCTTGAAAAAGGATTTCACGAACGAACCCCTTGAACTGATCTTTAATTTCTATTTCTAACCATTATTCATGCACGGACTCTCTAACCCCATCTTCTCCATGACTCATTTTCTCGGCATCAACCTCGTCTGGGAGTTTCTCTCCAAGGGCGGCGTATTCATGATTCCACTCGGACTCACCTCGGTGGCCGGAATGATGGCGATCCTCTTCAAATTCTTTTCCCTCACCAACCGGAGGGTCATTCCGAAATCCCTCACTCGTGATGTAGCACACTTCCCGGAACTTCTCGCCGCACACCGAGAACAACCCGTGATCAAGGAATTCGAAAATGGCGCAAGTGCGCTTGCTCGCCTCTCGGCGGTGGTCATCAAACATCGCGGAAAACCTCGCGGAGAAATCACCCATGCGGTTGAGTCCGCTGCCAGGGAAGAAACCATGCATCTTCATGCGGGAATTGCGGTGCTCGACACGGTCATCACCATCGCACCGTTGCTAGGATTGCTAGGGACTGCTTCCGGGCTTGTCCGGATCTTCCAAGGACTGGGCGACAACTCCGATCACCTCGCAATCGCTCGCGGCATCGCCGAGGCACTCACCACCACCATCGTCGGCCTCGCCATCGCGGTGCCCTGCGTCATCGCCCACGGCTACTTTGTCCGCCGCATCGAAATGCTCACCGCTCGATTAGAATCCCTTCTAACGAGCCTCGCATCCGCCTGCGAACCTCCAAATCATCAACCCTGATTCTCCGTGAGATTTCACCGTCCAAAAACCACGCGTAGCCAGGTGGCGGTCATACCGATGATCGACATCCTCTTCGTTTTGCTGGTATTCTTCATTGTCTCAACCGCATTTAAAAAACCACGAGACGTGCTGCACATCGAATTGCCAACGGTCCACGACATTCCATCGGACCAAGTCATCGAACCCCGGTCAAAAATCACCCTCGACGCGCTGGGCAACATCACCCTCGACTCCCTTCAGGTTCCGGAAGGCCTTTTGGAGTCTTATTTGCAAGCCTATCAGAAACAAAATCCTAACCGAAAGTTAGAGTTAGAAGCCGATCGCAACATCCCACTGGAGCGACTTCTCAAAGTCTGGGAATCTCTCACCAAAGCCGGCATCCAGATCAAGGATGTTCCCGCCCGCATCAAAGTCGCCAACTGATTTTTCATTTCTGCCATCACCCATGCAAAACCCATGAAACGCCACGCACTTATTTTCCTAAGCCTCATCTCCATCGCGAACTCGCAGTGGGCAAACCTCTGGCCTAACGGGGCACCCGGCGCCAAGCCCCAACCTGCAGGAACCGAAACTCTCGGAGAAAAAGGCCGCCTCAGCGACATCGAGCTCCCCCAGTTTCAGGCCTACCTCCCCGAAAAATCGAAATCGACCGGTGCCGCCGCGCTCATTTTTCCAGGCGGAGGATACGGTCTCCTTGCGGCAGATCATGAGGGACACGACTACGCAAAGTGGTTAGTCGAACGCGGCATCGCTGGCATCGTCGTGAAATACCGCGTGAGCCAAGACCCAAGCCGTGGGTATCAATTCCCCGTGCCATTCCTGGATGCACGCCGCGCGATTCGCACCGTGCGCGCGCATGCAAACGAATGGGGAATCGACCCTAACAAAATCGGCGTGATGGGCTCGTCAGCAGGCGGTCACCTTGCGAGCCTATGCGCGACCCGCTTTGCCGACTCCTTCAAAGAAGAAGGTGGTGATGCAATCGATCACGAAAGCTGCAAACCCGACTTCGCGATTCTCATCTATCCAGTGATTTCGATGAGTGCCGCCTTGAGCCACAAGGGATCACGGCTGAATCTGTTAGGCAAAGACCCAGATGATGCCAGCGTTGAGAAATACTCAACCGACAAGGCAGTGACCAAGGACACCCCTCCCGTGTTTCTTGTCACCACCGCCGACGACCCCATCGACTGCCGCAACAGTCTTGAGTTCGCGACCGCGTGCAAAAAACAAGGCGTGCCTGTTTCTCTCCATCTTTTTGAGACCGGTGGTCACGGCTACGGACTCAAAGGTAAGGGTGATCTCGCCGCATGGCCGCAACTGCTCGAGCAATGGCTCGCGCGGAAGTTCAAAGCACGCTAAGGGTCAATGACCAGTGGCGCACCTCTCTGGCTGCCAGCAAGCTAGGCGCGGGTGCATCGATGACCGCAATGTCTGACAGAAGGTCAACCGCTGCATTGGTCGGCTCGATTGCCCAATGATGCAGACCCTTCCAGAAACCTCGTGTGATCCAGACTCCCGCGTATGGGAACAAGCTTGCTGGCCACGATAGCTCAAGGCCTGAACCATTTTTCGCACGAATCGCGACTCGGCCCCTCGCCAGTGGCCCAAGAAATACTTTGGCGGCAGGCGTCGCTCCTTTCACGAATCGGGCTTTAGATAGATCGTTGCCGATGGGATCGAGTGGCCATGGCATCACCTCCCCGCCAGGTGTTAGACAAGTCTGAATCGACTTGGCAGGACAGATTTCATCGCCTGGCTTCCATGAGAAGAGCGGGTGCCAAGCCCAAAGAAATGGGGTCGCGACATCCGCGCGGTTCTCGATGCGATAATCGAAACGAACTCGATTTTTAGCGACTGAAACGCGGCGTTCGAAATCCAGTGGCAAAGATGTTAGATTCCAGCGGCACAGCAATACCCCCTTGCTGGCAAGTTCCTCGTCGAATGCTGGGGCACGATTCCAAAGCTCGCCATGGTCACCCAGCGCCTTGCGTTTCACCTTACAAGCAAGCACCGTGGGCAGGCACTCATCGATGCCCGCGCCAGGTCCAGTTTCGTAATCCTGAGGGTCCGTCGGATGCCACAGCCGGCGTTTGGTTGCTGGCGACCAACCATCTAACCACTCACGACCGGTCGCTCGATCTTTCAATGAGACCAGCCGCCCCCCGAGCTCTGGAACCATCGAGAGCGCAATCCGATCGTTGGTGAGCGTGTGAATTTCAAATCCATCCAGAACCTTCTTGATATGACTCGGCGGCATGACTTTAGCGATCAAGTCGGTTGACGGTCAGGGACTTTGGCTTTGCCTGCAAATTCCAGCCATCGGAAAAATGAACCGTCAGCGGGCTTGGGCCATAGTTATAAACCGCATACGTTTTCCTGCCATCTTTTTGAAAGACATTCGAAAATGGATAGTCCGCCATCACGCCAGCATCGTTGATTCCCAATTGATCGAGCGTGTGGATCCAATGATACATGAAGGCATAGGTGTTGCCGCCTTCAATGAGGCAGTGAGGATGCGTATCGAGGTAGGCTGCTGAACTCGCAGGATCACTGAGCGCGTTGAACATCACCACCAAATCGCCCCATCCCGTATTGAAATTTTTTCCTCCAGGGCGCCGCGCGGTGATGCGCTCATAATTCTTTTTCACATACGCTGGATTGCGTCCCATGTAAATTGACGCGGGCGTGAATGGCAGCCAGTTGATCCCATGGATGCTATCGATTTCATCGGAAAACCAAGTCCCAAAGGCGCCCTTGCCGCCCCAGATCATGCCAAGCGCCACGTTCGGAAAATCCTTCGGATAGTTTGTTCCAGACACATCAAACCAATACTCCTCCACCGCAGTTCTCTCGGTATTGAATAGGAACAACCCCGCATCACGCACTTTTGGATTTGAGGTTGCCTCGCCCCACATCATGAGCCCGTACCACGCGTTCAATGACTCAGACGATGACTCCTGGTTGTTTCCATCGGCGAAGTTGGCATCGCCCGATGCCCACGAATGCCCTGCGTATTTATCGAAACAACGGATGTAGGGAAACATCGGATCCGTGCGACTCGGCGAGGCAATGTCGCGGATGACCATCATGACCATCGGCTCCCATTTCTTTGCCCATGCCGGATCGACGCGAGCAACTTCTGCTGCCGCACGGATGAAATACCCGTAGTGAAAATGATGATCATTCAGCGGCTTGTCGCTACCAAAGGATGACTTGCTACCCACCAATGCTCCCCAGTTCGCGTTGTAATAAAACAGGGGCGCGGTCTCTCCTGGAGATGCGGTGAACCAGTTTTCTAACCGCTGCTTGATCTGCTGAATGAAGATTTTTTGAAGATCAAGCTCACCAGCCGCCTCCGCGATTCCGCTCAAGGTGGCAAGGCGCCCAAGGTGCTTGCCTTCCCAATAGGTGTCTGCGTAGTCGGGGCTAGGAACATTCGCCTCGGCTTTCAAATAGCCTAACAAGGTTGCTCGGTCTTTGATCCCCTCAGCGGGAAGCATTGGAAGCACGCCTTGGATCGGGACCTCTGTAACGAATCCCGTGCCGCATGCCACTTTCATCAAACCGCGGACGGAGCCGTAGGTCAGGTTCGTTAACTCCGAGGTGGCGTATTTCCACTGGTGTGGATAGAGCGAGCAGATCGTGCCACTTTCACTACCTTCCCACACCTTCGTTTTGATTTCATACACCGCTCTCACCTTGCCCGGGATCACTTGGTAATCCACCCGCGTGTCGATGACATGGCTGTAGGCGTAACGCTTGAATAGGGCGAGGGTTTCCAATCGATTGTCAGGCAGCAAGGCGATCGAAAAGTACGGTTTTCCCCCAGACTGATTGGTGAAAATGGCACCGTCCATGCCCGTCCAAGAAGATCCCGACGCCCCGAACAATCCGTAATGGTGGCCCTTGATGGTGACACCAAGAACCGCATCATCTGCAGTGCCCGACCAAATCTGCGGACGTCCATCAAAGGTGACCAAGGGATTCCCGCTACGATAGATGCAGTAGACAAATGGGCTGCCGTGTCCAAATGAGGTCTTGAGCGAGGCCCTACCATCGTCGAATGCCGCCGTGACAAACCAATCAGAATATCCGTCACACTCAGCTTTGGCAAAACTTGATGCGGCCGAGTGCCCGATCTTCAGGTCTCCGTCTTTGGTTACCCCGCCACCCATGATGGCCGACTGAGTACCCACCACTGCCGCGCCCGGGTAGGTGATCGCCAAGCCCTCGGGCGTGCAGACCATCGCCAGAGGATGAGGGAACATGTTGTTCGAGTATTCTTGCCACAACAAGGAGCTCCACCACTGGCCTGTCACCGTGGGCCCCTTGGCGGCTTGAGTGCGATAGATTTTTTCCGGTAATGGATTGCAACCATCTGGTAGAGTGGTCGAGTAGCTCCCGGCCCCCACCTGCACGATGCCAGACCAGGCCTCTCCACCCGTGACCCAAAGCACTCCGCCGATGATCATGACCAGCGCCGTAACCAGCGCCCACCCCGGCGGGCGCGCGATGAGCGATTTCATGACGGATGTTGCCGATGTGGGCATGAACTTGAATTAGGGGCTCGGTGATCGACCGTGTATTCCATCGCCTCGATCATCAATCGGCAACTCACGAGGACTTATCTGCCAAATAATTGCATGATTTTGCACCAGACTGTCGAATCAAAACTGAAATTTGTTTGGATCGATTCATCCGATGAAAGCCAAGGCACCCACAGGTGCTTGGGCCCTCAGCTTAAGGCGAGGATTGCCTTGAATCGTGCGAAAGCGTCATCCCAGGTCATCGAGTCCCCAGGCGTAAAAGTACTACGCTCAAACGAGCGGCGAATCAAATCTCGGCCCGCCTCCAAGTTTGGCAGGTATCCCGTGCCGATCATCTGAGTGATCACATTTCCGCAGGATGTAGCCTCCACAGGGCCGCAGACGATTTCAATTCCGAGAGCGTCTGCTGTCGCTTGGCTGAGCAGCGCGTTTTGGATTCCTCCACCCCCGGCGTTTAGGCACTTAAACTCGAGCCCCGTGAGCTGCCGGATGTTCTCGTAAACCACACGGTACTTGAGGGCAAGTGACTCAGTGACCACCCGCAGGATCTGTCCCTTGTCATGAGGCACCGCTTGGCCAGACCTCGCGCAAAACGCGCGGATCTTCTCTGGCATGTCTCCAGGGCTTGCAAAGCAGGAATCATCGGGATCAATGAAGGCGGAAAAAGGTGCAGCTTGATTCGCGAGTGTCGCCATTTCAGCGTACCCGAGCTTGGCGCCCTCCAGATCCCACTGTCGCTTGCACTCTTGAACCAGCCACAGGCCGCTGATGTTTTTCAAGAAACGCACGCTGTTCGAAACGCCCAGCTCGTTGCAAAATCCATAAGCATGAGCCTCTGCTGATGTGATTGCCTCCGAGGTCTCCACGCCCATGATCGACCATGTCCCGGACGAAAGCCACAGGCTGCTGCTGCCATCCATCGGAATGCCAGCAACCGCAGAAGCCGTATCGTGACAAGCCGTCGCCACCACTGGAATGCCCGCTTGCCCGATGAAACTTGCAACCTCGTCGCGGATGGAGCCTAGCACCGTTCCGGGCGCGACCACGGTGCCGAAAATCTTGCGTGGCAAGCCTAACGCATCGATCACCTCCCACGCCCAATCGCCGGTGCGTGGATCTAACAACTGTGAGGTCGAGGCCACCGTGCGCTCAACAGCCTGAATGCCCGTAAGCCAATACGCTAACAGATCCGGCACAAACAAAAGATTCTCCGCATGCAGCAGTGCTGGGCTCTCCTTGCGCGCCTCTGCCATGAGGTGAAGCGAGGAGTTGTAAAAATTCGTCTTAATCCCCGTGCGCGAATAAATGTCTGCCTCCGGCATGGCTCCGTGCATCACCTCCGCCATCCCCTCGAAACGCGGGTCCCGGTATTGGTGGGGCATCCCTAACAGCTCTCCATTCGCATCTACCAAACCAAAATCGCAACCCCACGTATCGATTCCGATCGAAACAATCTTCAATCCATGTTGTTCGACCGCGCGGCGTAAGCCTGTTAGAATTTCCCGATAGAGACCGATCACATTCCAGAACGATCCGCCGGGCAAGTCAGTTCCAGGATTGTCGAATCGATGCACTTCCTCCAATTCAATGGTTGAAAAGTCGGTCTTGGCAGCGATCACGCGACCACTGCCAGCACCCAAATCGATGGCGATGAATACTTTCTCTGAACTCATGTTGAAACCGTTGATGAAATGAATTTCCTAAATCATTCTCAAAGAGCCACTTAGGGGTCAAGCCAATGATGGCTCGGCGAGTCCAGCACGAACGAGGAGCGGCTCAAGTTCAGGGTCGCGCCCCATGAATCGCCGGTAGAGTTCATCCGGCGCAGCAGAATTCCCCTTGCTGAGAATGTGCTCGCGGAATGCCTCACCCGTCTCTGCGTTCAGCACGCCCTCTTTTTGGAAACGCGTGAATGCATCGGCGTCAAGCACCTCAGCCCACTTGTAAGAATAATAACCAGCCGCATAGCCTGTGGGACTACTGAAGAGGTGGTTGAAGCGGCGCATCATCGACGGCGTTGGGGTGTTCAGCGGCGCCAAATAATCGGCGAGCACCTCGCGGTCGACGGAATCGAGGTCCTTGCCGACAAAATCTGCTAGGCGGCTGTGCAGCTCAAGATCGAGTTTGCCAAACGCCAGTTGGCGCATGAACCCTGAAGCGCTTAGATAATTTCTAGCAGCAATCATCTTCACAAAAAGACCCTCTGGAATCGGCTCGCCCGAGTCGTGATGCCGAGCGAATAGATCGAGCGATTCGCGGTCCCAGCAGAAATTCTCCATGATTTGTGAAGGAAGCTCAACGAAGTCCCATGGCACGTTGGTGCCTGACAACGACTTGACCTCGACCTGACTCAGCATTCCGTGGAGCAGGTGTCCGAACTCGTGAAAAATCGTTTCGACCTCACTGTGGGTCAGCAAAGCCGTCTTGCCGTCAACTGGCGGGCTCATGTTGCCGATGATGATGCCAAGGTGCGGTTCGCCAAGTTCACCGGTGTGGAGCGAGTTCATCCATGCGCCTCCACGCTTCGACTCGCGTGGATGCCAGTCAGCATAGAACGACCCGAGATGCGCAGTGGTTTTTGCATCATGGATTTCGTAAAACGAGCATTCGGGATGCCAGACTTCGACTGGAAGATCATTTTCTAACAGATTAGCGGCGCCCGGTGCATGATAGACCGTTTCTAACTGGCGGATCGTGATGCCGAAAAGCCGCGAGGCGATCTCAAACATCCCAGCCATGACCCCATCGACCGGGAAATAGGGCCGCAGCACCTCTTCGTCAAAGTCGTAGTTTTCCTTGCGTTGCCGCTCCGCCCAGTAGGCGACTTCCCATGGTTCGAGCGCACGGACCGGCTGACCTGATTTGGCCGCTTTGTACTGGGCAAGTTGCTTGTGCTCGGCAATGAAGGTTGGGTGAATGCGCTCATGCAGGTCATCCACAAAACCGATCGCCGTTTCGCCATTTTTGGCCATCCGCCGCAGAAGTGTCAGATCGGCGAAATGCTTGTGCCCAAGGATTGCCGCTTTCTCTTGGCGGAGAGTGAGGATCTGCCAAACCAGCGCGGTATTATCGAAATCACCGACCGCTCCAACTTGTGAGGACGCCTCCCAAACTTGCCGGCGGATCCCATCGTCATGCAGGTGTTGCATGATCGGGTACATCGATGGGAACTGCAGGGTAAACCGCCATGCGGGCGCCTCATGGCCCTTTGCTCGGGCATTTGCCGCCGCGCCCGCGATCGCTGATTCCGGTAAGCCTGCGAGTTTCGACTCATCGGTGATGACCAGCTCCCAAGCGTTGGTCGAATCGAGGACGTGCTCGGAGTATTCCTTCGTCAGTTTCGAAAGTTCCGCCTCCACCTCAGCCACCCGCTTCTTTTGATCTGCGGGGAGGTCAGCTCCCGAGTTCCGGAAATCTGCCACCGTCTCTTGGACATACCGCTGCTGGACGGGCGAAAGCGTGTGGATCTCCGGGCTTTCGCTCACGGTCTTGATCATCGACCAAAGGCGGCCATTGAGTGAAAGTGACGAGTAAAAATCGCTGACTTCCGGAAGCATCTTCCCGTAAGCCTCGCGTTGGGCCGGCGCGTCGCAAACCGAGTCGAGGTGGCAAAGGCGTCCCCACCCGGCGTTAAGAAGTTCGGCCGCATTTTCGAAGGCAACGAAGGTCGACTCGAAGGTTGCCGTACCAGGATCCTGATTGCAAATCGCTTCGATGTTTTGCTTCGCAACTTCAAGCGCGTAGCCGATGTCAGGTGCGACGGCTTCAGGGACCAGCTGCGACCAGCGGACGTGAAAATCAGAATTGAGAAATGGATGCATGTGAGCGATTTCGGATAGAGATGGAGATGAATGTGTTGGCGGGTGCGACTCGGAAGGTCT
>CAILVZ010000233.1 GCA_903837825.1 Akkermansiaceae bacterium | reverse complement strand
GCAACCTCCACGCCGCCGCGCGTTGCGTGAAAAACTCCACCCGTCCCGTTTCCTCGATGATGCCCGTAAACATAAACCCACACCACACCCGCCCGCCCCTCCGCGCGCAAGGCCGCAGTCAGTCCGCCCAGGGAACGCCGGAATCCAGCGCGGCCACTGAACCCAAACCGTGCACCAATCACTCGAACCGCGCCGAGCTCGGTGAATCGGTAACGATCAGCCAAGGCACCAGGCATGCCGTGCTCCCGTCCTTTCCCGGGGCCCGCATGACCTCGCTTGAAATACATCAATCGCGCGAAATGCATGCTGTGAAATAGTTATACTTGGCCACTTCAACGATGAACGTTTTAAGCGCATAAACTGAGCTTCCATATTAGGCACAAATTGCTCCGAGCCCACACACGAAAGGAGTGGGGGAAAACGTTTCTCAGCCACCCGCAAGTCTCAGCTTTCAAGTTTGAGCCTTCGCCCCCAAATACGCATGGCACGCAACGCTTTTGCTCGGTGCACACGAAATCGAGACTTCCGTTTCTTTCCACTCGCCCCCTTCTTAGCAAGCGCGCCCCCGAATGCCAGCATCACTCCAACTCCTTTCAATCGTCATCCCTGCTCGCGACGAAGAGGCATGCATCGCATCCACGGTAGAGCACCTCGATCTTGAGCTAAGGTTACGCGGCGTGCCCCACGAGATAATCGTCGTGGATGATGGCTCTAGCGATACCACATGGGCCATACTCCAGAGCATCCGGGAAAATGTCCCGGCGCTGCGGCCGGTGAAGAGCCCCGGCCCACATGGCTTCGGCCGAGCCATCACACGCGGTCTCGATGCGATGAGCGGCGACGCCGTCGTCATCATGATGGCCGACGAGTCGGACGATTGCCGCGACGTGGTCCGCTACTGGGAAGAGCTTAACAAAGGGGTAGACTGCGTGTTCGGCAGCCGGTTCATCAAGGGCGGCGGTGTGATCGACTACCCGACTGTGAAATATGTGCTCAACCGCACAGCCAATCTTTTTATACGGATACTCTTTAGGCACGGACTCAACGATACGACCAACGCCTTCAAGGCCTATAGACGGTCAGTGATTGATGGCGTCCGTCCGATCCTTTCTCCACACTTTAACATCACCGTCGAGTTGCCGCTGAAAGCTGTAATCCGCGGCTACTCCTTTGCGACTATCCCCATAACTTGGCGCAACCGCCGCCACGGCGTGGCCAAGCTCAAAATCCGCGAGATGGGATCCCGATACCTTTTCGTATGCCTATACGTTTGGATGGAGAAATATTTTTCACGCGGTGATTATATGAAAAAAAGTCTGGAATCGTAATAACCTAAAACGCCGCCGCTTCAACCGCCTCCCATGCAAGCAAACGACCAAGCCGATTTAAGCCGTATTTACGCCCAGCGTTTCGCTGATCAGCTAGATTACCGAAACCGGGTCTGGCGCATCTTGGTTGAGCACTTTTTTTCGAGATATATCTCGGAAAACGCCTCGGTCCTTGATCTTGGCTGCGGGTATGGCGAGTTCATCAACCATGTGCGAGCGGCGGCTAGATTCGGCATGGATTTGAATCCCGACTCCGCAGCGCGCCTGAAACCGGATGTCAAGTTCCTCTACCAAGATTGCTCCCAGCGCTGGGAAATCCCGGACCACTCACTGGACGTGGTGTTCACGAGCAATTTTTTCGAGCACCTGCCCGACAAGACCTCCCTCGGCAAAACCTTGGACGAAACACGCCGTTGCTTGAAACCCGGCGGTTGCCTCATTGCGATTGGGCCAAACATCAAATTTCTCGCAGACGCCTATTGGGATTTTTGGGACCACCACGTTGCACTTAGCGACGTCTCCATTAGAGAGGCCTTGAATACCCGTGGCTTCTTAACTGAAACGTGCATTGGTAGATTTCTACCCTACACGATGTCGAGGAAACGACCGATTCCGGATCTTTTGATCACAACCTACCTGAAAACCCCGTTCTTTTGGCGGTTTTTCGGCAAACAATTCCTAGTCGTTGCCCGCGCATAGCTACACTAACAATAAACTCATCAAAGGCTTAGGTGGCATGACTAACGATTTCTCCGAAGCCTCGTCCATCGTTTCAAAAACGGCGT
>CAILVZ010000232.1 GCA_903837825.1 Akkermansiaceae bacterium | reverse complement strand
GCGACAGCCACCGCTTACTGCTCATGCCCCCATCCTATGGCTCCCAGCCCAAGCTGCAAGAGGAAACTATACTTTTTGTCTGGGAAAATGAAGAAATTGAATAGAAAAATGGACAATGAGGGATTCGGCGCTGGGGGTGGGGGGAGTGTTTCGATGACTGATGGCTATGGTCGTGTATCTAGAGGCTCTTTATTCTCCCTGCCCAAGAATGAGAGCCAGTTCGTCGAAGGCTGCGGCACCTCCTTCCCTCTCGCACCAGCGTCGAACGTCTGCCAGATTGACTCGGCCTGATTGACACCTGCAAATGAGGACTGCCTGGTCGAAATTGGCGCGGGATTTCCAATGGATATACCCAGCAAGTCGATCCTTCACACTGTCGGTCGGTGATAGTAGGCGAAGTTTTCGGCCTTTGACTTCGATTTCTTCGGGAGTTACGGGAAATTCCTCTCCAATCTCCACCGGTCCCCTTGGGAATTCCAGAAAGAGATGTGGGCACGAGGGATGTCGGAAATAGCGTGACTTACTTGGTACAAAGCCCAAGCCCTGCATTACACCCCGAATGCGGTCTCGATGGAAATCATCGGGAATGATGTCGAGATCGCCGGAGCGGTAAAGCCCTTCGGTGTAGATCGCGACGACCGCACCTCCCACCAAAACCGAACGGATTCCCGCTCCCTCAAGATGCCACGCCACATAGCGCCAAAGTTCCTCCTCAGTGCATCGAGGCCAATCCGGTGGATTCATGATCAGTAAATTTGACTTGAATTAGCGTTCATCTGACCTAAGTGTCAGGTCATGATTTCTACTGCGCTGGTTGATTTATTCGGTGGGAGAGCAGCCGAGGCGGTCCTGCTGCATCTTTTCCACTACGGTGAAACGTACGGTCGGGCGGTGTCCCGAGATTTTGCCGTATCATTGGACTCCGTCCAGCGCCAATTGGATCGGTTCGAACGCGCGGGTGCTTTCGTTTGTAAGCGCCAAGGGCAAATGCTCATTTACTCATGGAACCCAAAGTCTCGGCTTGGCACACGGCTGCGGGAATTGGTCGGCGTGGTTCATGAGGGATTGAGCGCAGAGGCTAAAGAATCGATTTTTCTCGAACGCCGACAGCCAAGGGCAAAGGACAAGCCTGTGATTCGGTAGGAGGGCTATCTGACTGTTCTCATGAAATGAATGCCGTTGACAATGCGAACGCTAGGAGCTGGCCTGCCATATTCCATCGTCAATGAAAACCTTACTGCGGAAAGCGCCGATTTAAAACGCTCCATCCGTTGGCAGTAGAGAATCGATCTCTTGAGGTCGCTAGCATCACTTCACGGTCAGCACCTGCACCGCTGACGCTGGTGTGTAGTTTACGTTGCCTTCCTGTGAGGCGGTGATCGCCGTGCTACCCTTGCCCTTTAGCGTGACAATGTTGCCAGACACTGTAGCAACCGCGGTGTTCGCACTTGTATAAGTGATGGATGTCAGCTTGGCCGATGAAGTCGCTGCGAGGGTCAGGGTTTTGTTCGCCACATAGGTCTGGGCCGTGAGCGCTCCAAAACTCAGCGTCTGGGTGATCTTGTTCACCGTCAGGTTTTGTGTCGCCGTTGTGGGGTTGTACACTGCATTACCCGCCTGTGATGCGGTAATCAATGACGTCCCAGCTTGCTTGATCGTCAGCACATTCCCTGCCACGGTGGCCACATCCGGATTCCCGCTGGTGAAAGTGACCGGTGTTAAGCTCACCGATGAAGTCGCCGAAAGCGTCAGCGTCTTATTTACCACATAGGTCAGCGCCGCAATCGCTGGGAAATTAAGAGACTGATTCTGCTTAACCGATATTCCAAAATTGTTGGGTCCTGAGGTGATTTGGTTGGCCAATGCGGCCATGAAGGCAGGATTATTGACTAAGGCGGCGACAAATGCAGGGTTGGTGGAAAGGGCATCGAGGTTGCTGGTTAGCTCAGTCTTGGTAGCCAGTGGGGCCACAGCGGTGCTGAGGTCGGTTTTTGTTGCCAGTGGCGCGATGCTGCTACTTAACTCCGTTTTCTTTGCGAATAGCGCAAGGTCCGTCTTGTTCGCCAGTGGGGCCACGGCGGTGCTGAGGTCGGTTTTCGTGGCTAGCGTGGCAACTGCGGTGGTTAGATCAGCTTTGGTGGACAGGCCGTAGTTGCCATTTTTGGATAGCACGGTGTTGGTGAAATTTGTGATGAATCCATCGTTGCTGCCGAGATTGCCCGCTACACCCTGAATCAGTGTGTTTGCTGCAACCTGACCTGATAGGCCAATGAATTCAATGTCGGTGAGAAAGCGTTCAGGTAGGCCCACGCTTATCAGACTGCTGCAGCCTTGAAATGCCTGATTGCCAATGCTGGTGACGCTGTCGGGGATCGTGATGCTGGTTAGGCCGCTGCATCCATCGAAGGCATTGTTTCCAATGGTGATGACAGTGCTGGGAATGATCACACTTTCAAGACCTGTCCAGCCGGAATATGCGCCATCGGCGATTTGGGTGACATCGCTAGGGATAATCAAGTTTTTGATGAGGGAAAAGGTTGCTCCGATGGTCTTGTCCGCATCCATGGTGAGGATGAGTGGGTTGGTGGTCCCAGAAGCGTCGCCGGTCCAGCCCGTGAAAGCGTAGCCCGCGTCCGGGGTGGCGGTGAGCGTGGCGGTGGTACCAGGATCGTATTCGCCCGCGCCGGTGATGGCGCCGTGGGTCAGTGAGGTGATGGTTAAAACTGACGTTGGAGCTGGGAATTCTAAAATATAGCCCATAGGAGCGTAAATCCAACCATCGTCAGGCAGATCGTTCCATGCAGAATTAAGCGATGACGGAAGAAGGCAGGCGTAGTCTTCATTGCCACCGGCAGTGGGTGCGTTGTTGGGTTCGCCGTCTGCCCAATTTGCAGACTGCAACGCCGATTCGTCAATCCATTTCCAGACTCCCTCGGTTTGCTCGTCGGTCAACCCGATCCATAGGTTTGCCTGTGAATCGACAGATATTAGAAACGCATTGGCTTCATCAATCTTCGCTTGCGTATTCAGCACCGCCAGCCTGCCACCCCGTGCTTCAGCATCGGCCT
>CAILVZ010000231.1 GCA_903837825.1 Akkermansiaceae bacterium | reverse complement strand
CTGGTGCGGGTACTGATCAGGTTTACTTTGGGAATAGCACCATGGGCCTCAGCAGTTCTCAGCTGTCGCATGTCAGCATTTATTCCGACGGTGGGGTGACGCTTGCAGGCCAAGCGACGATGTTGAGCACCGGTGAGTTGACGGTGGTCCCGGAGTCCCAGGTTGCATGGATCTTCGGGAGCATGGCCCTGTGGGGGCTGACGCGCCGTAGGCGGGATCCCAAGATGGGGAATTCCGCAGCAAATCATAGGCAAGGGCGCTGATCGATTAAGGGGTTGATAATTTCTCGCGGTCGGGGTGATTTCGATGCATCGTTTGTGCATGAGCGATTCAATTGCCGAACTGACCGCGCAAATTCAGGGATTCGTTGATGCACGCGAGTGGCGTCAATTTCATAATGCCAAAGACATGGCAGTGGCCATCGCGGCTGAGGCGGGCGAGTTGATGCAGCATTTCGTCTGGCAGCAAACAGGGCAAATCGATGCTCGGGTCGAGAGTCGTCGTGATGAGATTGCGTCAGAGATCGCCGACGTGGGAATCCTGCTCTTCGAGCTCGCGGACAACTTAGGCTTCAAGCTAGGGGAGGTCATGGCGGCGAAGATCGCCCACAATGATGTTCGCTATCCTGTCGAAAAATCCCGTGGTAACAATTTGAAGTATTCCGAATTGTGAGTGAGGAACCCCCACGCCCACCGCGCCGGAAACGCTATGGTGGGAAAAATCCGAGGCGCTTCGAAGACAAGTACAAGGAGCACGATCCTACGCGATACGCTGAGACGATTGCGAAGGTGATCGCTTCAGGCAAAACGCCAGCGGGCTCGCATATTCCAATTTTATTAGACGAATGCCTTGATGCTTTGGCGCTGCGATCGGGGATGACTGGGGTGGATGCCACCTTAGGATATGGCGGGCATTCCTTGGAGATATTGCAAAGGATTGTGCCCGGGGGCAAGTTGATCGGTTTGGACATCGATCCATTTGAGCTTCCCAAGACTGCTGCGCGCTTGGCCGCGAAGGGATTTTCGGAGGATTGTTTTGAGGCGGCACGCTCGAACTATGCTGGCATTTCCAAGGTGATTGCGGCGCGTGGTCTAACGGGAGTCGACTTTGTCATGGCGGATCTTGGCTGTTCGTCGATGCAGTTTGATAATCCATCGCGGGGCTTCAGTTTCAAGGTTGCGGGGCCGCTTGACATGCGGATGAATCCTGAACGTGGTTTGTCTGCCGGTGACTGGTTGAGCAAGGTCAGTGCGGTGAAGTTGGAAAGCGTGCTCCACGATCATTCGGATGAGCCTCGTGCGGGATCAATCGCCGAGGCTCTGGCGGGTAAATATTTTTCAAATACGTTAGACTTGGCGCAGGCCATCCGCGAGTCGATCCGGGTGAGTGATGACGATGAACGTGAGCGCACCGTACGGCGGGTATTTCAAGCCGTGAGGATCGCTGTGAATGAGGAGTTTACCGCATTGGATGCATTCTTGCGCGAGCTCCCGAGATGTCTGAATCCTGGCGGTCGTGCGGCGATTCTCACCTTTCATTCAGGCGAGGATCGTCGGGTGAAGCAGTCATTCAAGGCCGGTATCCGCGATGGCCTGTATTCGGAGATGAATGATCAAGTCATCATTGCGAGTGATGATGAGCGGCGCTTGAATCCGCGGAGCAGCTCTGCCAAATTGCGTTGGGTCGTCCGCGCATCCGACAGTGACTAAAATCTGAGTTTCGGAATCATTCATTTTTTCCTCATGTTCATTCGACTTAACATTTTGCTATGTTTCCTCACGCTGCGGCTCGTGGCTCAGCAGGGTGATGAGGTAGGGCAGGCGATGAATCCGGTGGTTCCGGAGCAGCAGATTCCACAGAGCCCAGTTTTATCGGTTGAGGACTCGCTGAAGTCCTTTCAGCTGCCTCCTGGATTTGTGATCGAGCCAGTTGCAGCGGAACCACTCATCGACAAGCCGGTTTGTCTCGATTTTGATTCAACGGGGCGCATGTGGATCTGCGAGATGCGGGACTACATGCCTGACATCGATGGCAAGGGTGAATCGGTCGCTGATGGGAGAATTGTGATTCTCGAGGACTCAGATCGCGACGGTCGGTTCGACAAGAGGACCGTGTTTCTCGATAAGCTTCATTTGCCGCGCGCGGTGGCCGTATTTGAAGATGGGTTATTGTTCATCGACGAGCATCGCCTGTGCTGGGTGAAGAGAGACGGTGATTTGGCGGTGAGTGAGCCACAGCAGCTTCCTTCAAACCTTGCCGAAAGTGGGAATGTCGAGCACAAGCCAAATGGGCTCTTGGCCAATCTCGACAACTGCTACTACCTCGCCAAGTCCGACAAGCGGATCCGCCGGACGAGTGATGGTTGGGCGATCGAGCCAACCGAATTTCGTGGCCAGTGGGGGATTGCACGAGATGACTTTGGTCGCCTCTATCATAACAACAACTCGACGTTGCTCTTTGGTGATCTTCTGGTCCCGAATCTTTTGCAGGGAAATCCGGGTGTTAAAATCAAGACGAAGGACTTCGTTCAGTTGGGGAGCGATCGAGTCTGGCCATCGCGGGTGACGCCTGGGGTGAATCGTGGCTATGTTGCGAAGTCCAATGGATTCGAAAGCGACACGCTTGATCCGCAGACGTACAAGTTGAAGAGTGCGACCTCTGCGGCTGGAATGGCGATCTATCGGGGCTCCAACTTTCCGGAGGAATGGTATGGGACAGGATTTAGCACTGAACCAGTTTCCAACCTAGTGAAAGCCATCCGTATCAATGATTCTAATGGAATTTTAAAGGGCAGTCATCCATTGGGGAAGGTTGATTTTCTTACATCGACCGACGAGCGGTTTCGACCAGTCAATGTCTACAATGCGCCAGATGGTTCGCTGTACATCGTGGACATGCATCACGGCATCATCCAGCACAAGACCTACATGACCACCTATTTGAGGAATCAGACCCTGAGCCGAGGGTTGGATGTTCCAAGCAGTGGTTGTGGTAGGATCTATCGAATTCGTCATGAGGCGGGTCGTCTTGAATCCGCGTGGGACATTAGGGCGCTAGCGACCGGGGACTTGGTGCAATTGCTTGCAGGTGCGAATGCATGGCAGCGGGAAGCTGCTCAGCGTTTGCTGGTGAGTCGGAGGGATTCTGCCGCGTTACCGCTTCTAGCGACGATGGCGGCTGAGGGAACGCCGCTTGCGCGGATTCATGCGATTTGGACGCTTGAGGGAATGGCGCAGTTGCGTGCCGATCATTTGGCGAGTGCGATTCAATGCACAAATGCGAAATTGCAATCCTCGGCGTTGTGGGCCAGCACTCGTCTATCCGGTGCTGAACTTGTGGCAATTCAGCCAGTGTTGCTAGCCGCGCATCCAGTGGCGGACGAGGTGGCTCCCTATTTGATGCGTGCCCTTGGTTCGCTGGGCAGCGCAAAAGGATTTGATCGGATGGCGGAGTTGTTGCAGTCGCATGGTTCGGTGCCGTTTGTGCGTGAGGCTTTGGTTTCGGGTTTGAATCATCATGAGTTGGAGTTTTGCGATTCCAAGTTGAGAGATTCTCACGACACGCAATTGCTCGCGTGGTTAGAGCAAGGCAGCGCTGATTCTAACAAAGTTATCCAGCATGTCTCCTCCTTGAGGGGAGATAAATTGGCGTCGTATCAACGTGGAAAGGAATTGTTCCACGGTGAGGCAGCATGTTTCGGGTGTCACAGCGCGGACGGCAATGGGATCGCAAATCTTGGCCCACCGCTTGATGAATCCCAATGGGTCACTGGCAAGCCAGAAACTTTGATTAACATTCTGCTGCATGGACTGGTTGGTCCGGTCATCGTGGATGGGGAAACGTATCAGCCCACGGCAGCGATGCCTGGTTTAGGCATGAACCCCGTGTTTACGGATCAATCGATTGCTGACATTGCCACCTACATCCGTAACGAATGGTCGAATCATGCGTCGGTGGTTCAGGCCGATCTCGTGAAGGGCCAGCGTGAATTGACGCGTTCGCGAGCTGGTCGTTCGTGGACCGCGGGCGAGCTGAAAGAGTAGCCGATTCGCGGAGTGGATTATTTCTCGGGGAGTGAGTCGTAGATCTGTTCAAGTGACATCACCGTGTAAGCGGTCACTAGAATTGGATTGGACTCCATCCAACGGCCGTTGTCATTAATCCATGAACCGTTCTCACGCTGGGTCGAAAGGATTTTTTCGCCAAGATCTTTACGCCAATCGGCCTCGGTGCCGTTTTCAAGTTTCAGTTGATCGATATTCGCAGCTACGAGGGCCTTCGACATCGTTTGATAGTAGTAATAAATCCCTTGAGCGCCCAAGCCAGGATTTTCCGTTAGAGTGTAATTGCGTCCGAGCCATTCTTTGACGGCGACGACGCGTGGGTCATTGGCGCTGACTTTGGCGTAGATGAATGAAAGTAGGCCGGCGTACGACATCGATCCATACGAACGGAGGGCGGTGCGGCCATTGGGAAGTTTCTCCTCACCGGCTTTGGTTTCGTTAGGCCCGTAGATGAAGCCGCCCTTGTTCTTGGGGTCGTTCGATGCCCACTCGCGGTCGTTGGTTTCCTCGAGATTCTGGCAGCGTGAGAGGAAGGTGACTGCTGCATTCCAATCGAGATCGGGTTGCTCGCCAAATTTACCGTCTTCAATCACCTTTTTCGACAGAGCGAGCGCCTCAATGGCAAGGTAGGTGTTCGACATGTCGGCGCGGTCATTGTGCGAGCCGTAGCCAACGCCACCGTCGTTCGGGTTGTCATTTTCCTTTTTTTGATCGATGTCCCACTGGTTGGTGATCAGATGTTTGCGTGCTTTGACGATTGCAGGGCCGTCGGTGGGGCGTCCAGCGGCAACGAGTGCGGTGACCGAGGTTGCGGTGTTGTAAACGGAGAGGCCGCGGTTGTAGATGCCGCCGTCTTCTTTTTGTTGGGCGAGGAGCCAGCTGAAGCCCTTTTCGAGGGGTTGTGGCAATGCGGCCTTGTGGTCGAGGTTGGGATCGCGTGCGAGCGCAGTGAGTGCAAGGGCCGTGAATGCGGGAAGGCCATCATCATCCCAGTTGCCATCTGACTTCTGTTGGGTTTTCAGCCACGAGTTGCCACGGGAGATCGACTGACGGATTTCCTGTTTGAGCGATTCATAGCGACCCGCTGTCGCGGCGGAGCTGAAGCCTAGGGAAGACCCAAGGATGATGAAGGTGGTTAGGAATTTCATGGTTTTGGAAGAGGTTGGGGTTTGAAATGAGGAGTGATGATGAGAGTGGTGGGAGTTCCAAGCGGGGGGACTCGGTTGGGGAGTGGAAACCAAACGGTTTCCTCACCGTTGTCGGAGCCTGGATAATTGATCATCGCGGTGGGAACCACCATGATGGCTGCGATGTCGCCCGTGAGGTCAGGGATAAACTTTCCAGCTTGGACGTCCGCGCCGGTGTAGAGCCATGGCCCCGCAGTCATGGTTATGTTTTTGTTAGAATTCTGGATCCACTCGTTCACGGGAAGTCGACGGGTGGTCCCGTTGTCATTCCACTCCACCTCGATGTCGATCCGAGCGCGAGATTTAGTGGTTGGACTGACATTTGGATAGATTCCGGTCATGTGGCCCTCATCCATCAGTGAGAAGAGCTCTGGGGATGGAGTGTAGCGGAGAAGCTTGAACGCAAGGTTGAGGTGGGTGGGGCAAATTTCCGTGATGAACAGCGATTCGTGGGCTTTCCCTTGTTGAAGGACGATGAGGTATTCGATGAGTCCCTCTGTCAGATTCACCTTGCAAGGGAAGCGGATCTCCCGGTTTTTTTGGTTGAAGGTGACCTCGCCGATTTTGAAAGTATTCTCGTCGATTTGTGAGACCGATGGCACGGGCGTTTTGGCATTCTCCGTCGCTTCAGGTGGAGTGCTGGGGGTGGAGGGAGTCACCTCCTCCGCCAGTGCGAACGCTGCACAAGCAGGAATGAGGATGAGGAGGCGAGTGATCATTTGAATGTGTCGGTGGCGCGAGGGTGAAATGAGTCCGCCGATCTAAAACGTTGGGCGGGGGGCAAATATTAGGATCATTTCCAATTATTCCGTTTTGCTTTGAGAGCGAGATTGGGTTGGAGTCGATGGGATCGTGCTGGTGGCTACTGGCGGGGGAGGGGGCGGTGGGTTCATGGCAGTTCCGAAGGCGTTCCAGCCTCGGCGAGTGATGAAATCGTGAAGGGCAATGCGCGCATCGGCCATGGCCGCGACTTCACCAGGGCGTGCGTAGTTGGGAATGCGGCCGAGGTGATCGCGGAGCAGTTGGTAAATGACGAACTCGATTCCTTGGCGCAGGTCGGTGTCGCGGGCGGAGATGAACGTCCTGACTGGAGTGGAGGGCGATTTTTTATCAGGGCCTGAGAACCAGAGGGCGATTGGCGTGTCCCGATCGGCGGAGACACTGGTTTTTCCCGAGGTGACGATGGATTTGAATTTGATGATTCCTGATGATGCGCGCTCGAGTTCGCGGGCGACCTCATCGAGGACAGGGGTGAGCAATTTGGTAAATTTCTTACTGGTATTGGCGTGCAGCGTCACGAGAAGTGCCAATTCGGGTTTGGGATTCCAATTGGGCACGTTGGGCCGCAGGCGGTGGATGGCAGCGTGGGCGATGCTCGTTTGTTTGGGATTCGCCCACGTTGCGTCGATTACGCGCTCCCAAGCGAGTAAGGCACGTTGTTTTTCGCCCTTTTCTTCGAGTAGTGTTGCAAGGTCGACCAAGTAGCCTGGGCCTTTGGGCGACAGGCTACCATAGCTGCGCAAGGTGATGGGGTTGGTGAGATCTGCTGGATTTAGGGTCGGTTTAGGAGCCTCAACGGGTGGAGGAGGAGGAGTAGGCGCAGGTGGTGCAGAAATGGCGTCGTCCACATGATCGGCTTGGGGAAGCGAAGAAGCGACCTGTACCCGTGTTTTTTCCAGTTCCTCTTGGCTCGGATGGTTGAGGAAATCAACATGGCGCGTGTTGGAAATCCAAACTCCCCCGATGACGGCCAGGACCAGCAGGATCACGAGTAGCGGAGGAACGCGCACCTTTGTAACTTGGCGCGGACAATGGCCGCGGGAAAGCGGAAATGATCGTTACGCCCAAAAAATAAACCACCCCACCTGGATGTCAGATGGGGTGGTTTGAAATTGCGGGATGCGGAGCTTAGCTTGCGCTCTTCACGAGAAGGGCGCGCTTGCCAACACGCTCGCGGAGGTAGTGCAACTTCGCGCGACGAACTTTGCCGCGGTTGGTGACTTCAATTTTAGCAATCCGCGGGGTGTGAAGCGGGAATACGCGCTCGACGCCTTCGCCATAGGAAATTTTGCGGACGGTGAATGCTGCATTCACCCCGGAGCCACCGCGAGCCAAAACGATTCCAGCAAAGATCTGAATACGCTCTTTGCCACCTTCAACCACTCGGCAATGGACCTTCACGGTATCACCGACGTTGAACTCGGCGACGTCTTGCTTCAATTGCTCTGACTCGATTTTCTTAATGATATTCATGGGTCCTCCTTCGCGGAAAATAATGTGCTGCCAACATGGACTTTGCGGTATGCCAAGAACTGCGGGGGAGGAGGTCTACCGGATCTGGACGCGGATTGCAACCGCGAAATGCATCAAAGTTTAGGGTTTTCCGTAAATTTTTGACGGGTCGAACGATTTCCCCGGTCCGATTTGTTCCAATTTGGCTCCAGTTGAGCCCGCTTCGCTGGTAACCTTGCGATAGAAACACGAATTGCGGCCGGTGTGGCAGGCGCCAGCGCCGATTTGCTCGACCATGAGGATGAGCGCGTCTTGATCACAGTCCGTGCGGATTTCCACGATTCGTTGGATGTGGCCGGAAGTGGCTCCCTTGTGCCAAAATTCTTGCCGCGAACGTGACCAATATACCGCCTCGCCAATCTCCAAGGTCCGGCGAAGTGACTCTTCATTCATGTAGGCGAGCATGAGTGGCTCGCGGGTGGTGGCGTCCATGGCCAACGCCGGAAGGAGGCCGTCGGCATCAAATTTCGGTGCGAAGTCGGCGCCCTCCTCGATTTCTGCCTTCCCCCCTCTGAGCGCAAATCCAAATTGGTTCTCCATGCGCGAGACCCTGAAACGAGGTCGGTGGGCTGTCCAGCATGATCTGGTCGGGTGCTTGCTCGTGAGGGGGGCATTGGAAAAATTTACGGGGTAGGGAAGTCGTGGCTTGGAATGCGGCGGATCAGCGCCATTGTGGGGCGCGCCCATGGACGACACGCTTACCAATCCAACTCCTGCTGACGATGACTCGGCACTTCATGTGATTCCCGGATTGCGGCAGGATCTCATGGTATTGTTGAAGGTGAGGCTGAATTTCTTCGTGCTGGTCACGACGTTTTTCGGGTTTTTGCTGTGCTCACGTGGTGGTGAAATACACTGGATGAAGTTGGTGCACACCTTGTTAGGAACTGCAGCGGTCGCATTTGGATCGGCCGCTTTCAATCAACTCATGGAGGTGGATCTCGACGCTCGCATGAAGCGCACGGCGGATCGCCCCCTGCCATCTCGCAGGATGGATCCGCTTGTTGCGTTTGGCATTGGTTGGATCTTGTCGGCGATCGGGATCATTCATCTCGCGGTGCAAGTGGGGCACCTCGCGGCTTATCTCACTGCGGCAACCGTGGCCATTTACGTTTTCGTTTACACCCCACTCAAGCGGGTGAGTTCGGTGAACACATTGGTCGGTGCTATTCCCGGGGCGATTCCACCGGTGATTGGCTGGGTCGGCGCGGGTGGAAGCATCGGAGTGGAGGCTTGGTTTTTGTTCGGGTTGCTTTTTCTTTGGCAGCTGCCCCACTTCGTCTCGATCAATTGGCTTTTTCGCCAAGAATATGAATCAGCGGGCTACAAAATGTGGTCAAATGGCGATCAAACCGGCCGAAAGAGTGGCGTGCTCTCAGCGAGCTTTTCGCTGGTGCTGGCGGTTTTTTCACTGCTACCGATGGTCGCGGGTTTTGCGAATTTGCTATGGTCGATTGTGGGGCCGTTGCTTGCTTTTCTGATGATGGCGCTTGCGCTGAAATTCTCACGCGATGGTGAGCGCACCTCGGCGCGGCGCTTGTTTTTCTTCACCTTGCTTTACTTACCTGTCTCGTTGCTGGTGCTGGTATTAGCTTGGAAATACTAACAGATTCTAATGGATGAATCGTTTGGTCGCATCCACCCAGCGTCTTGCAACCGCATTGCGGGATGTGGAGTTTTCGGGTTCGGTCGATTGTGTCTATCACACTTTGGATTACACCTGGCAGGCTCATCGGAAATACTTGGAACGATTTGGAAAAGGGCCCAAGCGCGTACTTTTTCTCGGCATGAATCCCGGTCCGTTCGGGATGGCTCAGACCGGTGTGCCCTTCGGTGAAGTGGCGGCTGTTCGGGATTGGATGAAGATTGAGGCTCGGATTGACAGGCCAGTGCGTGAGCATCCAAAGCGACCGATCGAAGGGTTTCAATGCCAACGCTCGGAAGTCAGTGGTCGGCGATTTTGGGGGCTTTTTGCCGAGCGTTTCCCTGATCCCGCCGAATTTTTCAGAGACCATTTTGTATTCAACTATTGTCCGCTGGTGTGGATGAGCGCTACAGGGGCAAATTTGACTCCTGACAAGTTGCCGGCTGAGCAAATGGCTCCTGTCGAGCAGGCTTGCATGGCGCACTTGCAAGAGGTGATTGCATTGCTCAAGCCAAAGTGCCTCGTCGGCGTAGGTGGTTTTGCGGAAGAGCGCTGGCGGCGTGCTGCGGAGGCTTGTGGCAGTTCAGCAACCATTGGGAGGATCCTGCATCCATCACCCGCATCGCCGGCTGCGAATCGTGGTTGGGCTGACGCGGCGAGTCGCCAGTTGGCTGACCTTGGAGTTTGGTGAGTGTCACTCGATGGTCGCGCGAAGCTCATGGATAAGCTGGGCATCCATCGAGCGACCAGATTTGTTCAGTGCCTCGCTGAGGTTGTTGAGTAATCGAAGCAGGATCGTCCCAGGCCCAACCGATTGTCGAAGAAGTTGACGCTGCAGGCTACTCAGTTCAGGGCTCTCGAGTAAGGTCGATTGGAGGTGGGTTCGGCCGCGGTCGAAACAATCAACGATGAGGGGGAACCCGTCTTCATAAATCCGGCACATGAAGTGGCCTGGGAAATTAACGCCCTCGATCTCTAAGTTAAGACGATTGCCGACAAGTATGAAAATGAGGCACAAACCAAGCGGATTGGATGTCCCTGCTTCGATGCACCATGCGAGATCTGAATTACTGGGATCGTAGTAGTTGGATGGACTGGGGGCTAGCCGTGATTCTGTGAATAGAAAGTCTCTCAACTCACTGGCCGTTGTTACACATTCCTCAGCGGCTTCTTCCGCAAGTAGGTCAAGTGCATCCGAAAGCGGTTGCCTCAGTGAGATACCGTCGTGGAGGAAATCCGATAGAATGCGAAGTAGGGACTCGAAGGATTCCCAATCTTCTTGAAGCGCGGAGGCGCCACCTGTTGGCACGATCCACTCTCGGGTCAAGGTTTCACGGCGAGGAGGACTGAGCATTTCCGCGAGCAGTTTCTTTTCCGCATCGGAGAGGATGCGAGAATGGGTGCTCAGCCATTCACTGATGTCACCGCCACAATGCGCAAGGCGTGCGGTCACATGCGCCCGCACCTCTGGCGTCTCGTCATCAAGAAGTCGCAGTAGTGCACCGAGTTCGTCAGGAGTCGGCGGCTCGGGTGGACAAGATTTCATGGCGGGCTTCAGACAACGAAAAGGCGCGAAGGGTTGGCAAGTACAATACCCATTCAGCGCGTCACTGCCCACTCCTGATACGGGTTCGATGCCTTGCGACCCGTTGCAAGGTGCGATGGCTTCGTGCATTTTGCATGATGCAAGCATACGGTGTGGAGCGCGCCCCAAGCGAAATTCGCCTGCCCACCAATCATTTTTAACGCAAGTACAAGACAAAATATAGCGGCCGTTCGGCTGGTATGCTTCGTGCAAAGCCACTGTGCCACTCTAGCTGCGGATCGCAGGGAGAATGCTTAACCCCAAATATCCATACCATGAAAACTAAAAATTATGCATGCCTCGGTCTGTTGCTTTGCCTCGCTCCCGCAATCCCAGTCGCCTTGGGTCAAGGTGATATGCCAGAAGTATCAAAGTCTGTGCAGACGGCTCTCGATGCCAAATCGCTCACGGACGTGGTCAGTGACAGCACAACTTTTGCCACCCTCAAGAAGGCGCTGAAAGCCGCTGATCTTGATGTCACCCTTGCTGCTAAGGGCGCATACACGCTCATCGCGCCAACGGACGATGCCTTTGGGAAGCTACCCGAGGGCACGCTCACAAAGTTGCTCCTTCCCGAGAACAAAGAAAAACTTCGTTCGTTGCTACTCTATCATGTGATCGCTGGTAAGTTGTTAGCGGCCGATCTCAAGGACGGGGAAGTTAAGACCATGAATGGCGAGAAGGTAGACATCAAGATCGCATCTGGCTCAGTCACGATTGGAGGCGAGAAAGTTTACAGTGCCGATGTCATGGCCAGCAATGGTGTGATGCACTCGGTCGGAACGGTGCTTGTTCCGAAATCGTTGGAAGGGTTTGTGGGGCTTAAATAATAAGTTTCACGATTCGAGTCCCATAAGGCGCCTGCGGAATTCACCGCAGGCGTTTTTTGGATTCAGGCGAGGAGCCGGATCTTTGCCTATGGAGTGGTTTGAATGCGGCAACAGGCTGCATTGAGGAATGAACTTGTAAAAAACAAGCCGGGTTGTTGGGGGGGCGAAGCCGAGATAATCGTTCTTCGCTAAGAAGGAAAATGGTGCGCGATACTGGGTTCGAACCAGTGACCCCCTCCGTGTCAGGGAGGTGCTCTACCACTGAGCTAACCGCGCAACGATCATGCCTTCTTGGGGCGGGCGAAACTAGGGTGGACTCGCCCTAGGATGCAATCTCTTTTTTCGGCAAAAAAAGAGGCGGGAGATCCGAAGATCTCCCGCCGTTGATAAACCCTTTTCGCGGGACTACAAAATCGGGCTCAGTGAACCCAGTGATGCAAAACCCAAAAGGGTCGTTAATTACTTCTTAGCAGCCTTCTTGGCAACTTTCTTAGCGGCCTTCTTTGCTGGTGCTTTCTTGGCAGGAGCGGCCTTTTTCACAGCAGCCTTCTTCGCTGGTGCCTTCTTGGCAACCTTCTTAGCAGCAGCCTTCTTAGCTGGTGCCTTCTTGGCAGGAGCAGCTTTCTTGGCGGCAGCCTTTTTCGCTACGGTCTTTTTCACTGCCTTTTTGGCAGCTTTCTTGGCGCTTTTAGCGACCTTTTTCACTGCTTTCTTTGCGGCCTTTTTGGCAGGTGCTTTTTTGGCAGGTGCCTTTTTAGCAGCCTTTTTGGCAGGTGCTTTTTTAGCAGGTGCTTTTTTAGCAGGTGCTTTTTTAGTGGTCTTCTTTGCGGTTTTCACCGCTGCTTTTTTGACTGTTTTTTTTGCAGCCATTGTTTTGTGTCGTTGGAGTTGACGTTCGATGTTTGTTTTCTCTTCAGGCGTTAATGTGCCAGCGGAGAGGGTAGCGAGAAGCGCCTCGTCGAGGCGTCCTCCAAAAACGTTAGTGATGAAGTCGAGCGCTGCACGGCGCACGATCGCATCATGGGAGCGGGTGGCGGCATACACATGGGCACGGCCTTTGCGCTCGCGAGTGACGAGGCCTTTGCGCTCTAGACTCTGCATCACGGAGAGCACGGTGGTGTAGGCGCGATCTTTGCCATCCGGTAACATCTCACCTACGATGCTTACCGTAGATGGTCCTTCGTGCTGCAAAACCGTTAGGGCTTGGAGCTCGAGATTGGATGGTTGGATGGGTTGCACCATGGAAGCGAATTTCCTTTGCTGTTCGCGATTGAACCGATGATTAGGATATCCGTCAAGTTGAAATGTGCTGATTTTTAAGAAAAGTTAACTAATCATAAAAGGCACATTGCAAGCTACTAGCTTGTTAGTAAGTGGTGACCATTCGCTATTCGCCACTCTCTTGCAATTGCGGGCGGATGATTTTTGAGTCGATGCGCTTGAGTGACGCCCATAGTGCGTCGTCGGAGGGTTCTCCATTGAAGAGAATGCGGCCCTCACTAGAGATTAGGACAAACGTCGGCAAGGTTTGCACGCGCAGTTGAGATGCGAGAGAGTGAGCGCTG
>CAILVZ010000230.1 GCA_903837825.1 Akkermansiaceae bacterium | reverse complement strand
TTCATCGGCGGATTGAAAATCGCCCTGAAGCCGGACGGTGTCATCACCTTCGAGTTTCCGCACTTGCAGCGGCTCATCGACGAGAACCAGTTCGACACCGTCTATCATGAGCATTTCTCGTATCTCTCTTTCCTAGCGGTGGAGAAAATGTTCGCCCATCATGGACTCACTCTCTTCGATGTCGAGGAACTCCCGACCCACGGTGGATCGCTGCGGATTTTCGCACGCCATACCGACAGCGTCTCGCCAAAGCTGGCGATCACGGAGCGCGTCGAGGCCATGCGGAAACAGGAAACCGACTTCGGTTTGACCGATATGGAGACTTACACCTCGTTCGGCGAAAAAGTGAAAGCAACCAAGCGCAAGCTGCTCCGTTTCCTGATCGATGCGAAGGAAGCCGGCAAGTCCATCGTCTGTTATGGAGCCGCGGCCAAAGGTGTCACACTCGTGAACTACTGCGGCGTCCGCGACGACCTCGTTGACTACGTGGTGGACAAAAGCCCTTACAAACAAAACCACTTCATGCCGGGTGTCCGCATCCCGATTTACGGACCTGAGAAAATTTTCGAGACAAAGCCGGACTACGTGCTCATCCTTCCGTGGAACTTGAAAAAGGAAATCAGCGGTGAGATGGCCAAGGTCCGCGAATGGGGTGGCAAATTCGTGGTGCCCATCCCCGAGGTCACTGTCCTTGATTGATTGCGGCTAACATCATTCCCCCGGTGACAGGCCAAATAGAAAGCGAGAACGTCGGACGCGAAATGCACGCGTTGGCTGCCGAGTTGTATCCGCATTGCCGGAGCATCACCGGCAACGGCGTGCTTGCGACGTTTGAACGCCTATCACAAGAAGTCGCGCTGACGATTCATGAGGTGGCGAGCGGTACCGAAGTCTTTGACTGGACGGTTCCCGAGGAGTGGAACATCCGCGAGGCTTGGATCAAGGACCCGCAGGGCAACAAGGTGGTCGATTTCGCCAATCACAATCTGCATGTCCTCGGCTACAGCATTCCTGTGAGCGAAAAGCTCTCGCTGTCAGAACTCAAGTCCAGACTCTTCACCCTGCCGGATCAACCCGATCTCATTCCCTATCGGACCAGCTACTACAAGAAGACCTGGGGGTTCTGCCTGCCCCATCGCGATCTTGAAAAGCTGCCGGATGGCGAATACGAGGTTTTCATCGATTCCGATCATTCGCAGGGAAGTCTGACCTACGGGGAATTGTTCATTGCTGGTGAGACAGACGAGGAGGTTCTGATTTCCTGCCATACATGCCATCCGTCACTGGCGAATGACAATTTGGCTGGAATTGCAGTTGCAATCGCGCTTGCCAAGCGTCTCGCCAGCGAGCCCCGCCGCTTGTCCTATCGGTTCTGTTTCGTGCCAGGGACGATCGGTTCCATCACCTGGTTGGCAACCAATCCCACTGTCTATCCACGCATCAAACATGGCTTGGTTCTGACCTGTGCTGGCGACGAAGGCAATGTGACTTACAAGAAGTCACGCCGGGGAGATGCTCTGATTGACCGAGCCATGCAACATGTGCTGGCCACCAGTGGTGATCCTTATCGCGTGGAGGAGTTTCATCCCTACGGCTACGACGAAAGACAGTATGGTTCGCCCGGCATCAATCT
>CAILVZ010000229.1 GCA_903837825.1 Akkermansiaceae bacterium | reverse complement strand
GGCTCACAACCATCCATCTGGCATATCTGAACCCAGTGAAGCGGATCGTGCCATCACTTCTCCATCTTTGAGGGCTTGCAGATACCCTTTGGTGCCGATGTAGCCCGCCAGGGCGATCCCTAGCTTTAAGTTGTTCTCCAGTTTTTTGTACGGGCCAGCCAGTTTTTTCAGTTCCAACAGGTACAGACCTGCCAGGAACACCCACAGCAGGAGGCATCCGGCTCCGCAATAAACCTGATAGGGAAGGACGGTGTCTTCTATTTTCCGCGCGTCGATGTCCAGTCCCACCGCGCCTGCGAGGCTGCCGTTAGCCGCTTTGATCGGGGCATGCGCGCTCAGCCAGCGCCCATGCTGATCTTCAACAAAAACGGGCTCGACCTCCGGTTTCATGATGTTGATCGACTGCTCCTGACCATGATGCATCGATTTCATCACCTCTCCAATCTGGGAACGATTTTTTGCGGACTTCTCCGTATCGACCACAAAGACCACGAGGGAGGCATCCTCGTCATGCGAGGCCAGCGTGTACATGTAGTCCACCGCCACATCAGCCTCGTTTGCCCGCTTCTTGATTTCCGCGAGCATGTGTTGGATGGCCAGGTACTCAGCACTGGTAGAACTCATGCTCCTATAAGCTTTGACATGGTCCTCTGCCGACACCGCCGTGGCGGCCATGCTGGCGAGCAGGAGCGCTTTTTGCGAGATCCGTTCAATCACGATGACACGAACAAAAAGACATGCCGCCCAGGCAAATATAGCAACGACCAAGAAAGACAATCCTAGAAATGCCCACCGGCGGCGATCGTACTCTTCTGCGAAAAACTTTTTTGTTTCAGATACCATATTGAGAAGGTGCTCGAGCTGCCTATCAACGCTCGACGATGAGGGCTCCATTCAAAAGCTTGCTTTATCGCACGCATTTAACTTCTCCCAAGGGGCTGTTTCCAACCAGACGCCCCAGCTGCCGTGAGGCCAGAGCGTTAAGGTCATCGAAGTAAAATCCTAGGCGGTCGACCGAGACTAGCGGGACGTCCCAGAGTTTGGACTCTGCGGTAACAGTGGCCTGCCAAACATGAGGCGAAACCGATTCCCGGGATGGAGTTGTTCGATGAGTTTCCTGGATTCCACGCGCTCGTTAACCGTTGATCCGACTGCAAATGCGCTTATGCTCCACAGAGAGGGTGTCTCCGGTGATGGCGGTGGGACAGCCGGTGCGGAAATCGAATTCGTATGGGTCGAGGGGCTGGTCATTTAAGGGCGCTAGGTGGCAGGTAGCTACGATGGCGGGGTTTGTGCAGTTTTGGGTGGTTTTGTGCGGTTTTTGGTGAGATAAGTTGGTCTAGACCGGTTTTCATTGCCCACCTTTCTTGAAATCCCACCCTTGGATGCCAATGCCCAACGAGGAGATCATCACCCCATCAGGAATCAAAGTGGCCGCTCGCGGGCAGCTGCTGCAGTTGCGGTTGCGGAGTTCGCGCGTCGCTGCCGAGACCTTGACGCAGGAACAGGCGCACGCACAGATGCGGCGGAATGGTTCGGTTTCCAGTCCCAATCCCTATTATCGTGGGCCCGAGAAACGGGGTG
>CAILVZ010000228.1 GCA_903837825.1 Akkermansiaceae bacterium | reverse complement strand
TAATCCGTCATTTGGTCGGGAAACAGATCTTATCCAGCAAGGTTTTCTAAACATTTATTGGCATTCGCTCAAGACTGGATTTTTTGCCGATTCAAAACAAGACAGATTTTTATGGTGAAATGGCCAAGAATTGGGGGGTAAGGGGCCTGTGCCGGACGTAATTAGGAAGGAAAGCCTTGGTGAATACGTTGTGGAAGTCCGGCAGACCTGGCGCTCACTCGCTTCTGGGTGTTGGCATGCATACGCTACCGCCTCGCGCATGTGGGCTGGGTCTACTATTTTTCCTCCGCGATTTCCTTGGAAATGGCTGTATCGAGGGCTTAGTTGGCTACTAGCCATTTTCATTGTAGGCGATTAACTTTTGATAAAAAAGCGCCGCAGGAGCCTCGGAATCGATTTTCGCAACGCCACATACTCTTGGTGACGCTTAAATACGCTCTCATAGATTTCCTGAGTCCAGAAATCCCGAAGGTCCCTTGGCAGATTTGATTTTTTAGGGCCGCTACATTTGGCGATAATGCATTCGGCTTTACCTTCATCAAGGGTCTCCAATGGGCCGATGCCAGCCTTCCGACTCATCCGACCCCCTGAATTGTTATAATAAAGTTCCACGTGATCGAAGCATTTGGCCAAAACTTGTTCAAGCAGCTCTTGATTGAAATCAA
The DNA here is from genome assembly GCA_903837825.1 of Akkermansiaceae bacterium. Taxonomy (GTDB): domain Bacteria; phylum Verrucomicrobiota; class Verrucomicrobiia; order Verrucomicrobiales; family Akkermansiaceae; genus Luteolibacter. The sequence continues at coordinate 4,855 of CAILVZ010000228.1, read as the reverse complement.
CAAAGTGATTTGGCGTGAGGCCCCATCCATTCGGCACTGAAAAAATCCCCATCCCGTCCGATTTCATTACGCGGACAAACTCCCACAAGGCAGTGAGTGGCGAGAGCGTGTGCTCAAGCGTTTCAAACGATGTGACGAGGTCAAAAGTGTTTTGCTCGAAAGGAGTAAACTCCACGCATCCCGCGTGGAATGTAGTACGGTCATTACCGTAGACCTTTTTTGCCCACGCGACAGCTGGCTGACTGATATCCATGCCGCTGACCTGGAGTGCGACGTCTGCCATAAGTGCTGAGCCGTAGCCCGTGCCGCATGCGGCATCTAGGACCACCTTGTTTAATGCAAATTTTTTTGCGAATTCATATCGACTGAGGTGGAAACGTCTGCGGCCTTCGTTGAACAGAGGATTGTTCGCATCCATCCTCAAGGATTTATTGGATTCGAGCCATGAGTCGTAATCTGGGTTCGTGCTTAAGTCAGTCACTTTTAATTGTTGGTTGGAGCTGAAATATAAAAAGTAAATCGTCGCGAATTGTTGAATAACAAGTTCATCGCAGTAAGTCACACGCAGAGCAAGCAAGTCACCTTCTTGAGTAATAGAATTCTTTCCGAGTACGGACTGTCAATGCTCTAGGGATGAATTTCCGAATAGTTCTGCTGGGAGTGGACACACGGGAGAGCAGTTCGAAATTACGACGTTTCGCCCTGCAAGCGCGCGGCACATGATCTGAAATGACGGCAAAATGAATGCATCATAATGTTCCTGTAACTGAGTAGGGCGTTTTTCTGCACCCTCTGCATAGGATCTGCCGCTTCCACTAAGATCCATGCCGATTATTTCAAGATCCTTGGCTCCACGACCGATCGCAATTTGGAGTGCGGCAAAGACCACTGTTCTTCCTGGAAAGAAGCCCAACTCTGGGCAATGGCTCCAGCCTACCACGTAGGCAGGGTCCCGCGCAGGAGGAAAAACAAATGGCATCCCCGATTCCGCATTGATCTGCCTCAAAGCGCTAAACGGCAAGGAAGGTGAGCCATACCACATGTTCACGCGCTCGATTAGAGCGACTGAGCGATTTGTTAAGAGTTGAGGCGCAACGGAAGCAAGGGCTGCAGCAGCGAGAAACTCAATTACCAATGGCACTCCTGGAGCAGCCTCTAGATGTTTAGAACCTGTTAGGGCAAATTCACGGTCAGTTACAACTAACAAGTCAGGAACTATTCCGAGGCCTTTGAGCATGGTGGGCGCACCGTTCACCCCGATCAAAAAACGTTCTCGATTCCGTACTTGTTCCCATGGGTAATCCAGCGCGGAGGGTCCCGTCGCAACGATGCTTATTGGCATTTCCATGGATGGTAGAAGTTCTGCCAGATACAAGCATTTTACTAGAGAGGCCCCATTGCTGTATATAGTGTACCGGTGGCCAACCTCATTTTTAATCGAAATCCCTTTAGCCAAGTAACGCATGTGCTTTAATTTTCGCGGCCAGATCGCACGCATCGCCATGCGGTTGAGAGATGCGTAGCTACTACCCAGCGAATGGGCCAGTGCGGTACGCAATCCGAAACTGTGATTTCGGCCGTCGGCCAGTAGAGTTTCCAAGGGATTCATCAGCGTGTAAAAGCTTGCCAGTAATCTTGAGCCATTTCGATCACTCCACTCGGATCGTTGAGCGAGTGCAGATCGCTGCGGTAGTGGGTGGCGCGCTTCGGGTTGAAAAGTCTGTAAGCCATGGCTTTGCGACGGATTTCTGCTAGATCACGTGGTGGAGGGACATTCATGGACTCGCCCGTCTGAGGGAAGAGACTTGCTCGCGCTTGATGCCAGAGGCGGTGCGCGAGCCAGTTGCTGGTTTTTGGAGCTCCGAGCCAAGGCTTCGGTGAGCCGATGTAATGGAGGTTGAGATCGAGGCTGCCTTCGCAGAGCGGACGGGTGGAGCCAATGGAGGTTCGGTGATTGATGGATTCAGGAAGAATGAATGATTTTCCGCGACAAAGAAAATTAAAGACCGTCTGATCGTGGCGAAACTTCTGAGTTTCTATGAGATCATGCAACAGCTTCGCGGTGAGGTCTAACAATGATGATGAATTTCCCGTGTGGGAGGCATCTCCTAACTCTCGGAGCCCTCTTAGGTTCATCCACATGATGCCAGCGTTGATGTAGGGCAATTGACGTTCAACGGGAGATAGGTTTTTTGCCCATGGGCAATCATTGCCAATTGCGTCGATGTGGTCCCGCGCTCCTGCAAGCAGCCACTGGCTTTGTTCAGCTTCGGGAGGATGCACCCCTTCAAGACCCTCGAAACAAAGCACATCGGCGTCAAGATAGACTATGGTATCAAGGTGCGGAAGCATTTCGGGGAGCATCAACTTCGCATAGGTCATGAGTGACCCCCGAAGCGCTGGCAGCTTCATCAGCCGATTTTGGTCAACCTCGAGAGTTTCAAGAACTGCCCTAATCCCCTTTTTTGTGGCGATGGATTCAACCGTCGCTCGCAGTTGAACGATGGATTCCGGCTGAAGGCCTCCATCAAGAATTATAATATGATAGTCGTATTTGCCAGATGCCGCAGCAACCGCTGATGCAACCGCCACCCCGAGGCCGGGGTAGAATCTTTCATCTGCGTTTGAGACGATGTTGAGGGTGGGGCGATCAGTCATGGTCTCGGGACGCGGTAATCATTCAGCAGAAGTGTGCGGCGGCGATGAATGCCAGAGAAGAGTCGTTGGCTGAAACGCCCGGGAGCAAGATGCTCAGCGTAGTGAGAACGGACATTTGCGCGCAGGCTGTCGATTTCCGCAGGGCTCATCGAGAAAATAAGATCCATGACCTCATGCAGACTCTGCGCGTCATGGAAGGCAAGGCAATTGACTCGGTCTTGCAGGGGCGGGGTAAGGTAGGCGGCATATTGCAAGATGGGGATGCAGCCCGACGCTAGAGCCTCGATTACGTTATGGCAGAGTGGCATGCCCACTCCAGGGCAGGCGAGGAAGAAATCGGCTTTGGAAAGTGCCTCTAACCAACGACTCGGTGGGATCTTGCAATGTTGAGTCTCGCAGCAGACGTAAGGGTGAAATGAGTTAGAGGCGAGCCAGGCGATGGCTTCCGTGGGTTTGAATATCTGTTCGGGTGGAAGCGAGTTGCCAGCGATTTCTAACATCTCACGCCGTGTAAGCATTCCGTAGGTTTCACGAATGACCTCTTTGTCGTATTTTCCCTCCTCGGTGTTGCCCCCGAAAAATAGGCGGGCGCTGCGGGATTCGGGCTCCTGCGGCGGAGTGAGCTTGGCGATCGATGGGAACACGAAAAACGGGAATGGAATCTCATTTGGTTTTTTGGAAATGCGCCATTCATCATCCACCACCACCATTTTTTCAGCCAACTTGGGCGCCGAATTGGCATCATCGGTGATCAGAAAAAATGGCTCATGCAGTTCATCGAACGAACGGATGACTCCCATGCGTTCAGGCAGCAGCAAAGCTTTGAGTGGGCTGGTGGCAAAGGTGGACAAGGTACGCCTCCGCGCGGTGAAGACGGGAAAATATCCGGCATTGATCAGATCGCGAACGAGGCCGAAATAATAGCGGCCACCCACCGCGTCGATGGAGGGCTTCGCAAAGTCGCAACAGACGATCGGCTCGCCTTGCCGGCGTTCGCCAAGCCCACGAGCGAGCAATTGCTTAAAGCCCTTGCGATAGGATGGAAGCACGATGGGCCGGATTGCGCGGACCACCGCTTCCAATGATTTTCCAATCGGGCGGATCATGATTGAGGGCCTTTGTGGATGCAGTCTGCAGCCCAGACGCTCCGCGACTTGCGGGTGTGCTCGCGGATCGCGAGGTTTTTTTCAATCATTTTAGGTTTTACATTACTCCGGCAGTGGTCGAGGTGCAGTGGTCTAGTCCGGATACCATCTGCGGTGCTTTCCATGTTGAGTTTGGGAACAATCGAGGATTTAGTAGGTAATGGTACGAAGATCGAGAAAATTCCATGGTGACTGGCTGAGATATTTTTTCCTCCACATGACATGCAATTCATTTTCTTATTTAGACAGATTTGTAATTTTAATACGGTATAAAAATCTTTCGATTTCCCTTCGGAATTTTGAAGAGAAGGTTACTTTTTTCTGAATAGAGCTACCTCCTAGACCTGAAATTTTTTCTGCGACCCCTGCTGGCTGAACCGAATACATTTCTACACCATGTATCCAGTGCATTTGCAGGAACGAATCTACTGGGCGATCAAACGTGGAGCTTGATGCGAGGAGCCTGCGCGCAGCATCCACATTCACGATTTGGGCAGTTGTTTTTAACCCGACGACCTTGGGTCTGAATAGCGTTGTTTGCCCGTCTTTCAAAACAACCTCAGCAACTGCCTCCCTTTGCTTTGTCGGAAATCTAACGTAAGAATTTTTTTCTAGTTTATTTGTGACGAGTTTAAAGGCTTTATCAAATTCTCTCTGTTCAATTTCTAAATCATCTTCAACAATAAGTGCAGCGTCTAAATTCATATCAATGATTCGTTGCCAACATAGCCGGTGGCTTAAAAAGCAAGCCACTTCGCCCTTGTTTAGTGCGAAAGGATATTCTGGTGAGAGCTTTTTGGGCATATAGTATGAATTGAGATCAGCCTCGGAAAGTTGAATATTATCCACTGCACCAACTACTTCGCAAAATGTTTTGGGAAAAGATTTTTTTATGGTTTCGACTTGGTGCAGCCTTTCCTTTGCACGCTCCAGATGAATTATAAAACACTTAAATTTCATGCTTTCATTGAATATAAAATGATCGGAATTGCGCCCATATCGACAAGCTTGTGATAGTATGTCGAAAACACGAAGTCTTTGATTTTACTGCC
>CAILVZ010000227.1 GCA_903837825.1 Akkermansiaceae bacterium | reverse complement strand
TTCGAAGCTGGGGACTTCATTCTCGAAGAAACGCGGAGGGAAAATTTCTTCCGCCAACTCAACGAGTGGAAACGGCACGGTTGGAACATCGCCATGGTCTTCGGCAACAAGGGCGAGATCGATCGCTTCACCGAACTCGCGGGCAAAGACCTCGAACGGGATCTCGGAATCACCGCAGTCTGCGGCGATTTGTTTGCTGGGTTCACCGTGCCAATTTCCAAGCTTGCGGTACTCTCGTCGTCTGAATTGTTCGGCCGCTATCGCATGCCAGGCGGTCAACGGCGGTCGCTGTTAGAAAAGGCCAGAGCCGCACGAGCCCGCACCACTGTCGATGAAATGGCAGAAGGCGACCTGGTGGTTCACTACGAATATGGCATCGGGCGATTTCGTGGCATCCAACAAGGCGACGAGGGCGACGAGCTCGTTCTGGAATACCGCGACGGTTCGCTGTTAGGGGTTCCGCTTGAGCAAGCGCACCTCGTAGGAAAATATGTCGGGCTCGGAGGCAAAACCCCAGAACTCAACAAACTCGGCGGCACCTCATGGAAAACCGCACGCAAGGCTGCCGAAAAGTCGATCCTCGACTACGCCGCGCAATTGCTCCGGGTTCAAGCCGAGCGCCAGTCGGAGTCCGGGTTCGCGCACCCACCTGATTCACGCTGGATGTGGGAGTTTGAGCGGTCGTTCCACTACACCGAAACGACTGACCAACGACGGGCAATCGAGGACACCAAACTTGACCTTGAGTCACCCAAACCGATGGACCGCTTGATCTGCGGCGATGTCGGATTCGGAAAAACCGAGGTGGCCATTCGCGCGGCATTCAAGGCGATCACCAGCGGCAAGCAAGTCGCCATCCTCGTGCCCACCACGGTGCTCGCAGAACAACATTGGCGGACCTTCCGAGAGCGCTTATCGGACTACCCCGTCCGCATCGATTTACTCAACCGCTTCCGCAGCGCCAGCGAGGTGCGCGAAACAATCACGGGCCTCGCGGATGGTTCGGTGGATCTAGTGATTGGCACGCACCGACTCGTCTCCGGCGATGTCACGTTCAAGGATCTTGGACTGGTGGTGGTGGATGAAGAGCAACGGTTTGGCGTCGCTCACAAAGAAAAATTCAAACAACTTTTCCGTCAAGTTGATGTTCTAACACTTTCCGCAACGCCAATTCCTCGCACGCTCTACATGGCACTCATGGGCGCACGTGACATGTCCACGATCGACACGCCACCACCCAACCGAGTACCCGTCTCTACCACCGTTTGTGCTTACGATGAGCGCATCATTCGCGACGCAATCCTTCGCGAAATGAAGCGCGGCGGCCAAGTGTTCTTCTTGCACAATCGCGTCAAGACAATCGACATGATGGCCCGTAAGATCCGTGAGCTTGTGCCAGATGCACGGGTACTCATCGGGCATGGCCAAATGGACAAGGACGACCTCGAGGTGGTCATGCACACCTTCGTCAAGGGTGAGGCGGATGTTCTGTTAGCCACCACCATCATCGAAACTGGAATCGACATTCCGAACGCAAACACAATTCTCATCGATCGCGCCGATCGCTTCGGATTGGCAGATCTCTATCAGCTCCGCGGACGTGTCGGGCGGGCAGGCGAAAAAGCTTATGCGATATTGCTGCTGCCGCGCGATATGGTGACCGTGGGAGATGCCCGAAAGAGAATCAACGCGATCAAAGAATACACCGCGCTGGGTTCTGGATTCAAAATTGCCATGAAAGATCTGGAGATCCGAGGCGCAGGCAATCTCCTCGGAACCAAGCAGTCCGGCCACATTTCACAAATCGGCTTCGAGCTTTACTGCCAGCTTTTGAGGCAATCGGTCGACCGCCTCAAAGGCCGCAAGGACGCCCCGCGCGGGGAAACCGGATTCAAGGCGGACTTTATCGCGTTCGGCGAGACCGCCTACCTGCGCGAGGCCCCTGATCAGGTCTTGCCCGCATTTCTGCCAGCTTCTTGGTTAGAAGAAACGAAGGTTCGCATCACGGCCTATCGTGAACTCGCCGAAGCGTTGACCGAGAAATCCCTAACCTTGTTGGAGAAATCCTGGCGCGACCGCTTCGGCAGAATCCCTGACCCAGCAGCACGGCTCATCGAAATCGCACGGATCAAGGCGCTCGCCGCAGCCCAAGGCATCGCCTCGGTGGAAATCCAGGGCCAGAGGCTCATGCTCCACCGTAATGGCGATTACATCCTGCTGGAGGGTCGCCGATTTCCTCGCTTGCAATCCGTGAGCCCGCGAGAGAAGCTGACCGAAGCGGTTGATTTACTGCGAAAATTTTGATATCCCATCAATTCTCATGAAGTCGCATCACGCATTCACTCTCCTCGTCTCCACTATTCTCCTCGCTGGCGAGGCTCTTGATGCGCAGGAACTCGCACCGAAGCGGTCCATCGGCCCGATGGAAGTGAACGGGATCGCCGCAAAGATCAACGGTCGGGTCGTTACCAAAAACCAAGTCTCATTCATGCTTGCGCCGGTTTATGCCCAACTCTCCGCGCAATTCCCACGGCGAGGTGCGCAGTTCGAGGCAAAATTCAAGGAATCCAAGGCGAACATCATCCAAGAATTGATCGACCGCCAAATCGTCCTCGACGAGTTCAAGCAACTCGGCGCATCCATCAAACCGAATATCATCGATGAAGAGGTCAAGCGCCAGATTCGTGAACTCTTCAACGGCGACGAAGTGAAGTTCCGCGAAGAACTCAAGCGCAGCCGGCTCACGATGGAGGGTTATCGAGAAATGACCCGCGAGAAAATGATTGTGCAAGCGATGCGTGCCCAGCAATTTTCGGATGCCCCACCCCCACTTCCGCACGAGATCGAGAAGGAATACGATGAGGTAAAAGGAACCCTCCGCGATGTCACCCAGGACGTGATTAGCTTCCAGAAAATCTTCATCCCCGCAGCGGATCCACAGAATCCAGCGGCCACTCCAGAGTCCCAACTCTCTCTCGCAGAATCCCTAGCCAAGCAACTCGCCGAGGGCGCTGATTTCGAAGCCCTCGCGAAGGCAAATTCCAAAGATGCCTTTGCAGACGGCGGCGGCCTACAAGAGGGCGTCCCGCGCACCGACTTATCACCTGAATATGCCGCCATCATGTTTGACGCACCCGTCGGCAAACTCATCGGCCCACTCATGGACGCTCAGGGCTTCACTTTGGTCAAAGCGACCAAGGTCCAACTCGGCCCACCTCCCCCGCTCGTCAAAGTCCGAGAGATGATTGAAGAGCGGGTTCGCCGCAAAAAGACCTCATCGCAATACGAGCGCTGGATCGAATCCAAACGGAAACGAGCGATGATCGAAGTCCTGTTGTAAACGGACTTCTCACCCATTTGGGCCCTAGAGTCCCGAAATCGGGCCAAAATTGTCGGCTTTTGCAGAAAAAGCGCTACATTTGATGGCAAACATCGGCTGATCCGGCTTGCCCTTCGCTTCCCCGCAGGTCATTTAGGGAACGTGATGCGTGACCTACTCGCCAATCCGGCATGGCAGGAAGAGGATCTGGGGCTGCCGCTTCCAGACTCCACTCATGCATGCTCGGTTTGCCTTCCGACTTGGGATTCGATTTTGGGATACGAAGAGGGCCGAGAAAAAGTCCTCAAACGCATGCGGACTGGCTACCCAAGGTTCTTCAAGCACCCCGTGGTCGAGCGGCTCTTCGCAGCAGCAAAGGCAGAGGTCGCCAGCAACTCAGAGGAGGTCATCGTCCTCCCGACCAAAGCATCGGTCCAACGTGCCCACCGCTGGGTCGAACGCCGCGCAGAGACCGCCGTGCGCATCGCAAGTTTTCACGGACTGCAAGTACTAGTGGTTCCAGCGAAGGCAAAACAACACGCCAATGAATACTGGCGCTTCTCGGGTGAAGTGATCAGCAGTCGACAAGCCCAAGACTTCATCGACGGCAATTTGCGCGATGGCTCGAAGTCGCACTTGATTGCCCGGTCACTCGCAAAATTCACCGGAGCAGCCCCAGATCATACGTTTGTTTTTAGCAGTGGGATGGCTGCAATCACCGCCGTTTTGAGGGCTCTCCCTGGGGTTCAATCCGGGAAAAAAACCCTGCAGCTCGAATTCCCCTATGTCGACAGCTTGAAGGTGCAGGACCTTTTTGGCCATGGCGTGGTTTACCTCAATGACGCGACGGGTGAATCGTTCGATGAGGCACTGATGCGCATTCGCCAAGGTGAATTCGCCGCAGTCATGACCGAAGTCCCCAGCAACCCGCTTCTCCGGACGGTCGACCTTCACCGGGTTTCACAAGCTTGCGCCGATGGATCCACGCCGCTCGTCGTCGATGACTCCGCAGCTGGCCCCCTCAATGTCGATGCCTTACGAGTCGCGGATGTCGTCACGGGCAGCCTCACCAAATGGATTTCCGGAATGGGCGACGTCATGGCTGGAATGGCAACGGTGAACGCGAACTCTCCCTTCGCAAAGACACTTTGCGCGGCCCTAGCAAGCGACCAAGCGGAGTGTTCCCCTCTTTACATCGCCGACGCGGAAGCACTCCTATCGAACACCAAGGGCTATCCACACAGGATGGAAACCGTGAATGCCAATGGACTTGCGGTCGCATCATGGCTCGCCAATCACCCAGCAGTCGCTGAAGTTTGGCACCCTTCGCTAACCTTTACCTCGAATTACGAATCTATCATGCGCAAGGGCGGTGGCTTTGGCGGCTTGATGTCATTCGTCCTAAAAAATCAGAAAAAAACCGCGAAAGTTTATGATGCGCTCCGCCTGTCGAAAGGACCAAGCTTCGGAACCCAATTCACCTTGGTATGTCCTTACACGCTCCTAGCGCACTACCACGAACTCGACTGGGCAGAAGCCTGTGGCGTTTCCTCCAATCTCCTCCGCGTTTCCTGCGGGCTTGAGCCTTTAGATTCGATCATCTCGGCATTCGATGAAGCTCTCGCGTTCGCCTAACAAAGTTCGATTCGCGCTGAGGAAAAATCACCCTCTCCCCCCACTATTTGCTAGGTTTTAACGGGATAATCTGCTTAGAAATAGGTTCCTACCCAACTCCCAATGACTGGACTAGCCCTCAAGATGCTCTTTGGCGACACTGCCAAGTACGTGATGCTCATCGCGGGGCTGTTTTTCGCCACCTTTCTGATTGTCCAGCAAGCCTCGGTTTTTTGCGGCCTGATGCTCTGGACCACCGCCACCCTGAAAAACGTCGCAGCACCGATCTTCGTCGTGGAAGAACGCGTCGAACAGATCAACGAGACCAATCCCATGCGAGACACCGACGTGGACCGAGTCCGTTCCGTTTCGTCCGTTCGCTGGGCAATGCCGCTATACTCTGGCATCCAACGCGTGCGGCTCAACGATGGAAGCTTCAAAACCGTTCAGCTCGTCGGGATCGATGCCGCCTCGCTGGCGGGTGCACCAGGCCGAATGGTCGAGGGGAGACTCGAAGACCTTCGACTGCCAAACACGGTGGTCATTGATCAACTGGCCACCACTCGACTCGCATCCAACCCCAAAGATCCCTCCACCAAAATTAAAATCGGCGACCACTTCGAGATCAACGATGTTGAGGCAAGGGTGGTTGGCATCTGCGAGGCGATGCGATCATTCACTGGCGGACCTTACATTTGGACGACCTACGAGAGAGCCTTGCAATACACGCCACCCTCAAGAAAAATGTTAAGCGCGGTGATTGCCGCACCAGTCAATGGAATGTCCGTCGAACAAGCCGCTTCTGACATTGAGCGCACCACCGGACTGCGCGCTTATGTGAACCACAACTTCGGAAAGGAGACCAAAGATTTTAACACCTCGACCGTCTGGTGGTACATCCGGAACACGGGGATCCCCATCTCCTTCGGAACCACGGTCATCATCGGATTCATCGTCGGCGTGGCAATTGCCTGCCAAACCTTCTACGCATTTGTGTTAGACAATCTCAAACACCTCGGCGCACTCAAGGCGATGGGGATGTCAAACGTAAAACTCAGCATGATGCTCCTCTTCCAAGCCTTCACGATCGGCATCATCGGCTTTGGCCTCGGACTCCTCGCAACCTCCGGCTTCGCCATCGGTGCACTCAAAAACGGTCAACCTCCGTTCTTCATGCCCTGGCAGATTCCCGTTTTCGCATTCATCGCAGTCCAACTGATATGCATGCTTGCCGCACTTCTCGGCATCATCCGCTTGAGTCTTTACGAACCCGCCATGGTATTCCGTGCCTAATTCCATCCCATCCACCCGCATCATCGTAGATGTCCGGAACGTCGAAAAAAGTTTCGGCGATGGAGACAGTCGCATCCACGTTCTGAAAAAAATCATGCTTCAAGCCTACAGCGGCGAGATCATGATGCTCGTAGGACCATCCGGATGCGGCAAAACCACCCTTCTCAGTGCCATCGCAGGCACCCTTCGCGTCGATGGAGGTGGAA
>CAILVZ010000226.1 GCA_903837825.1 Akkermansiaceae bacterium | reverse complement strand
ACCTCGGCGAGAAGCTTGCGGGCGCGGAGTCCGGATTCTTCGTCCTGGGCGATTGCGCCGCCACCCTTGAGATTACGCCGCGACATGAACTCTCGCCAGGCTGCCACTTCATGGGTTCCATTGGCGTTCGGTTTTGGTGAGTCAGGAAATTTCTTCCACGAATGGATCGCTTGGCGGCTGACCCCGAGGATTTCCGAGAGTTCGTTGAAGTTGGATGCGAGTGCGGAGGCGGTGTTTGGGGAACCAACGGCCATCGCTTGCAGCATCGCCCTCTCGGTCTTGCTCAACTTTCCACCCTCCTGAACGCGTTTGATCAGGTTGGTAAAATCGCGATTAAGGAGCTTGCGGGCAACGTCGGGTGGAACTTGTTCCATTTCCGCCAAAGCGTCGCGTCAACTTGAGAACTTGTCCTTTGGCGTAAAAAATCCGTCCTTCGAATTGTAGGGCATGTCTGCGAGCGAGAGGGTGATTTGAGACCAGTTGATCACGCCGTCACTCTCGAGTTGGATTCCAGCCATGGTGTCGGCGCATCGTTTGGCGTCGTTCATGTAGCCAATGAGTGTCCGGTTGGTGCGGCGCGTGAGGAGGATTTCCTGGTTTTTGTGATCGAATGGCTTGTTGAACGCTTCGTAGTTGCCAGCAAGCATGATCATGAGAAGTCCGATGAATTCTTCGTATGTTTGGCAGCCTTCGATCGGGATGAGGATCGGCCACTGGGAGGCATCGTGCATGACGATCACCATGCGTTCCTTGCCATTTACCTTGAGGATGTCGGCGCTCCACGCATCCTCTCGCCCGGCTTGGACAACGGGCATGTCTTTAAAGCTGAGATTAACGCGCAGCTTCTTGGCGAGTGCCGATGAGAGGTGGAGGATCATCGTCCTTTCGGTTTGTTCTCGATCACCAGCAGGAGCGCTTTGAGACCGAATCCACGGGGCATGTTGCGGGCGATCTCCCAATTTTGAAGGGTGCGCACGGAGATGCCCAGGCTCTTCGCTGCGTCGTGCTGCGTAAAAGCCCGGCGTTCTCGCCAAGACTTGAGCTTCTTTGCGAAATTTTCGCGCTTCATTTTGTCCACTACGCGACAAGCGCAATGATTGGTCAAGAATTGACACGGATTCTGGAAGCGTGACCGTCCATTGCTCCCACACTGCGCTTGTGAATCCGACCAAGCTGCGTCCCAATCCCGAAAATCCGAACCGGCACAGCGCCCACCAGATTCAGATTCTGGCTGCAGTTATTCAAGAGCAGGGGTGGCGTGCTCCGATCACAGTGAGCAAGCGCAGTGGGCTCATTGTGCGAGGACACGGGAGGCTCGAAGCCGCCATGCTCATGGGCTGTGATGTGGTTCCCGTCGATGAACAAGATTACAAATCCGAGGCGGAGGAACTTGCCGACCTTCTTGCCGACAACCGTCTCTCTGAACTCGCCGAACTCGACGAGGACGATCTACGCCGAGTGATCGAGCGGTTACGCGGGGCTGATCCAGAGTTCGATGTCGAACTGACCGGATTCATGGAAAACGAGATCGCAAAACTATTTGACGAGGAGGAGAGCGCCGAGGACCTCGAAACGATTCCGCGCATGGAGTGTCAGGCGTTCGAACACCATGACTACCTCGTGTTCATGTTTCACGACCTACGCGATTGGATGCTTGCGCTCCAACTCATCGGGGTGCGCGAGGTGGATTATTCGATCACGAGAAAAACAAAGAAGATCGGAGTTGGCCGCGTGCTCAACGGAAAGCGACTGATCGATCTCGCACAGAGAGCCAACGAAAATGCCGACAAATCGCAAATTGCAGGGTAGTGAAAGTGGTGTCACGGGCGGTTCATACCCGCCAAATCCGGGTTCGATTCCCGGCCCTGCTACTTTGGAGTTTCCTGAACTTCGGCCGTTGACGATGCGGTTCGTTATTATGAGTCGTGGTCGCCCACGCTCGATCACGACTCACAGGTTGTTTCCGTCGGCCACGCTGGTTGTGCCTGAATCCGAACTTGCGAGCTACGCGCACATTGCTCTGGAAAAAGTTCCGATTCCTGACGGTTTGAGCGGCGTGAGCGTAGTCCGGAATTGGATCATTCGCCATTTCGACGAAGAGGTCATTGTGATGTTCGACGACGACATTTCGGCCGCCATGTGCATGGT
>CAILVZ010000225.1 GCA_903837825.1 Akkermansiaceae bacterium | reverse complement strand
GAATTGAAATCGGGAGTTTCATCGATAAAGCGCTCTAATAACTAGGGATTGCGGTCTTTGTTGTTCTCGTCCTCGTCGTTTGCATCACCCCCACCATAACCGATGACTTCGACGGATATGATGGATGGGATCCCCGACTGACTACCGGTATCCGCAGTCTGTGCTTCGCGCTTGCTAACCGAAGCAACCGATGCCGCAGCAGCGCCTGCCGAGCTCGATGAGGCGCTGATGCCTCCCAGGCTTGGGCTTGATACCGCTGGAGCAGCGGACCCAGCAGAGGATCCACCGACAGAGATGTTACTCGCATTGACCACAAGAGCGGCGGCGATATTCAAATTTCCAGAAACCCGAATTCCCGCATCACCCGCATCGATGGTGCCCACTGGGGCGATTAAGTCGACATTCCCCGCCTTGACACCTGCAACCGTGCTTAACACACCAATGCCACCTCCTGTGGCCAGGCCTGCTAGGTCGGTTTTCACATCGGCACTCTGGGGATCAATCAAGACTCGTGTCGGTGGCGCGGACTGAATGGTTTTCGAGGAGGAACCCGCTGCGATATTGCCGACGGATGACCAAATGATCTCGTTACCTCCGCGCAGGGTAAAAATCCGCGAAATCCCGAGACTGACATTGTATTTCGTGAAGACCGAGACGTCGCCGCCCGATTCCGTAATGACTCCCGGCGGTGCAAGTGGATTGCCGATCGTGCTCGATGCAAGACTCAAGCCACCGCCCGGTGCGAGCAGACTAATCGTGCCACCACTCCTCGTGCGAATATCGCGACTTTCGGTATTGATACTGCCGCCCCAATCGTTACGAGGGAATAATGAAGCAATTGCCTCCAAACCAGAATCGTAGTTTTTGTAGCCAGGCTTGTCCGGATTATTGTGGTCGCGGCCGGCATCACGCAGCACCAAGAAGAATACTTGGAGCGCAATCTGGTTCCTATGTTTCGTGTCGAGCTCGTCGAATGAGCTCTGGGTGTACCCAAGTTCCTCGAGGCGGGCCGTGCCTTCAATGGATTTAACGAACCGCTGCGTAAACTGCGCGAAGTCGATCTGACCACTGTCGAGGGTTAACGCCCCACCAATGCCAGCAGCAGCAGTGATCGATGCCCCGTTCTGGGCCAAATAAGGGTTACGCGCATTGCCAATGCTGGTAATACCCGTACCGGTTCCATCAGCGTTACCCGCGCCGATACCAAGATCGAGATTTCTACCGGCAAGGACCTCAAGCGAACCAGGACCGCTGATCTGAATGTCACCGCTTAGTGGGCCATTTTTCAAGACATTACCGCTACCGCTCGCAATGGTCTGAAAGGGAGAGCTCAAACTATATGCGATTATATCGCGGCCCGAGCTCACCGTGCTGATTGAAGCAGCCGAGGTGTTTTGCAGATAAAGCGCAATGTTCTGCAAATCGCGGCCTGCGCTGATTTGAGCAGACTTCGCGGAATAAAGTGTGAGCCCGGAAATATCGCCGGTGGCAGCAAAAAGACGCAGTGGTCCGGTGTCGGCGGCATGAAGAATCCCCGCAGTGTGCAAGCCCTGCTTAGTTTGTAAGCTGCCATCGGTCGACCCTGTCTCGCGAAACAACGAGTCGAGGGAATAGAGGAACTCACCCTGGGTTGTGTTGGCAGATGGCGAGGTTCCAACTAAGGATTGATAAGCAAAAGGTGAAGTGGGAGATGAAACCAAGGACGGGTCTGCGTCCGATAAATTGATGGTGCTCGAACCCCAAACATGCACCTTGGACCCATTGAGGCTCGTGACACCATTGTTTTGCAAACCATTGATCGCGCCATTCGCAAGAAGGTCGAGAGTACCAGTCGCCGATGGGCTAAGGATGAGACCGCCTGTCAAATTGATATCTCCCGAAAAAGCAGTTGCTTTTAGGGTTGAAGGAAGCAGCGTTGCAGCGGTTGCAAACGGTGTAACACTGGTCTCCACCAGTCTGAGCCATGGCTGAAGGTAAGAAGCACTTTGCGGGTTCTGCGTCAGCAACAATTCACGTTGATACCACGCTAACAACGAAGGGGTCATCCCTGGCACGGCGGCACCAGTTCCAGGCAAGGTAATACCTTCACGGAAGGTGATGGATCCGCCCAAGGAGCTTACGCTAATACTATCATCAGGCGCATAGGTAGAGAAATAACTCTTATACCAATAGGAGTTATTATATCCCTGTGGCATTAGGAATGCATTCGCGATTGGGCCTAAGAGCAAATCTCCACCAGAGGTCACATTGAAAAAACCTTTGCCAAGGAATAGAGTGGTCGGCAACCAAGTCGTCGAGTCCAAAACATCCGATGGTGTATTGAAAGTTGTTAGTGAGGGCGAACGCGTGCTATTGGTGATGATCGAATTTCCTGCAGTCAGGATGCCCTTACCTTTCTCGACATAATAAACTCCAGCATCAATATTTCGACCCGCGATCACACTCACGTCGCCGCCACCATTCTCGACCATCTTCGACGGGGAGGGTGTTCCTGAGGGCATGCGCGCATTGGTCGGAGCAACCGCATCGACATTGCTGACATCGCGATTGGCGTGCAGCACCACATTGCCACCCCCCAAAGCACCAATCCCTTCGAAAAAGTTACTGTAGTCAACCCACCACGTGGTTGATGTCGTCTCCCCATAATTGGATGTACCGAAGGCTCCCGTAGCGGAGTCGACATAACCGCGGCGGTACAACCAGTTCGTGGGCATTTGTCGCTCGGAGTCGGCCACGAAGTTTCCTTGTTTATCCTGTGTGAGATGGATGATGTCACGCTGCGCATCAATATCTACATTTCCACCCGCCATGGCATATTGTGCGGAGTATGCGGTGGTTTGCTGTACAACACCGAGGATGCCAACATTGTATCCTAGGAAACTCGCTTTGGGCGCCTCAAAGGTACCGCCCAGCGAGGGGTCTGCGATTCGTGTTCCTGCAGAATAGATGGTGGCAAATTGGTTGAGAAGTTGAACGTCGCTACCAGCGCTGATAGTGATGTCGCCACTACCCGTGCGAATCACTTGAAATAAGTTGGGCACCACTGCAGAGGTCTTGGCACTTGGTCCCCCAGTCGCAGTCAGGAACCCTCCATTTTTGCCCAGTTGAAGCGAGCCACTGCCAGGATACAATCCAACGAGGGATTGCACCCCACGGAAATTCGCGGTCGAAAGATCAGCACCTGCGGTCAAGCGGTAGGACCACGACTGCGCATTCGCGGGCAGCGATGCACTGGGGTCAATTAATAGTGAAGTGTACGCGGAAGTCTTAAATCCATCGCTAAGCGCATTATAGAATTGCAGATTCCCTACTGCACGCATCGTAAGCATGCCTGCCGTTCCCAAAGGACCAAATCGCGAAGTCGCTAAATTCCAATCGGAACTGGATGTGGAAGTCGCGCTGCCAAGAATCAAATTTCCGGACGGCGGAGTGATGGTTACTGGGCCGACTGGGGTAATTGTACCTGTAGCAAGGACAACGGGAATCGCACCACCAGTTCCACTCGCAAATTTGATTGTGCCCGGTGTTGTAAGAGTGATCGAACTTCCTGCAGAAATCGAGGAGGCAGTGTTGGCCACCAATGCGGTTATCACCCCATTGGCTGCGATAATCGAACCCGCAACGGTTGAATTGATTTTGTTGTTACCTGCAGTGCCTGATGGCAGCGTGATCTTTGTGTTTGGTCTAAGAGTGATCGAACTGGTGGCAGCGGTATTTAGCCAAATCATACTTCCCTCCGCTGAAATTGTGCCAGAAGTGCCACCAGTGGTAGTCGTTGTGTAGCTGGAGTTTGGAGCTAGCTCAACCGCGATGGCTCCACCGGTGCCACTGGCAAATGTGACTGTTCCTGCCGCCGTAGTGGTGATTGAACTCCCAGGAGTGATCGTGACTGGGGTATTGGCGGCCAAAGCCGTGACCGTTCCGGATGGAGAGTAAATCGTCGCTGCCGTGGAAACCGTAATTTTATTGTTGCCGATTGTTCCTGCTGGAAAGGCCACCGTGCCACCTGAACTTGGTAGGGTGAAACTGCCCCCCGTCCGATCGATACTAAAACTCAACGGAGAGGGCAGCGCACGGTTGATCATTTCCACGCCTGGCATCATCAACAAGTTCGACGAAAGCCCTGAGTTATTTGACAAAAGGCGGTCGACCATTGCTTGGTACTCCGAAGTGGTACTGCCTAACGCCCCCAAAAACTTAGTCGCGTCACTGTTGATGCTCGTTTGCACGGTGCTGGTAATCAGTCCCCCAAAGTCAGTCAGATCGTAGATCCGGTACCCCTCTACCTCGATTTTGGATGCTCCTGTGATTGTTCCATTGATTGGATTTACCAGTAAGTCCGTGCCACCCAAATTCTGAGGCGCTCGGATATGCAGTGTACCGCTGAACATACCAGCGGCAGCGCTGCTAGCCGTGCGAGCGGCAATCGACAAATTTAGAGTAGAGCCTGACCTGATATCCACCGATCCGGTGCCGGCCACGCCGTTAAGTGAAGCTCCCGACTCAAGACTGATTGTTCCGCCCTTGCCCGCATTATCAAATACCTCACCCGCGACATTCAAGATAGATCCAGTTGCCAAGACGATATTGCCATTTGCAAGTAGGGCAATCGAACCACCCGTATGGCCGGACGAGTTGACAACCCCAGACGCCCAGATTGAACCGCGATCTACAGTGAGTGCGAATCTCTGAGCAGTGGCAGTACCCTCCAACGCTACATCACCATTGCGTACCCGAATGGACCTCGCATTTGAGAAATTTGCACGATCTAATGCAGAATTAATTGATGCAGTCGAAGCAAGGGTTCCGACATCAAGTCTAAATGTGCCACCCCCAGCGCCGATGCTACTTGCTGCAGCCAGCGCGCCATCGACCACCAAGGAACCTTTCACAGCACTCGCAGATATCATGCCAGCACTGCCACCTAGTGGATTGGCAGACACTCGCAGAACTCCACCCGCCATGATTTCCAAGTTTCCCAAATCTGCAGTGAGGCCGATCTCTCCGCCATCGACATATTTCGTCACAGATCCGAATGTCTGAGCATACCCACTAGCATCGATTAAACCCGATATTTTCAAATCTCCAGTTGTCGCGTGAAGATTGATTCGCCCACCTGGCAAGATTACCTTACTTGCCGCTAATATACTTGATCCCTGAAGATTTATGATACCTCCTAGGCCAGCAGAAACTTGGGGAATAGTTGGAGTCACTCCATCAGTCAGCCTGAAAGATCCACTGGAAATCCAAGACGAGGTCACACCTTTGACAGTAGTCAGAAGCGGCGCTTGCATCGTTAGGTCACCGGATGCAGACAACGAGCCAGAACCTGTGGCAATGATGCCACCAGAAGAATTGAGATGCACACTCGTAAATTGGTCTAAAGAGAGCGCATTTTTTCCAAGCTCAATTGTCTTTGTCTTAAATTCAAGAATGCCGGAGCTAGATGCAGCAACACCCAGCGAAGAAGAATTGGAACGATTATCGAGCGAAATCGTCTTGGCGGCAAATGTCGCCGTCCCACCCGCCATGTTAACGCCACGGATCTGACCTGCATGAAGGGAAATACGATCGATAACCGGTGTGTCGTCTGTTCCTACATCACCGAATCGTCCACTGCCGTAAATGTCGATAGACGAATAGCTTGCCAAGGCCAAATTGTGAGCAGAACTTTGCAAATTATTTAATTCCCCGCGAGATAGTACGAGCCCGCCACTGCCCGTAATTGATCCCGGGTTATTGAGTTCCAAACTAATCTGACCGCTGCCAAAGGAAACAGTATCTGCATTGACAGTTGCAAGTGGATCAAACGATATGCCGGCGCTAGAGTCAATAATGACACCTTTTCCGGCAATCGTCACTCCACTAGCAATGTTAATTCGTGGAGTGGACTGACCCGATAGCCCGTTTCGCTGAATTCCAGCACTTGAATCGGCAGAAACGCGCACGACGACTCCATCACCGCTGCCACTCGTTCCGGCATTCCCAAACAATAGTTCGTCCGGAGAGCCAGTTAAAATTCCACTACTCTCGAGATCTGCATCCGCTGCGAATGAAATACTTCCGTTCGCAACAAGGATAACATCAGGACCAAGAAGGGGAGCGCCCTTGTTGTCGATGCTGAGATGATTGGAGGTTACTGTGACACGAGTGCCATCTGCTGTAGAACTTCTAATACCACCAATTAATAGACTCTGCGCTCCAAAAGAAGTCAATTGAGCTGAATCAAGTACCAGCGTACCATCCATTGATGCAGCACCAGGCCCTGCTACAAGAATGTCAAGTGAGCTAGTCAAATCAACCTGCCCACCTCTTCCTCCTAGGGGAACTGCTGACAAAACCGCTCCATTCACTGTCATCGATAGCCGCGCTGCTAGGGTAAGTTGCGCTGCATCAATAGGGAGTCTCGGCGATGTGACACCGGCGGTAGTGCTGCCAGATTGAAGAAATTTGTTGCCGCTGAATTCAGCATACTCAGCGCGGGCCCGAACCACATTCCCCGAGGCGACGTTAAAGCGAGAATATAGCTCCTCCTGCGCCATCCCATGGGTTAGCGCATTGTAGCGATAACCTGAAACGAGAACTGACCCATCTGCTGCAGTGGTTTCTCCCTCGAGGCCCAAGCCCTTTACAAGCGTGACTTGATACGCCCCGGGAAGAAGTGCGTAGCGAGCAGGTAAAAGCGTGTACGATCCAGAAGGAAGTCCACCACCACCCTGCAAATAGATTTTGTCACCAACGGAGAGGGAGTTGTTCACATAACCCGGATCAGATCCAAGAGGGTCGGTCGCAGAACTGCTGTGAAATGGTGCGACTGGTGCGAAATCCGCTGCATAGCCAGGAACCACTGCAAAACTCGAACTGGAGCCCAGAATGTCGGAGCTTCCTCCTAGACCTTGAACCCATCGATAGGCATAAAGATCACCGCCACCACTAATATCAATTTTAGACCCAATTAATGTGGATATCGCTGAAGCAGAAATGGAGACCCCTTTCGCGATAAGCCCACCAGAGGTGATGTCGAGCCCGGATGGCGCAATCCAAGAATTTCCATTGTAAACGAGACCGTAGGGGATCGTAAGTGATTTGCCGCTTATCGGATCCACCGCGGATACCGATGTAACACTTCCCGCCTGTAAGACAACATTACTGGCTGTTGGAATTCTCAGGTAAGAGCCTGCCATGTAATCAACAGGTGCAGTTCCAGTACCGTCCCACCCGATGGTGATTGATCCGAACGGAGCACTTAGCACACCCCCTTGGGTGACTGTGGACGCATAGATAGACAATCTTCCTGCAGCGGAGAGTGGAACTTGGCGACTTGCGCCATTTTGAATTGTCACACTGCTTTGATGAGGCGATGAGCTCGTATCTGAATCATAAGCTACGACTTGGAAAAATCCGTCGGTGGTTGGATAGATCTGGCCCGCTTTGAATAAGATATCTCCCTGTGTATCAAAAGTTCCACATCCACGGATGTCTCCATTTGAAGCAATGAAACTGGAACTACCAATCGATTGCAATGAGAGGTTGCCGATATCAATTAGATCCGCGTTAACGGTAAGTGAACCGGTTCCGGTAGTTGGCTTGATGTAAAAAGGTAATCCTCCAAGAAGAAATGGATTTTGAAGGTCTTGCGGCAACAATGGGCGTTGGAATGCAGTGCCAAGCGACACATAAGAAGCGGAAAGTATAACAGCAGCATCCGCAGATAATAGGCCTCCACTTGCGATTGTAAGGCTGCGAGTAGCCTGTAGGTCGACTGGGCCTCGGAATAAGACATTTCCTCCGAGGGTCAAAGAATCGCAGCCAGATGAAAGAAAGGTGTCGGCAGAAAAATACCCCATTCCTTGTTTTGCCAATCCCGAGGAATCTCGCACAACTGTTCCAGTTCTCGGTTGACCAGAGGCATAGAATGTAGGTGGAAGGGTCGGGCCATGCTGTGATACCTGCAAGGTGAAATCTGCAGGCGTAGTGACCGCCAACGCATCAAATCGACCCGACGAAATTCGAATACTGCCACCGAGCGCATTGGTTCCACCGGAACGACCAATCAGAGTAGCATCGGCGAACAACTCCTGCTGACCCTCTAAGACGATGGAGCCACCGTTACTGGTGACGATCGTTGGAATTGCAGCAATCCCCAGTGGCGAAGGTGTCGTGCTACGATCAATGGATGACGATGAGCCATTAAGCCCGAGGTCGCTTGGCATGAGATCGAGAACTCCGCTTGAGCCAGAGACGTCAATCAAAGCCCCAGACTCGGCCGCGATATTACCGTTCACCACAACCGTGCCACCCGAAAGAATTTTACCAATTCGGCGTCCAAAAGGATCAGGTGTCAGCAATGGGCAACCCGCTGTCGATATGACGCTGCCGGATGCCAGATCTACGGTGATAAAGGCATCAATGGGACTTGGATCAAGCGATGGGAGGCTCTTAGCGCCGGTGATAGAGATGTTTCCACCTGGTGCGAATACCGAACCAGAGATCGATACTGTGTCACCCTTGAATGAAATACTTCCGCCTGGTTCCACTCGCACCGTGGAATCTGGCCCAACGACTAGATCACCCCGTGAAAGTAAAACACCCGTGAAGAGGTCTCGAGAACCTTTAGCTGAAAAGCTGATGGTAATCGGCAAGCGAGATCCTGCTGGCTTGATAAATGGCGACAAGCCTGGAAGGCCTGCCGCAATTTTCGTGGTGTCAGCGAGCCAGCTCGTCACAACTGGTTGGATTGCGGTTTCAGCAGCAATCGATACGCCGGGCGTAGTCACCGTGCCGTTTGTCAATCCGATCCCTGACAGAGAGAATGAATTGAACCCCCCTTTATTGAAGAATTCAGCATCGACCGAAAGCGTTTCGAGTCCCAACGATAGGCCACTGCCGATGGCAATTGATGGGGCAAGTATACTCAAACTGCCTCCAGTACCACCGGAGTAACCTCTCAGAACAGAGCCGAGCCTCAAATGGCCGCCTAGCACAGAGGAAATGCCAAGGTCTTGCCCTGCTGAAATCGAAATCGTTCCACCTTTACCATAGTCAATGGCCCCCTTGGGAGCAATCCTCACTCCACCCGATCCATCGATTATACTACCTGCTGCAAACTCTGCATTGTAACCAGAGATACTGATTGCTCCACCGTTGGTAACCAGAGGCAAGAATGCTGCCGCTCCGACATTCGAACGATCATCAATTTGGAGTCCCGAAGCATCGAGTGTAGCCGTTGCACCTAAAGTAATCAATCCTCGACCGGGCGAAAACGCAGGAGTCTGTGCCGTAACGCTATTTTTCAGGGATTCTGCTAGGGTGGGTGAAATGTTATAAGCAGCGAGGGAGATTTTGCCTCCTGCAGAACGAACGATTCCCTCAATATCAATATTCGCACCTGACAAGTTGATTGAGCCTCCCGGTGCCGATGCGAGGACCTCTCCTGAGTCAACTACAATTTCTCCGTCAGGATTATATACAAACAAATTACCAAAACCTGAGGAGCCAATCAAATCAGTCGAAATCAATACCTTTCTGACACGGTCATCGCGCAGAGCATTCGGGTTACCAAGACCGTCAAGGCTGAACGGATCAGCCAGTGTCTGATCTCCGTTCGTTTGAAAGCGAATCTCAGGCGGCGTCGGCGAGTAGTAAGAATAAAGTGGCGCAAGCAATTGCTGACCTTGCAGGTATAGATTCAACGAAGCCAGCAATGGCATCGCATCGCGTTGGCGTTCGCCAATCATTGTACTTCCCAGCAACCTACCGTCGAGGGCGACTGCTGGAGCTGAGATGGTTAGCGTTCCACCGTTACCCCCACTGATATAACCATTTTGATAGTGAGAGGCAGTGACGAACGGCACTGAAAACGTATCGGTAATATTCCATTTCGCATTGGACTGTAAGGATGTCCCAGTAACAATTCCATCATAGACTTGATTTGGATAAGCTTGCGAAACATCGATCAAGTTATTCCCTTGAAGCACACGAGAAGTCTGGACTGTGGCCCCCTGATAATTGGTCCATCCGCCAGAAACATCAACTGTTGCACCGTTGCCGATGACAACTGAGCCTCCAGAGGCCAAATTAACCCTGCCCCCCGTAGTGGTGAGTTGGCCGACATTTCGTTGGATGAGACCAATATATCCTGAGACATTTGCAAGTGGCGTTCCAAACCATTGCTTTCCAGCAAGCGGTGTGCCCGCCCATTGAGCAGCATCGTAGACACCGGAATCTAGGGCATTCACGTAAAGCGTCATTCCTCTCAAGGCTCCTTCGCGAAGCAGAGGTGAATCAGCCAATTCCGCGCCCCGCAACTGTACCGCAACGATATTCTCACTAACACTAGCCTCCACATTCGTCGAACCAGCGACATTGATCGACGACCCAGCATCAAGATAGATTTGCCCGCCAGACTGAACGAAACGAGACCGAGGGCTATTCGATGAGGCGATGTAGTCCCACGTTCCAGAGTTTAATGTGATGTCTGCATTAGGAGCGAATACGGAGGCTAGCGATTGCGCGTGAATGATTTGTCCTTCCATCCGAATCTGCGAACATAGTGCAAGACTCGATCCGATCACTTTTTCATTACTACTCCATTCTGGTAGAATACGTGTTACGCTGCCAGGTCCCAGGTCAATCATTCCAGTAGCACTCAAGACAAAGGGCACCCCTGTCGAACTATTCGACGGACTAAATCCTGTATTACTGATTGCTCCATATTCAGCGAGAAGGTCAATTCTCCCATTTAGGGATACTGAGGTACTGCCATCAATCATGCCCCACTGATTCACCGCCTTACCTGCGATTGTGAGGTTGGCGCGTGGGATGTTGATCAATCCTTGGTTGGTCGCCGTTCCTGCATAAGAGGGGAGGCTAGATAGAGGATCCGTGACGGCGCCTATGAAAACGTCTAGGCCGCGGAGACTGGCATCCGAAGAAGCGTGAGCAGAAAGCCCAACCTGAAGGCCCGCAGCAAGAACAGTTTGACCATCTGGCGTTGAAATCGAACCCCGATTGGTTACATTGGGCCCAATCAGCATGATACGTCCACCGACCTTAGCCGAGTCGGAAGGGCTTTCCAAGATAGCTCCCTCTTGTACAACTAAATCCCCATAACGACCTGTTGGAGAGCTGGGCAATTCAGGAACGAATGCAGGGGTTCCATTCGTCCCAGCTGCGATACTTAGGCCGCTGAATAGAAACTGACTGTCCGGGTTGTTCAGCAGACCACGAGACACGAGGTTGTCATTGATCGGTAATGAGGAAACAGTTAGGCCGCGAGCGTTGACTTGAGACGTGCCGCCGAAGATCACCCCGTTCGGATTGATCACATAGACTTGGCCGTCAGCCTTGATGGAACCAAGGATCTGGCTCGGGTTACCTGATGGGTCGCTGACTTTGTTGAAGGCAATCCACTGTGAGCGGTTTTCGCCAGCAGCGGATTGGTCGAAGGTCAGCGTGGTTTCCTTGCCGATATTGAAGGTTTGCCAGTTGAGAAGAGCCTGCTGGGTGGTCTGTTTGATGGTAACCTCGGTTTTCCCATTGACGACGACTTGAGTGGGATTGTTTGCGCCAGCCCACTTGTTCGGGTTCGCCGTTGTCTGCAGGGCTCCGACGCCAAGTCCATTGGGTACCACGGGGAGGTTCACCGATGGCATGGAGGGATTCACCCCAAGGTGATTGGCGGTGTTCGCAGTCGCCGCAGCGCGGGCGGCCACTTGCAGCGCACGCACCGAGTCAATGGCGCGCGTGGTGCGCGCGAGAGCATCGGCGGCATTAGCGCGCGCGATGTTCGCCGAGGCTGGGCTGGTCGATCCGGTGGAGCTGGCTCCCGCGGGTGAAGATCTACTAGATAGTCCAGCGCCGCCCCGTAGGATATCACCGGCGTTGGCATCGAGTCCGGAGATGAAAACCGTAAAGCCGATGAACACGGGCACGCCGCATCGCAACGAGGCACCGAAGGGCGACTGCGCACGCTGGAAGAATCTTCTTGGTTTCATCAGGGAAAAGGGGAACTAAAATATCGACTCAAGGAGCCTTTGCTGGAGCACTGATCCGGTTATCGAGGATCTGATCCTTGTAGCCTTGGACTTGGTTTTCGACCTTCACTCGGGTGGTACCGATGAAGGGCTCGCGGGCCGCCAGTGCTTTGCCAAGCGAATACCCTTCATAACGATCAAGGATCTCGTTCGAGACGTTGAATAAGGTGAGATTCTTGCGCTCGCGGTCGGCGATGGTGCGCTGATGCACCACAATCTCGGCGGCGAGCTTGGCGCGCTCGTCTTCTTTCTTGCGTGCGACTTCTGCGGCCTGTTGATATCCTGCCTTCCATTTTTCTAATGCCTCTTGGGTTTGGGCCAATTTTTTATCGCGGTCTGCAAGCGTGGTCGTGAGCGTGGTGATTTTTTGGTCGGTGGCTGCCTTCGCCGCATTGTTTTGTTTTGCGAGTTCTGCTGCTGCTGCTTCACGGTCTTTGAGCTTCTTGGTGAGTTCTTCGACTTTTTGTTCCGCAGCGACTTGCCCTGCTTGGGCGTTCGCGGCGGTGGTTTGCGATGTTCGGAGTTGGAGCATCACGTCGCGAAGCTGCGTCCGCAACTTCACGGTAGGGTCGGCCTGTTCGGCGGCCTGAGTCGGTAAAATGCCGAGGCCAACCGCGATGAGCACGAGCGCAACGGCGCGGAAGTTGCTCGAAGACGGAGTGATGGATGGATACAATGTTGAAAGAATTTTCATGTTAGAACTTGGCGTTGATGTCGAATTCGAGCGTGTCGGAGCTGAGCGGTGCACCGATGACCTCATCGGAGCTCATCCAGCGGAGGCGGCCTAAGACTGCAGGCGAAATGGCCATTTTTCCTCCAAGCGTGTAGCCTTTGACGTTGGTTCCACCGCCGCCGAAGTCCGAATCATTGAAGGCATCGACCACGGCGTCTGACTCGACGTAACGATAGCCAAACCCAGCCTGCCAGTCACCAAAGGACTCGAGTGCGGGCTTGCCGAATTGGAACATGAGATTCCACGCGGTGTCGCCACCCTCAAATTTACTCGTAGCTCCAGGGCCGTTGGTGGCTCCGAAGTTGTTCACTGCGCGGGACGCGATTCCACTCTCGTCAAATGCAAGGTTCTTGGTCGCCTCACCGATGAGTGAAAGGCGGAATGGATCGAAGTGGTCGTAGTCGAGTTTGCCAGTCAGAGTTAGATTTCGGAACTGCGAGGCGAGGCCGTAGTACTGGTATTGATACTTGTTGCCGAAGTCATTCGCGGCGGTTGCTTCGATGTCTCGCAGGGCCATGTAGGTATTCCCGCGCTGAGCGAACCCGGGACGAGTTGAGTCGGTGTCACCTGCGTCGGTCGTGGTGAGCGGAGTGAATGGAGTCGAGAGCTTGCCTTCGATTTTATTAAAATCATAGTAAGCCGCTGCAAACTTCGCAGAGAGCTCGTCGGTGATTTTCCAATCGATTCCCACCTGTGCGCCGGTCAGCCACTTGTCGGTGCTCTTGAACTTGGCGGGTTGGTTTGAGGCGAAGTTCAAGTCGGTGTTGTAGACGGGGAAATAGCCAGCTCCGAAAAACGTGGATGCGCGATCGTTGAGTTTAACCTTGCCGCGAAGCCCGAGGCCGTCAAAGCCGACATCTTCATCCCACTGAACATCGGTGGAGAAAAATGGATTATCAAAACGCCCTAACAAGAATACCAGTTCCTCGCCATCGCCTGGACCTGCATCGTAGCTCAGGAACGCGCGGTCCAGCCAAAGCGCGTATTTGGAAAAGCTCCCCCCGCTCGCACCGAGCGTTTGGTTGGTCGATGTCGGCGTGCTGCTGTCACCGGTGCCGATGCGGATGCCTGCGTTGAAGCCGTCGCCCAGCATGATTTCGCTACCGACGCGTGCTCGGATGCGCGTGCGGGTGCGGTCTTGGTCGGCGTCGTATTGTGGCGAGAACTGGGTGCCAGACACATCGAAAGGCGAACCCGTGTTGATCGCGTTGAAGTTCGGAAATGAGCCGGTGTTGTCGTTGGTATCCGCGAAGAAGATGCCTTCTGAGCGGAGCCTGAAATCACCGAACGGACCGAACTTGGATGTCCAATCGGGTGATGATTTATCGCCCCATTTTTCCTCGCGCGCCTGGGCCATGAGCTCCTGTTGGATTTGGTCGCGCATTTGGTTTTTCACCACCTCTGGGATGTAGGTGACGCGGGTCTCGTCTGGACCTGTGAGGGGAGGTAGGTCGGCGGCTTGTGCATTCGCAGCATCGGCCTGCGCCTGTTGAATCATCTCTGCCGCCTCGGTTTGAGTGAGGATGCCCTTCTGAACGAGACGGCTGATGAGATTCACCGTGACGTTGGATGATGGGGCGGCGGTGGTGGCCTCAACAGGCTGCACTGGCAAATCGCCGACCTTCGGTTCGTCGGCAAGATCGAGGCTGCCTGCAGATTGAGCAGGTGGTGCCGCGGCGACATCGGTCGTTTCGGTTGCGACGTCTTCGGCATGGACCAAGCTGGATGCTCCAAGGATGGCGGCGATGGTAAGTTGGCGGGTGGCTGACATGAAAGATGGATGATGACCGTTGACTAGGATTTGCGGGCTGAAATGCGCATGTTGATGGGCATGGGCATGTCGGTCGGTGGTGGCTCGGGAAGTTGATAGCCTGTTAGAACTTGGTTTTTGATGGCTTGATCAATGGCGGGTTCTCCGGTGGATCCTACGAGTTGGGCGCGAGTGATGATGCCATTGGCATCCGCCCAGATCCGAACTTGCAGCGTGAAGCTGGCGCTGCGGGTACTTGAGTTGCGACCCAGCGCTTCTTTGATGGAATTTTGGACCTTCGCCGCGTAGTAGCCATACTTGCTACCCTTGCGGCCACCGATGGAATTGCGGTTTCCACCGCCATTCCCGCCATTTTTCGTGAGGCCCATGCTTGGACCATTTCCTTGGTTGTTGGTTCCGAGGTCTTCAGACGGCGGAGCGTCAACCGGTGCTTCGGCGGGCGGCGGCTCATTGTCTGGGACGGGTTCTTGCTCAACCATCTCGTCCTTCTTCGGTGGCTCCTCTTTCGGGGGTGGCTCGACCTTTGGTGGTGGCGGCGGAGGTGGCGGTGGGGGGAGCGTGATCGAAATCGTGTCCGGCTTGGCCACCGATCGCGGGTGGCTTTTTCCGCCACTGGTCAGCGCCGAAATGACACCGCCTAACACGACAAGCCCGAGCATCGCTCCGATGAAGAGCTTGCCTTTATTTTGCTTGGGTGCTGGTGCTTTGGAGATCATGCCGCTCGCCGTTATTTTTTCGGTGGCTGTGTCGCGAGGCCGACTTGAGTGATCCCGACGCGCCCAAAGACATCGAGGATATTCATGATGCCTTGGTATTGGTTTTGTCCGTCACCGCGAAGTACGACAGGCAGTTCGGGATTGGCTGCCTTGAGTTGGCCCAGCTTGCTCTCGAGCTCGTCGAGCGTGACTGCCACGGTGTTGAGTTTGATGTTTCCGGAGGGGTCGATGGTGACCGCTTGAGTCTTGGGCTCCTCCATCTTGGCGGCGGCTTTATTGCTCGCGCTTGGCAAGTTCACCTTCACGCCTTGCACACCTGCAGTCGTCATGATGATGAAGATCAAGAGGAGAACCAGGTAGAGGTCCACCATCGGGGTGACGTTGATATCGTCGAAGCTTTTTTCGTCGGCAGAGGCCATGGTTGCGAATTGCTTGCTAGAACTTATTAGAACTTGTTAGAAATGATTCGATGTCACTCGACTTAGTGGTGGTTCGACGATGCGTCGGGTTCTTGCGCGGGGCGATAGAACTCGGCCATTTTTGCGACAAACTCATCGATGAAGACCTGCATCAGCCCGAGGGAGTTTTTGATGCGGCCGTTCAGGTAGCTGTAGATGAAGAGCGCGGGGATCGCGACGACCAGACCGACCACAGTCGCAAGAAGGGCTGAGGCGATACCGGGTGCGATCGAGTTCACGTTCACCTCGCCGGAACGAGCGATGATGGCGAAGGTGATCATCACCCCGACGACCGTTCCGAGAAGGCCGACATAGGGGCCGCCTGCGATGCTCATGGTGAGGTAAACCAAGCCATTGGAGAGGCGGTGCGTTTCATGAACCAGGCCTGCATCAAGGCTAGCGCGAATCGCTTGGATCGAGCGGCCAGAGAGGCCTTGGATGCGGTTGTTGTCCTTGTCGAGGCGGTGGCGAATTTCATCGGCGCCGATCTGATAGATGTGGAAAAGGGGTGATTTTTGGATGAGTTCTTGATCGCTACCATCCACTTGGCCGCCAAGGCTGCTTACGCTCGAATGATTCTCGGTGTCGAGCGCCGTGAGATCGATTGAAAGTGTCTTCCAGCGCTTGAGGAAGAGCTCGGTGCCCTTTTCGATCGAGTTGAGATAGATGAATTTGCGAATGGCAACGGTCCAGCCGACCACGATCATGATTGCGCAGACGCCGATTGCCATCCAGCCGTCGAACATCATGTTCCCCGCGATGTCACCGAAGAGCGAGAGGTGCTCCATGAGGTGGCTTTTTTCGCCTGCAGCATCGCCTTCGATCGCGCCGACCGAGAGCGCGCGTTGGCTTGCATCGGAGCCGCCTTGGTTGACGGCGGCGAGCTTCACCCACGCGGCCGAGCGCGGCGTTTTTGCTAGGGTAAATTCATCGACCTCTCCGACAAATGCGGTGGCATCGGTCGTTGGGGATTCGGCGGAGACGCCACCGAGCGTGAGCGGTGAATTGAGCGCAGGAAGCGAATCCGCAAGGGTCGCGTAAGGGGCACCGTTGACAAAAAGTTGGAGGTTTTTCCCATCGGCGACGACCGCGAGGTGCGCCCACGCAGCGGCAGCGAGCGGAGTGCCGGGAGTCGTGCGAGCTGGGCTTCCGCCAGTCGCGATTTCCAGGGTCGGAATGCCTTGGTTTAGGAGCAGCTTGAACGAGCTTTTGCCCTCCGAGCGACTGAGGAGGACTGCATCTGCCTGAAGTGCGGTGGGTTTAATCCAGAGCGAAAGCGTGAGCGTTTGTGCGGCTTGCCATTGAAGAGACGGGGTGGCAGGAATGCTAACAGGTGTGGTACCTAACAGGCGAAGGCCGCTTCCGATCAGCGAGGTCTCTGAAGTGCTTGCGGCGTTGGCGGCGTGGTTCGCGTTGACTGACGAGTCGATCGGCGCTTTTGCCAATTCCGCAAAGTGATAGACGAGCGAGGTGTTTTCATCAAAGGCCTCGGCAGGTTTCGTGCCTTCTGGCATTTTCGCATCGGCGTTGCCGTAGTAAATGTAGAAGGCGTCCTTGGTTGCGGGTTTGACGTTCGGAAGCTTGACCCAGACGTAGGCCTCATTGAGGAGCCCGTCATATTTTTCGATTTGATGGGGCAGGATGGTTTTGCCATCGGCTGCAACGAAACGGATGTCGCTGCCGTCCTCGCGGGCAGAAGTGAATTGGAAGATTCCGTCGTGCAAGCGCACGAGGACGGATGCTTTTTCTACGGCGTCGGTGGTGCCGGCGGCGTCGGCACCCGTGTCGAGCGTGATCTTTGAGCGTTGAGTCCATGCTGGATTCCACCAAGCATCTTTGGTGTCGGCGGCCTGGCTAATCCCCGAGCAAACTACGGCGGCGGCGATGCCACTGAGGAGACGGAGATGCTGGAGGAAAGGTCGAATTTTCATGAATGATTTCTAGTAAATGAGAGATTAAAAGTCTGCCCAGCCACGGAAGGTGACACGAATGTCACCCGCTTTCGCGTCGGTCTGATCGATCAGTGGCACGGCGGCATCGATCGAGCCGTTGTAGTGGTTTGCGACACGGAATCGGGTTCCGATGCCGAAGCTGGCGAGCTGATAGGTGCTTTCTTGGGACGGGAGGGCATCGTAAATGTGAAGGACTCCGCCATCCGTGAATGCGTGGAAGCGCCATTCGTTGCGGCGGAGGCCGGTCTTTTCGGGTGCGCCGATCAATGATGGTGTGCGATACTCGGCGGTGCCGAAAATCCCGTTGTCGCCCAGCGCGGTGGCTTCAAGGTAACCTCTGACCGAGTCTGAGCCCCCGCCTGCAATTTGTTCAGAGTTGACGAGAGGTTGGCTGGCAAGCTGACCTTGGATTTTTCCATAGATCTGTGAGCCGTTGCTAAAATCGAGGGTGTGAGAAATATCGCTGCGGAGGTAGATGTAGTTTCCATCCGCATGGTAGCGCTTGTTGCTGTAGTCCAATTCTCCGCTTCCTAAGCCTCGCAGGTGAAGATTGAGCGAGGTATTGAATTCCGTGAAGGTCTTTTCGCCTGTTAGACTTGCGCCATAGGTCGCGCTGAGTGGGTAGTAGGTGATGGGCGAGGAGATGGTATCTTTGCCAATGACGATGTCCTCTGCGAAGTTTTTATAGTCAAGTCCGAGGCTGAAGTTCTGATAGAAATGGGCGGTGGTTGGCAGGTCGTAAAGTGCTCGTAAGCCTACAATTTCCCCACGGCCGCCGACGGTGGCGCCGCCGAGGGTCGAAACGTCGCTGTTTTGCTTGGTGCCTTGAACGAGAAGGCTCACTCCATCGGACACCCGTGCCATGTAGTAGCCTGCGAATACGAGGGCATCATTCGTGTTTTCGGGGGCGACTTGGAAACTCAGTCCGCCAGTGTGGCCCTTTTGGAAGAGGTTTCCATAGCTCAGCGATCCGTTTAGGCGGAGCTGAGAGGTGTTGGTGCTATAGCGGTTATTGAGTTCAAGCGATCCATGCAAGGGGAGCTTGTCTTCAACATTCAAGTCGATGTCCAAGACGCCAGGTTCCGAACCCTGCCGCAGCACGGGAGTGACTCTGAGATCAGCGAGCCGGTTCAATGCGACCATTTCCCGACTCACTTGGTTCATGTTAGGAACGCTGCCCTCTGCGAGTGACGGCGCGTCGCGTTTGATGCGGCTCGGCAGGAAAAACCGCGCTTGATTCACCCGCAGGCGGCCAATTTTGCCTTCCACCACCTCGAGGCGGATCACTCCTCGACGTGGATCTTGCTGGGGAACGCTTACCGAAACTGTCTGAAATCCCTTGTCGTGATAGACTTTTTCAAGGGCGACCCTTGCTTGTTCCACATCGTCGGGCGTCCTTGCTGGGCCGAGGAATGGATAGACCGCTTCCTCGACTTCGAGTGATTTCAAGCGCTTGGCACCTTCGATGCGATATTCGCGGATGTTGAAACTCGTGATTTCTTGGGCATTGAGCTGCGGTGAAACCGTTGCCAATGCGATGCACAAAGTGCCGCCGATCGCAGGGAAAGCCTGCGAAAATCTAGCGACAACTGAAGAAGGAAATCCCATGCGACACGCTCAGTATCCGAGCGGCCGTAGCCTCTTCTTTCGTCCCATACTCCCTCAAGGGTGGTAATGTGACGTTCCTGTCACACGGAGTGCATCCGATTGTCACAAAACGGCACGATTGCGTTTCTCCGCCTTGAGCATCCCGCATCCCGCCGCCACGTCGATGCCACGTCTTTGCCGGAAGGTGCAGGGAAATCCGCCTCCAATCAGGATTTTTTGGAATTCATTTCCTGCGAGACTCTCGCTTCCCGCGAAGCCGCCGGTTGGATTGAGTGGGATCAGGTTGATGTGGGCATCGATCCCGCGCAGCAACTCAACCAGGCGGTGGGCGGTTTCCGCTGAGTCATTTTTCCCGGCGATCAGCGTCCACTCGAAGAAAATCCGTTTGCCGGTGGCTTGGCCGTAGGTGCGGCAGGCGTCGATCAGCATCGAAAGTGACCACCGTTTGCTAGCAGGAACCAGAGCCCCTCGCTCCTCCTCCGTGGACCCGTGGAGGCTGACCGCGAGGCGGTAAGGCCGTTGTTCGTCCGCCAGCCGCAAGATGCTTGGCACCACGCCCACCGTGCTAATCGCGATTTTGCTTGGCCCGATGCCGATGCCGCGCACGTCGGAAATCACGCCCAAGGCGGCGATCACGGCGTCATAATTGTGAAGGGGCTCGCCCATGCCCATCATCACGAGGTTCCGAAGGTGTCTTTTCGGGTCGATCGTCCGCAACACGCGGCGTGCATGTAGCACCTGTGCGACGATTTCGCCGGGGCGGAGATGTCGTACGAACCCCATTTGGCCCGTGGCGCAAAAAACGCAACCCATCGCACAGCCTGCCTGGGTGCTCACGCACACCGTGTGGCGGCCATCGTAGCCCATCAGCACGGTCTCGATGGTTTGGCCGTCCCGCAAGCGCAGGAGAAATTTCCGAGTCAGCCCATCGGTGCTACGGATTTCGTCCACTAGCTCAGGTTCATCGAGAAAAAATCGCCTGCCGTCACCCACCGATTTTTCCACCCAGCGCCTGAGTGGCCCGGAAAGTTCGCACGCGGTGAGGTCGAGTGCGCCATCGCGGTGAAGCGTCCGCCAGAGTGCTTTCGCGTGATGAGCCTTCACCCCGTCTGCCGCCAAAACTTGGACGAGCTCGAAAAATTCGAGATCGTGCAGTGATTGTTGGGGAAAGTCGCTCACGAACGAATGGAACCCTACAAGCAATCGCATTCAAGCGCCATTTTCAAATGCGTCGGACTGAAGCGCTACTTCAGCGTCGCAAGCAGCTCAGAGATGGTTTGGTTCAGCCCTGGCAGGACCAAATCCGGACGGATTTCTGCGAGGGGTTGCAAGACGAACCGCCGCTCTTGGATCCGCGGATGGGGCAGGATCAAGGAGTCGGTCACGATCGACTCTTGGCCGAAATAGAGCAGATCGACATCGATGACACGCGGCGCATTCCGTTCAGGCGATGCGGTGCGCCCCAGCTTGCGCTCGATCGCTTGGGTGAGTTCTAACAGATCTAACGGATATCCCTCGTAGCCGATTTCGATCACCGAGTTGTAAAAGACCGGCGATCCCAGCGGGCAGTTCAATGGCTCGGTTTGATGATCCGATGCGGTTAGAAATGGCTCATCGGGGGTGGCAATTTCTTTGAGACACGTGCGGGCGGCCTCCAAATTGGCGGAGCGATCTCCAAGGTTGGAGCCGAGGGCGATACCGACGCGTGGCATGGGTCAGTCTTCCAAGTTTTCAAGGCTCGCGATGCCGTTGGCTCGCATTCGCTTGTTCGCCTCGGCGACCTTTGCAGATGGGATGACGATCGGGCGCTCGGCTCCGAAAAGTTCAATCACGAAATACTCCGGCACCTCCTGCGGGTGAAGCAGTTCGCGGGCGTGCTTGAGATCACGCACCTCAATGCCGTTGATTTTATTCACGGCAAAACCCGCAAAATTCGTCAACTGGCTCGTCACGGGGTCGCTCTCAACGCGGGTCAGTAGGACGATGTCCTTGCGCTCTTGAAATAGCCCCTTGGGAACGTAGTCCGTGTAGAGGCGGCGAACGGTCACATCGTCGAACTTGGAGGCCACAAAAAGATTGGTGTCTAGCGGTTGGAAAACCAGTCCTGAAAAAAGTAGGTAGCGAGGCTTCTTTTCATATTCGACCGAATACATCCGCGACCAGGTGAGCGGTTTGAGGATGATTTCGAAATCACTCATCACGCCGTTTCGGAGACAACTCGCGACGACTTTATCGCCGGTGAATTTCCGTTCGACGATTTCCTCCATGTTCACGTTTTCTCCATCGATGGTGATCATCCCGGCGCTATCCACCGGTTTTCCATCGAGTGACATTAGAATGTCGCCGGGTTTGAGGATGTTGTCGCATGAACTGGTCGCGACAACATTGGTGATCAGCACGCCCTTGCCATCGTTTGGCAGGCCCAGCGCCTTTCGCATCGCGGGGTTGAAAAGTGGAAAGTGGCTGATGCCGAGCTCCGCGTAATGGTCGTAGGTGCCGTCCTCGATGTCCTTGAGGAAGCGCCGGATCACGGGGGTGGGGATGACGTAGCCGGTGTTGTCGGCCTCGCGGAGTCCTTGAAATGCCACGCCGACGACTTTGCCATCTTGCACGCACGGGCCACCCGAGTTCCCTGGGTTGATCGCAGCGTCGATCTGCACAATCAGGTGGGAATCGGACC
The DNA here is from genome assembly GCA_903837825.1 of Akkermansiaceae bacterium. GTDB lineage: Bacteria > Verrucomicrobiota > Verrucomicrobiia > Verrucomicrobiales > Akkermansiaceae > Luteolibacter. Next base: position 766 of record CAILVZ010000225.1, on the reverse strand, counting down.
GTGAATGAGAATACGGCTGGAAATCAATCCGCGAGACCACTCCGCGGGTGACCGAGAGCCGTTCGCCGCCGACCGGGTAGCCGATCACGCGGACCTGCGATTCGAGGCTTGGGACCTCGCCGAATTCGAAGGTCGGGAAGGATTGGAAATCTTTGAAGTCCTCGACCGACAGCAGCGCAAGGTCGCTGTCATGCGCGATGAACTCGACCTTGGCCGGATATTTCCTTGGGCTGCCATAGACCGTGACCAGAATGCGCCTTGCGTTCGAGACCACGTGGGCATTGGTCAAAATCTTGTTTTTCTCGATTAGGAAACCGGTGCCGATCCCGCCTCCGAAACGGCCGGAATTCCAAGGGGTCTCGTAGTCGGGCACCTGCGAAGCGACTTCGATCCGGAGAACCGAGCGGTAGATGTCGGATGGAAGCGAGGAGGCTGGTGCGCCGAGGACCGGCAACGCAAAGACCAGAGGGAAGAGGCAGGAAAGCAAACGACTCATGAACTTGCCGTCATTCGTAAGGTTTGGCGGGGCAGGTCGCAAATGAAATTTGCCCGCGGCAGCGTGTCGGCTTCCGGGGTTGCAGATCTCCAGCGGGCAATCTTAACTGGCGGGGTGAGCGCAACGCCGACCTTTAACACCCTCACGCGACCTGCTTTGGCGGGCGAGTTCGTGCCTGCTGATTATTTTCGTGAATTGGAGCGTGCGCAGCTGTGTCGAGGCGAGCGACCTTTGGAAATCGACCTTGGCTGCGGCGATGGTTCGTTTCTG
>CAILVZ010000224.1 GCA_903837825.1 Akkermansiaceae bacterium | reverse complement strand
TGGTGTTACCCGTTGAACCCAGCATGGCTTTCGCATCGCCTAACTGCGAAGAACTGGAGCTGGGTGAATAGATGTAATTCCCTTGAGCCTGACCACCACGGCTTGATAAAGCCGCAACCGTATCCGCATAAATCCCACTAGCGCTGATATTGCTCCGGTAATAAATCAAATTATTAAAAAACTGAGTTCCATACACTGGATACGTTTCTCCATTGATGCTGTCCAAGGAGATGTATGTGCAGTCGATAAAGGTGTTCCCGATGACGTGCGTGTAGTTGGATGTCTCATACCCCGCCGCACCATCTCCATTATTAAAGCTTGCCAGCGTTCCGGTAGCTGTCGATCCAGAACCCAGCATGAGGGCAGAATGAAGACCACCACTTCCCCGAATGTTGTAAAAATAATTGTTAGAAATGATGTGCCCAAATCCAAAGGCCCTCACCCCACCCATCCGATCATTCAGCGGCTCGGTGAAAACAATGTTACCACTCGAATCATAAGCTCCACCCGCGAGAAAATAATTCCCCTGCACCACGCAATAATCACCCTGCCGCAAACAAAGCTGACCATAATTGTTCAAAATCGTATTGTACCGGTAGGTGTTTTTCCGAGACTTGTTTGAGATCGCCTCTGGCTCACCGTTGTTGTCATACTGGCCACCATCGACCGCGTAAATGGAGTGATAAAACGTGTTGTATTCGACGGTGGTGTTGAAATCAACGGTGGTGTAGCTGCTGTTTCCCACTCGAATCGTCTCCCACCCATTGGTCATATCAGCTTTAAGACTACCATCGCCTGGCGTGTAACAGCGCCCAGTCGGATCCCCATCTGCTGTGAGTGGCGTCTTACGTTCACCAAAATAGTTGTATCGAACGGTATGATATCCCCAATCGATAATATCCGAAGAAGCTTTGTAAACAATGATCGTGGCCTGCCTGATCGAAGTCCTTAATGCCGGATTCGTTTGATTGATGTCATTTGGATTAAAGTCACGCCCTTGAATCTCGCAATACTGAATCGTATGACGATATCCATTGAGACTGATCCATGCCCCATAGTGATCGTTCGTGGATTCGGTATTATCCCGACCACAGTAATCAAACTTGAGGTGTGAAAGGGTCATGTAACGGGAAAGCCCCTCCATCTGGAAAATGAAAGCCGATGAATCATTGCCACCATAATCGGTAAAGCTGCCCCTTTGATACATGCCGCTGGTTGAACCAAAAGTAACTCCAGAAAAGACGATACCGCTACCCGTGAGACTGATCTGGGAAAGGCCCGTGATCGTCACCCCCCCAACGGTGGGGGTGTAGTTTGCATCACACGCGTAGATGACCGCCGGATTCGTTTGTGCCGCAGCATCCGTCATCGAACCATAGAGCGTCGTGATCAAACCACCCCAGTTGCCTCCCTTCAGAAAAACCCGATCACCTGCTCGCAGAGTGGCAAAGCTTGATCCATTCTTGTCCAACTTCGCATTGAACTGCGATGCGCTATCCACGTAGAAATTCGAGGCTGAGACATCAAGGAATCCAAAAAACATCATCAAGATGCAAAAAGCCCACGAGGAGAACCCACGAGAAGGATTCACCATGAGCTTTCTGAATATCTGCGAAATGTTCAATGCAAGGACTTGATTTAACTTGGCAAACGAACAATGAATACGCCCCATTCAAAGCTAAAGCGATCGAGATGAAAAGCCAAAACGTTTCGCGATTAACTCGATTGGATGGCACTCCAACCTTGCCGCAACGAGGTCATGCGAGTCGTAAAATTCACCCAACTCCCTACCATCAATGGTTGCTGTGCCCTTATTGCTCATTCCAGGTGCACTTTAAGTCGATAAAAGCACCGACTCCCGTCGGATGGAGGATTGACCTGCACGATTTGATTTTCACCTAAAATATTCGTACAATTGGCCAGCGGGATCCAACCCGTAAGATCACTGATGCCTGTTGAATACTCAATGGTGTAGTAGCGGTTGAATCCCGTGTAGAGAGCACTCGCGACTTGATTCGCTGTAAATTTCAACTGTAGTTTACGGCTTGAATCCATTGAAATGCTGAGGAGCGGCTGCATCTCCCTAACCGTTGGATTCGTTCCTAACACGTATTCCTGCAAATTACTCAGCCCGTCACCATCGCCGTCTGCTGAGTCAGCAGAATTTCCAATGACAGACGTGCTTTGAAAATAAAATAGCCTCCATCCTTCCATCGCGGATTCACGCTTCACGGTAATCACATAGACTTTGCTAGTCACAGCATCCTGCGCAGTCGATTCAATCGAAAGTGTCGTCTCACCAACCGCAATGGCAATTGGAGAACTCATACTCCCAGAGCTGACAAGCGATCCATTGACCTTGATTCTCGCCGCCGGAGATAACGCTGTAGGATTGATAGATAAGGTGCTTGTTGAATATGGGACTGATATCGTGTAGCGATCTCCGGAACTCGTGAAGGAAGGAACTAAGGTCCCAGAACTTAGACCGAGAGATGACAATTGCGCTTGATTGCTCAACGAGCTCGCGGTGAGCAAAACCTTGCCAGCACTCCCACTCCCACCGAGATAGGGTCCCGAGGTACTTGCAGACCTAGCACCTCCACCACCCCCACCCGGAGGAGACAATGGTCCAAATCCCGGCCCAGACCCAGCGGCCGCGTTCGCATTACCACCCGCACCACCACCCGTCACGGCAAGTGCACCGATGCCGTCGGTGGTAAGGGCTGGGGCCAGACCCACATTGCTCGTACCACCGCTGCCTCCCCCGCCCCCGCCGACCGCTGAGACCGTCGAGCTTACGCCGTTACCTCCCACATTGATCACATCACCAACACTTGCAGATGAGCCCGCCGCAGATCCGCCAGATCCAAACCGGCTCGTGGTACTCTGCAGCAAGACACTAACACCGCCTCCACCTCCTTTAGCAAAGGCTGGTACTAAAGTTGTAGAGTTGGACGTGCTGAACCATGAGTCACCACCAGGAGCAGTTGCCAAATCTACTGCAGAACTCACACCACCAGAACCAACATTGATGAAATAAGTATTACCAGGGATCACTACATAAGAACTCAACTTCGCATAAGCACCACCAGCGCCTCCACCAGCCGTTGCCACCCCACTTGATTGCCCGTTTCTCCAAGCAGCACCTCCAGCCCCGCCACCACCCCAGCACTCAACCTGCACCGAGGCAACATTCGCAGGACAGGTCCATGATGCCACTCCTTCAGCCGTGAAAGGATAGGCAAGATCAGAAACCGCATCAAGGACATTCAACGTTAGAACAGCAGTACCTGTGCCTCCACCAGAACCTACCGCGCTCAACGAAACCGAAAAAGTTCCGGACTGAGTCGGTGTTCCGCTAATGACGCCTGATGCACTATTCAACGACAACCCTGCTGGCAACCCAGATGCCGCAAAACTCGCAGGGCTATTCGTTGCCGTGATTTGATAGGAAACCGCCGTGCTTTTAAGACAAGCGAAATTTAAATTGCTACTGATCGATGGCGCCGGCACCAATTGAAATGATGCTTGGAATGTCTTCCCTTTGGATCCGTTTGCATTGACTGAAAAAATAATGTTAGGAGAAAGTTGGGTGACGGTTACACCTGAGTCCACCGATAGAGTGGAGACTGCTTGACGATTTAGGGTAACAACAATGGTCCCGGTATTGGTTTGTGTGGGATCCGAAACCCCTACCGCTAAGACGCCTGAAGATTCCGTGGTCATAACCGATGACTGCTTACTGACTGCAATGAAGTCCACACTTCCACCCACGTCAGCACCCGTGGTCTTTGCCCAGAAATTCGCACCAACAACCCCTAAAGCAGAACTCTTCATCGCATGAATACCGCTACTCGATGCCGATGGAGCCGTGTTCGACAAGATGGAAATATCGGGATTGGCTGCGTAAGCATTCACCTCACTCGAGGTCATCCCAGGAAGAATCACGTAGGCATAGCTTGCACTGGATGGCTTCGCACCATGTTTGAAATAGAGCTTAAGATAGTTGTCCGTATAAGTGGCCGTGTCCGAATCGGTTGGCCTCAATGCGGTCCATTTGCCCGAACTACTGACGAAACCGGCCTGCAAATTGGATGCACCACCTGGGAAATAATAACCACCCACACCATCCAATGAGCACCAAGTCGTGGTTCCAAGTGCCGAGCTCCATCCAATCGTTGGAGAATAAGCCGTTCCCCCAGAGTAAAACTTTCCGGTTGGCGACGTTCCAAGGCGCCGATCTTCGACGGTGGTATCAACCTGATTGGCAGAAGAACAAGTGATGCCGCTACCCAAGCAAACAATTTTATTGTTTAACATGAACCATGATTTCTTCCCATAGAGTGTAGAACTTCCCGAAGAACTTGCCGCCGGATGAAGTGACATTCCTGCTGCACCATACGAAGTACCCACTTTTGCACCACCGACCCAACTTTGGTCTGACGTGCTGGGATTCGGCGCATATCCTTGCTCCACCGTAGTCCCTGGCAAATGGTAGTAATCCACCGTGGGCCAAAACGCACCGGTAAACTGAGTATCAGAAGCACCCAAATACAAGTAAGTCATGCCATCGCCCGTAAACCAACCCTTCAAGTTCGAGGTGCTAAAAAGATTTTCAAAATTTGCGATCCGACTGGATGACATGCTCAGGCCAAAGCCGAACCCAGACCGCAGGGCGACCACGCGGTCCATGTTATGAAAATGAAACTGACCCGATGCCAACCTGGGTGAATTCGCAAATGCGGTTAGGGCAGACGCCGTTGCTGTAGGAGCAAAAAGCGCCACCTTTCGGATCGCCGCGATGGCGTCAGCACCCGCATCGTATTCAGTCGAGCTCGACCAAGAACTGGCACGACCTTGAACCATGTCCATCATCGCGCCATTGTAGATCAATGGCTCAAATCCATTGATAATCCATGAATAGATATTCGATAGATTTGCGTCCGTGATCGCCCACGTCGTCCCTTGAAGCAAATTCACAACGGTAGCGATACTGTCAATCTGCTCAATTCCATAGTGCCCCGTATACGCGATGTTTCCATGAAACACAAATGATCCATCTGCATAGAATCCGTCTCCAGATGTAACATTCGGAAACACCTTGCTCAGATTGGTTTTCGCTTCGCTGATCTTGGCAGAACTTTTCCCAATCACCCCCCTGATGGCTGTTACCAAGACGACATCCGATGTATTCGCACCAGTGAGCGCAGCCCAAGTAAAATAAGGCGAGGCATTGGTGCTATTCGGCCCATAATTATCTACCGCCGCACAGTGTGTCGCAAGCTGCGTGCTGCTTAATGCAGAATACATGAACACCACCGTATTATTCAGTGCCCTGGGCCCACTGATCTCCCAATGGTACCAGTTATCATATTGACCGCCGCTGGTTTTATAAACGTTGGCATAAAGCCAATCGAGCGCATTCGATAAGGTCAGTGCCAAACTCGTATTTTGATAATACGCAGACCCAGACATCGCATAAGCAAGGGCCATGTCCTCAAGTCGGTTACACGTTGACACCATGTTTGCCGAAACTGAGCCTAGCGGGAGATCACTCCACAGGTAAAATTTTGTAGCCGATGGCGCGGTGTTGATCGGTGAGGAACCGGTCCAATATTTTAGCGCGGTGCTGTTAACACTCGATACGCTTGAAGCTTCAGAAATCAGGGTGCTTTGCCAAGTTGCCCGCAGCGTGTCATAGGAATCCGCATTTGACGAAATGGTGGGCAGAAAAAAGAAGATCCATCCAAACAGCAGCCAACGGCTCGATCCGAGTGCGCCCGCTGCAATCATGGAGGCGCTAGCAATGGTGTTGTTCATGCCATCGTTGATTCTCCATCGATCGCGGGTGATGGTCATGCCTATTTTAGCCAAATCAATGGCTGAGTGATCGCGATATTCCTTTGAATTTCTGGATCTTCTGGATCCGGATGAAGCCCCTTCCAGAGATCAATGTAGGATTTTTCATTGAGCGCAAGTCCAGTGAAAAGCAGGCTGCTCTGACGCGTCGGCCAACCATCCCATGCTTGAACATCGGGCTTGAGCGGCCACTTCGATTTGTCCGCCAAGAATGGATACAAGTAAGCCACCGCCTTGCCGATGCATCTTCCATCCTGCAATTTGAACGACCACAGGTCGTCCTTCGGACTCGAGAGCACCTGGCAAAGCGTTACCATGTTATCGAGCTGGAAAATGGAATACGCATAAGGCTTGGTGCGTTTGAGCTCTTCTGGGAAGCTCCCGTTAGGAGCCATTTGTATCGCAACAAAGACTTCCTTGTAACGGCGGCGGCATTCCGCGAGACGCGCCTCGTCACCCGTGAAGCGCGCAAAAACAGCTACCTGAAGCCAAAAAGCGACCGAATGATTATTCTTTGCGGATGCCTCTTCCATTCCATTCTTACTCGTGATCATCCAGTCAACATAGTCGCAAAACCACTTCTTGAGACCGCTAACGACTTCAGGACGAAAGGCCTTGGAACCGGACATCGCATCAATCGCGACCGGAACTTCGATGAGATGAAGCGTGTCGATGATCCCGATGCCGCGTCCTGACGATACTCCAGGAACTGCCTGTGCATAGCTGAGGTGGGGCGCCATTCGCGTCTGGGCATTGAGGAAGAATACCTCAAGCAAATCCGCAGCTTTCGTCGCGTATGCCTCATCATGGGTGAGCTTGTAGGCAGCCGCAAGAGCCGCGACTGCATCTCTTAGGTTACGAACCGCCATCCGATGTTGAAGAAAATTTTCAGGATTCGTCTGACCATCGCGCTGGATGTATGGCAGTCCATTTGGCTTGGACGGATCCGGCCACCAGTAGTCGCCATTGGAATAAAAGTCGTTGATTCCGCCCTCACTGAGCGGTGCTTTAAACTGCGTGATACTGATCGGCGCGATGGTCAGCGCAGAGGCAGCAGCCTTCAGCACGCGACTTTGTTCAGTATCTCGAAAATTTGGCTCTGCAACTTTCCGTTTGGAATACAACAACTGCAATCTCGCTCCTGACAAGCCTTTGATGCCTTGTAAAGACTGCTGGTATTTAGGATTTTTATAAACGCTGTACGCTTCAGCAAGCAGAGGCGCAAAATTTTCGGGGTGCTCTTTTTTGACCTGCTTGTAGGGCCACTTCTTGGTCGATCCAATGGCGTAGGGCAAAACAAAATCAAGTGCTTTTGATATGCATCTGCCATCCGGAGTTTCAAAGTGCCAGAGATCAACACCAACACGCTCAGACATCGTCGCCAACTCAAAGAGGGCTTCAAGATTGAAGCGTGAGTAACTCAAGGCAGCTTCGCGTTCCAACTCAAGCGGTTGACGCCCATCAGGCTCAATCTGAACAGTAATCCGCTTCAGCTTGGCCTCCTCCGCGATTTTTTTTGCGAGATCATTGCGATCTAAGATGAGAGCGATGCGCATGACTTGGCTGTCATAAAATGTTCCATGATTGTTTCGTGCCGCCGCTTCCTCCTTGCCACCCTCGCTTGTCAACGTCCAGTCAAGATAGGTCGCCAACCAAGCCTTGAGTGCGTCACTTTCTTTTGCCGTCCATGCGGATGAACCCGTAAGCAAACCCGCGGCGTCTGCCGCAGTCGCAAGATTGCGACCTTCGATGATTCCAGTTCCGCGCCCGGTGTTTCGGCCTGGAATCGCTTGGGCAAAATTGAGGTGCGGCGTCATCCGTGTAGCAGGATTCAAGAACCAAACTCGCAGGAAATTGGCGGCCTGTTTGGCATAAGCATCCTTCCCTGTAAAAAAATACGCCAAAGACAAGGTCTCCACGGATTGCGCCATCGCTCCAATTCGGTTATGGTCGTAGACGTCGCTTCGCGATTCTGGATTCACCTTACCATCGTGTCGGATGTAGGGAAGCCCATCAGCTTGACTCGGGTCTGGCCAGTAGTAGGGCGCCGAGGTCATGTAATCGTGCTTGTCACCGCTTGAGGGAGCCTTTGCCTTATCCGTCACCGCGGGTGGCTGCAACGTCAACGCTTTGTCTGCCTCCTTCACCAAGGCCTTCACTGCCGTCTTCATGGCTGGATCGCCAGCAGCCAACGCAGCTTTATTTTCTAACAGAATTGAAGGGTCTGCAGCAAAAAAACTTGGTGTGGCGCGTTCACCCATCGCCGCCGTGGCCATGACGATCATGACCCATGATGATACAAAAAATTGATTCATTTTAGCTTTTTCAGATTCAGAAATGCAGTCTCAATCCCATCGATCGAGACGCTGGCGACGGCCGCATTGCCCGTGAGATTCACGCTGATCTTCGCGTGCCCATTGGTCATTTGCACCATGCGAGAACCACTGGCCGTGCCGAGATTATCCAGAAGCCGCCCGTCGCCGGTGAGGCCAAATCGGACGAGATTCGCAGCATCGAGGCAAGGCACACCGGCAGCGTCGACCACTCGTGCTTCGACGGTTGCAACACCCTCTGACTGAGAGATTTCCTTGAATAGCACCTTGGCGGGCTTGCCCCATACCGCGGTTTGATAACTCAGAGAAATTTGATCGGTGAGTGATTTTTCATCATGGCGTCCAACCGCACGAAGCTCGTTTGCCCCCTCTTTGAAAGACACCGCCCAATTCAAGCCAGCTGCGGGATACTGCGATACATCCCGTCTTTTGACCCCAGCGGATACGCCATTGACGAACAATTCCACCGCTTCGCAGTTTGAAAAGACCTTCACGATCTTTTTCTCATCTGGCTTGCCCCAGCGGGTCTGCCATGAATGCCCATAGATATGAATCATCGGCTTGTCCGCCCAATAACTCTGGAAGACATAGAAGCTTTCCTTTGGCGTGCCATCACGCTCGACCACCCCTTTTTGGTTCACGCGTGGAACCGGATTCTCGGGGCGAAGTGGCGTTGAGAAATCTTTGAAAATCCATTGGGCGGCCCCCGTTAGATTCGGCATGGATTCCTGCTCTTTAAGATGCCAATCAAAGAGATTCACGATGTAGCTTTCCGACCAATCTCCATCTTTTGAAGCGCGTGCATCACCACCAGTGCCTTTATAAGCCTTGCCAACCTCTGCGGTTCCCTTCCCAGTCGCTACGGCAGCAAGAAATGTCTCTGGCTCCTCGGCATAACGTCCTGCATGACTGTCGCCACCATACTCTGCATGGAAAAAGTGAGGCGTGTCTTTGATCGCCTTGTCGGTCGACTTGCGATATTCAGTGTAGCGGCCACCATACCAGCCAGCCCAGATGCTGGGTGAATAAACATCGACGACGTCCTTGCAGAAATCACAGCGGCGGATGCAGGTTTTGCGAGACGGATCCAATTGATGAGCTTGGGAATTGAGTTCGGCCATGAAGTCGTGAATGGCCTTCTTATCAAATTTCTCAAAATCTCCGGGCCAGTCGTTTTCATTTCCGAGCCCCCATAGGATCACCGAGGGGTGGTTGTAATGCTGACCAATCAGGTTGGTGAGCATGTCACGGCATTGCTGCTTGTAGCGATCTCCTCCGAGGCCACCGCGACACCATGGGATTTCTTCCCACACCAGCAATCCAAGCTCATCGCACAATTCCAGCACCAAGGGAGCCTGTTGATAGTGACTCAGCCTCACGAAATTTGCGCCCATCTCCTTCATGGAACGCAAGGTTTGCCTAACCACCTCATCAGGAACCGCGGCAGCAACTCCTGCATGATCCTCGTGATAGTGGGTACCGCGCAGCAACAAGCGCTCTCCATTCAACTTGAATGGACCATGTTCCACCCACTCCACTGAGCGAATGCCGAAGCGATCCGAAAGTTTTTGCTCTCCGTGCTTCGACACCAGCGTGACCGAGCAATGATAGAGCGCAGGTGCTTTCGGCGACCAAAGTTCTGGTTTTGGGATAGTGATCGCGCCCAGCTCATTTTCACCCGACCATGGGGCGAGCTTCTTGACCTGCGTGTCAATGACCTTGCCCGATGGATCGCTAAATTCCACTTTCAGTTCAAGCTCATCAGACTGTTTTTCTGGATTATACAATTGAGCCCGAAGCTTGACCGTGGCCTTTCCATCGCTTGCCAATGTGGGTTCAAGATGGATGCGTTCCAAGGAAATCGCTGGAACATAGTTTAATGTCACGTGGCGATAGAGCCCACCATAACGGTTGAAATCGCTCTGGTCTGATGGGATTGCTTCAGCATCGCGCGAGTTATCGCAACGGACCGCAAGCGGAACGATGCCATTCTTGGCAGTCTTTGCAGCCGCATCCGTGATGTCCACTGCCCACTCATCATAGCCACCGAGATGTTCGCCAACGGAATCCATTCCAATGAACACCTGCGACTTTTGACCAGCGCCGTTGAAATGAATCAACGTTCTTCCATTCGTGAACGGGTTTTCCGTTTTCAGCTGCTTCCGATACCATCCCGGCCCTTGGTAATAGCGAACCTCTGGATCAACTGCGTCGCGAGCGTTGAAGCAATGCGGCAGTGAAACCGAAGTCCAACTGACATTGTCTGTCGCAGCATCGCCTCGCCAGATCTCCCAAATGCTGCCGAGTGAGCCTTGGTAATATTCCCAGCCGTCAGATAAACGCTGACTCGCATCAGCCAACGCCGTGCTGACGGATCCAGCTAAGATCCATACTGCAGAAATTCCCAAGAGAGGATGGATGGAAAAACGCTTCATCTGAAAGTTCTAATTCAGTGAGCCGCCGTTGGCTTGGCGCCTTGCCAGCCTTTGTTCCACTGCTCCATCAATTTTGCTACCAAGGCCGCGTTGGCGGGTTCGTTGGCGATGTTGGTATTCTCTTGTGGATCTGCCTCATGGTCATAGAGTTCGGTGGCATCGACTTTGGAATGATCCTTGCGATCCACCCACACGGTGAAGCGGTATTTGTCGGTGCGCATCGAATAGCCCATGAGTGCGGCTCCACGTGGATACTGGCTAAAAGCAGCAGATTTCCATGGGCGGCTGAGGTCTTCTAACAGCGGCTTGAAGCTGGTGCCCTCAATGGTCGCTGGCACTGGCAGACCCGCCAACTCACTGAGCGTGGGATACATGTCGACAAACTCGACCAAGGCATTGGTCCGCTTGCCTGCGGTCTTCATTCCCGGCACCGAGATGATCAACGGTGCATTCGTGTCATTTTCGACATTCGTGTGTTTACCCCAAGCGCTGTGTTCTCCGAGTTTCCAACCATGGTCACCCCAGAGAATTACGATCGTATGATCACTGAGTCCCAAGCGGTCGAGTTCATCGAGCACCTTACCGACCTGTGCATCGGTATAGCTGATTCCAGCGTAGTATGCGTGTTTGAAATTACGGGCAAGAGCTTCTGGGAAAGCGCCTTGAGGTGGAACGCCCTTGTAGGCACGAATCTCACCGTCGTTTGGATTGATCGCGTAATCAGGAGCACCTTTGGGAAGGAATGGGTTGGGTGCGAGCTTGATCTTCGAAGGGTCGTAAAGATCCCAGTATTTCTTGGGCGATACAAATGGCATGTGAGGCTTGATGAAGCCCACCGCAAGGAAGAATGGCTCACTCTTCTTGCTAACTTCACCCAAGGTCTTCACCGCCAACTCAGCGACCTTGCCATCCTGATAGGTATTGTCCGGCACGTCGGCGCACTCGTAGTAAGATCCTTTGGATTTACCGTCCTCCGAGACACTCGCCTTTTTACTCTTCTTTGCTTTTTTCGGCTTATCCTTGTTCTCCGCTGGAGCTGCGTCTGGTTCACCTTGCACATTGCCTTCGCTCTTCAATTGGTTCTCTGGAAGCGTGTAAATCGGAGCGTCCGGAACTTGCCATGGCACAGACCACGATGGCTTATCATCGAGCTTACCATGAAAAATCTTGCCCATTCCCTGCACAAAATATCCGTGGTTTTTGAAATTCTGTTGCAGCGTGATCGCATCAGGCTGAGCGGCGCGGAAATGGGTGACCAGATCCCACACTTTGGTCGAATCGGGGCGCAAGCCGGTCATCACACTGGAGCGCGATGGCGAGCAAACCGACTGCTGAACATAAGCACGATTGAAAACCACACCCTTCTTGGCGATACGGTCGATGTTTGGGCTTTTGATGTGGTCAAACCCGTAGCAGCCCAGCTCAGGGCGCAGGTCATCAACCGCGATAAATAATACGTTTAGCTTCTTCGCAGAGGCATCAGCCGCAGAGGCCTGCAGCATTCCCGACGCAATCGATAAGCCAGCAAATATAATTTGATTCAGTTTCATGATTTTTATTAGACGATGATTGAGATTAATTGGTAACTAAGGAATGACATCATCCTACTCTTCCGATGATGAACTTTTCTCTTTCTTTTTCTTTTTCACATTGGACGCATGGCGGCCCGAGCCATCTGCTTGATCGACATGACCACCTAATGGATTCAGTCGATCGAGTGTCGCCTGCAAGCGCTTACGTGCGGCGATTGCGGCTGGATCCTGAGTGTCTGCGGCAACTAGCTTTTCCTCCCATGGAGCACCACTCATGTCGAAGAGCTCTCCAGCTTGGTTCAGCTTCCAACCGTTCTCAAGCGCGTACCAATTTCGGGCAAGTTGGATGTAGATCGATTCCCTTGGCTGCCCCTTTTGCCCGAATGCCTGAGAGGCGAAGCTCTTTCCATCGATCACTTTTTCAGGTAGTTTGGCGCCTGAAATTTCTGCGAAGGTCGGGAAAAAATCACTGGAGTCGATGAGATCCTCACACACCTTGCCTGCGGGGACCTTGCCGGGTTGGTTTACGACCATCGGCACCCGACTTCCCCCTTCAAGCATCGATCCTTTTGCACCCAATAAACGCTTACCGCCAACTGTTGAAGTAGGGGCTTGTTTGTTGGCAGTGCCATTGTCACCAAAGTAGACGATCAAGGTGTTTTCTCTGAGCTTTTGGCGATCCAACTCGGCGACCAATTTCCCGACAAGCTTATCCATGTAGGT
>CAILVZ010000223.1 GCA_903837825.1 Akkermansiaceae bacterium | reverse complement strand
TCATGGCTCAATAAACACGTCTTCGGGATTCTCAGTGTGCTTGAGCGTGATCGAAATCCCTACAACCGCGCCATCGCCGCCGCATCACCCCGCATCGGAAAACGCCGCACCCGCCGCATGGTGACCGATCGAAATTGGTACGTCCGCGCCATGCTCGCCAAGAACACCGAAGACTTCGAGGTGCTCGAAATCCTCAGCAAGGACAAGCACAACCTCGTGAGTAAGTTCGCCACCCAGCGCCTCACGTATTTGAAAAGAACCCACCACCCAATCTAACATCTATTTTCTAACAAAAAATATCCATGACTCCAGCCCAATTGCAAAACACGCTCGGCAAGGTCGTCGCCCACGGCCTGCAACGCTCCCTCATGATTTGGGGCCCACCCGGCGTGGGGAAATCCAGCATCGTCGCGCAAGTCGCAAGCGCTGCCGACCTCGACCTCATCGACCTGCGCCTAAGCCAGCTCGCACCGACCGACCTCCGCGGCCTGCCCGTCGCCGCGGGCAAGGTCTCGAAATGGCTGCCACCTGAGTTCCTGCCGTCCGATGGCAAGGGCATCCTTTTCCTCGATGAATTGAACATGGCGCCGCCCGCCGTTCAAGGCATCGCCCAGCAGCTCATCCTCAACCGCCAAGTCGGAAATTACTCGGTACCGGACGGATGGTTTGTCTGGGCCGCAGGCAACCGCAAGGAGGATCGCGCGGCCGTCTTCGACATGCCCGCACCGCTCGCCAATCGCTTCCTCCACTTTGAGGTGGAGCCTCACTTCGAGAGCTTCCGCGCATGGGCCGGCACGCGTGGAGTCCACGAGCAGATTCTTGCCTTTCTCGCCTTCCGGCCAACCCTCCTCCACCAGCCGGATTCCAAGAACCCCGCGTGGCCGTCATCCCGCTCATGGGAACTCGCATCGGAACTGCATGAAATCGGAATGCCCATCGGCGCAGCGGTGGGCCCAGGCGCGGAGGCGGAGTTCAATGCATTCTGCAAGCTCTATCAGGATTTGCCCGATCTAGAGAAAATCCTGACCTCCGGCGGCGAGGACATCGAGTTCCCGAAAGAACCTTCGCTCCGTTACGCAGTCACCATCGGACTCAGTGCGCGCGCACTCACCGAGGAGGCGATCCGCAATGGCTTCGGATGGCTGTTAGAAAAGTCAAAGCCGGAGTGGTGCCAATTGTTCATCCATGGCATCCACGACCGCGCAGCACAGCGCAACCAGATCGGCCTGCTCGCGTCCATGCTCACCAGCGACAAACGCATGGGCCGATTCCTCCGCAACGCGATGTCCTGAGAAAAGCGAACAAAATCTAACAATTTCTAACACGCCAGATGACCTCCCAGGAAGACACCCTCTCGGCCTGCATCCTGAGGCTGCGGAAGAAGGCTCCATTCTTTGGCGCACTCTCGCTCTTCATGCACCACGGCCTCGACGACACGATCGAGACAGCCTGCACCGATGGCATCAGCGTCTTCTTCAGCCCGACATTTGTCGATTCCCTCACCCCTGAGGAAATCGATGCGGTCATGGTCCACGAGCTCCTCCACGCCGCGCTCCTCCACATGGGCCGGCGTGGCGCGCGGGACCCCTACCTGTGGAACGTCGCAGCCGACATCGTGGTCAATGGAATCATCCGAAAACAACCCGGCCTCACGCTCCCACTCAATCCATGCATCGATTACAAGCTCGAGAACTACGAGGTCGAGGAAGTCTACGAGATCCTTCAGTCGAGCGTCTCGCCCCCAAGCATCGTCTGGATCGGCCAGGACATCATGGCGGATGCAAGCATTCCGTTAGAAGCCGACAAGATCCAAGCACATTGGAAACAAGCCTTACAAGAAGCTGCCACGATCACCCGCGCGTTGGGTCACGGTGCCACCCCCAACGGCATGCAACGCCTCATCGACGGCATCACCGACCCCCAACTCGACTGGCGCAGTATCCTCTGGCGCTTTCTCGTCCGCACCCCGGTGGACTTCACCAACTTCGACCGCCGCTTCATCGGCCAAGGACTCTATTTGGAATCCCTCGACGGCGAATCCGTCTCCGTTCGAATCGCCATCGACACCAGCGGATCGATATCCTCCACCGAGCTCGCCAGCTTCATCACCGAACTACGCGAGATCCTCCGCCTCTACCCGCAACTCGATTGCGAACTCTACTACGCCGATGCCGCCCTGCACGGCCCCTTCACGCCGGAGGATGAGAACTTCGAAAACCCCGTGGGTGGCGGCGGCACTTCCTTCGTCCCCTTCTTCGATCATCTGGAAGAAACGCTCAGCTTCGGAACAACCGCCGTCCTCGTTTACCTCACGGACGGCTATGGCACCTTCCCGACCCGCATCCCCGACCAACCCGTCCTCTGGGTCGTCACCCCAGGCGGCCTCCCCAGCGCTACCTTCCCCTTCGGCACCGTGGCACGGCTGATCTAACATTCTAACAAAATTTAAAATCAAATCCTCGATGAACCAGCAACCTAACAAAAGCCACCTTGCCCAAGGAGTCATGCAATTCCACCGCGATGGCGACGACTTTGAAATCGCCTACAGTGAGAACGAATCGAGAAACGGCCGATTCTGGGTGGAAGTCAGCGGAAAGATGTTAGACCACACGGAACTGCTCGCACTGTCTCAAAGTCTCCAGCAGAAAGAGAAAACACTGGCGGACGGCAGAGCGCGCTACAAGGAAATGGCCATGCAGTTCGCATTCATTCAACAGCCAGAGCCCGGTACCGATGGCACCGCGTCAGGCAAGACGGACTCGTAATGCGAAACTCACGGCTTCGACTCCTGCGCCGGCGCATCGTCATATGTCGGCCTTGGCTCCTCCTTCGGCATGAGCATGACAATTTTTCCATCCTTCATGAAATGGATCAGCGTATGGGTGCTGGCGGCCAAAGCTCAGGCTCGGGCGGCGGCCCGTATCATCGCTTGGTCGGCTTGTTGGACCCAGCTGGCTGCTCTCATCATGGGTCGCTACTGTTGATGGCAGATTGAGAAACTATTCTTCTTTATTCCTAGCCAATTCCTATGCGGTGCGACCTTGTTCATAGAGATCGGCAGGCATGGGATGCTCTAACTCCCATAGCATCTGGATTGGGCTATCCCCATTATGAGATAGCAGATCCTTCGCTGGACCAAGAAAGACGTACGGAGCTGGCTCGTCGCCAATGCGCTTTTCGACCCGAGCGAAAAACAAGATGGTGTATCCACGCTCGTGAAAATGAATGTAATTCTGACCAGTGAAATGCTTCTGAGCAGTGCCACTCTGTGACTCCCAATGAAGGATCGTAGGGCTGACCGGGTAGTCCTTGTAGCGGGTCGCAGGAGCGAAGTCCCTCTCCTCCTTGCGGAATGTAACTAGATGCAGGTAGACCTTTTCCCGTTCGAGATGGATGACACCTGTTCCGGCAGGACCAGTCGTTTCCAAGTCAGCCTTCCCGAAAGCTGCAGTTACTTCCCGCAGGCCGTAGGCGGCATGGATCCGTAAATTGCAGGCAAATGGAAGTTTCGCTAGGAACGTAGGATAAGGCCGCAGGGCACGACGCCACTCAATTACTTCGGCAAGATCATTTGCACCATGCGGGTTAGCGAGCCATCGGCCGAACGACTCTTTATAGCTACTCACGCCCAGATGCTCTCCGTCACCAGACCAGAGCATATAGTGAAGCATTCCAGCCTCCCGATCTGATAGATCATAGCTCGATGGGTCTTCGGCCACGCCGGACGTCGTCACTCGTAAGACCTTTTCGAGCAGATCGGGATCGGTGCGTAAAGCGAAGCGACGAAGAGTCTTGCGGGTTTCTACAACATCTGGGTCGGCAACTTTCGAGGTTCCTGCCGCGAGATCTTTCCACTGCGACCACGTATGATTCTTCAAGAGCTCGACGGGCGCTATACCTGTTTCATCGATGAAATTGCCGAAGGTAAGCGGGAGATTAGTCTCAGATGAAAATGTACGAATCACCTCAGGAACGAACTGATTCAGATTTCCGAGTGATCGACGTATATTTTCAAGCACGTGCTCGCGTGCGACGCGCTCAAACTGGATACTGCATCCGGGTGGCAGGTTTGGGAAATCACGCTCGATCTCACGATCAATACGCCGACGAGTGTGTCGGAGCAAGGCGGAGAGCTTGCGATCAATGCGATAGCGCCGGTGAACTTGACCGACAAAATCTAGCACCGTAAGGCATTCCTTTTCCGGAGCATGCCGAAGCCCTCGCCCGAGTTGCTGGAGAAATATCGTGAGGCTTTCGGTAGGACGAAGAAAGAGAACCAAGTTGATTTCAGGCACATCGAACCCCTCGCTGAGGACATCCACGACAAAGAGAAACTGTATTTTACCAGCACGGAATTCCGCCAAGCGCGACTCACGAGTATCCGGCGGCGTTTCGCCGAGGATAGTTTCTGCACTGTAACCAGCATCACGAAACTTACGGGCCATGAACTCTCCATGCCGAACGCCAGCGCAAAAGCCGACAGCACGGATGCTTGTGAAGTCGGGATGATAGCGCTGGATCGCTGCAACGATAGCATCGAGGCGAAGCTGTGCCTGAAGGTCGTCGCCAGTGTAAACATTTTCGAGTTCACGAACATCATATCTTCCGTTTTTCCAGAAGCGTTCGTCCGCGGTGGAGACAGGATCCGTAACCCCGAAGTAATGGAATGGGCAAAGCAACTTCTCTTCAAGTGCCTCTGGCAACCGAATTTCAGCAGCGAACCGATTGTCAAAGTCCGGGAGGATCGATGTTCCGTCCATCCTCTCTGGAGTAGCGCTCAAACCTAGAAGAATCTTGGGCTGGAGATGTTCGAACAAAGGCCGGTAGCTCGGAGCAGCTCCGTGATGCGCTTCATCCACGATCACGAAATGAAAGTGGTCAACTCCGATTGCTTCCCAAGGATGTTGCTGATTGAGACTTTGCACTGAGGCAAACACAGCCTCCCAATTCTCTGGACGTTGTCCATCTACAAGCAAGTCGCCGAAATTGAAATCCCGAAGTACAGCCCTGAAACAATCCCTAGCTTGCTTTAGTATTTCCTTTCGATGGACAACAAAGAGTAGCCGAGCTGAGCTTGGATTTGCCCTTCGAAACCTTGCATAATCGAAAGCAGCCATCACCGTCTTTCCAGTTCCCGTTGCAGCGACGACTAGATTACGCGTTGATCCGCCGAGTCGAGCTGCCTCTAATGCCTCAATCACTCGCGCTTGAAAAGGATGAGGCTTGAGGTCCGCGAAGAAGCGAGTCCCCTCCTGAGCTCCAGCATTACGGCCGCTGATAATAGCCTGGCGAAATCGCGTGGCCTGGCTTGAGTCATAAGGTACAAAGCTCTCATGTCTCCAATACGTTTCAAACTCCGCCGCGAATCGGGCAAGAATGTGTGGCATGTCCTGTGCCGTAACCTTGACCGTCCATTCCAGCCCGCTGGTCATCGCTGGCCGGCTCATATTGGCTGAGCCGATGTAAGCGGTTGAGTAGCCACTGGCGCGGTGAAAATGATATGCTTTGGCATGCAATCGGGTCCGCTCTGTGTCGTAAGAGATGCGCATGCTAACGTTACGGCGATTTGCAAGCCACTCGATAGCTGGGGGATCGGATGCCCCCATGTAGGAGGTAGTGATGATGCGAACAGGAACCCCGCGCGCTTCAATATCTTCGAACGCTGATAGGAGAAGGGAAAGACCCGACCACTTGATGAAGGAGACAAGAATGTCAACGCGATCGCAATTTTGAAGCTCAGTCCGGATTTCACGCTCAAGCGGTGGATCATCAGCGCTACCCGTTAGAAGACTACTGATAGAAAGTGGCGTTTCGGGTCGGAACCATGGATTAGTCTGATCCCTCGACCGCACCTGCGTGAGAAGCGTCTTAGGTGCTGCTAGAAGACGGCGGCGGAGAGTGTAGCCCAAGCCGTCTTGGGCACCAACTAGTTCGATTAGCCGATTGACCAAGGAGAGGCGATCCTTCGACGCTGCATTTGGAAGTGCCCCGCGGAGTATATGGCCTAATAATTTGCTGTACGATTCAACTTCACTTTCGTCATCAAGTTTTTCAAGAGTCGCAGTAATATCCGGACACGACTCCAACAATTCGGCAAGTTCCTCGTCGAGAACACGCTCATAAAGTCCCAGAGGAAGAGGTAGATCTTTCATGCGCTCAATCTTTCGCACCTCCACAACAACGCTCCTTCATGCGGATGGAACGCAGGATCCTTTGGAAGGAGCAGTGATTTTCCTGCAAGCTCATGGAGTTCCTTTTCGCCATTGGAACGGCGCGGGTCGAGGTGTTTTGCAACATGCCATTGGAGATCGGGTCCGGGGGCAATGATGTCGCGATCCATGGCCCAATGATGGTTCTTGCAGAGGGCGAGGCCGTTGGTGGGGTGGTCGTTACGCGACTCGGAAAATGGAATGATGTGCGCGGCATCGATAAAGGATACATCATTGCCGGATGCAAGGCGGATGCGCAGTCCGCAAGCGGCGCATTGGTGATCATAGATGTCGAGGATGAGCCTGCGGAAGGCCGGACTTCGACCGGAATCGCGCGCATCCTCTGCGACACAGAATGTTGGATTTTCAATTTCAGATATGGACTGAAGAGCATAAGAAAGCTGTGGGAAATACCGCGAGATAAGGGATTCACGAAGCATTTGTCTTTTATTAGGCTTGGCAATTAGATGTTCGAAACCATCCGTGAATCGGGCGAAGACTTTTCCGATCTGGTTGACCAATGGCGTGGACTGAAGCGGTATACGGGTGCCGTCTTCTTCGATCCATGACTGCCAAAAACCCTCGCTCTGAAGATAGAGAAATGGGTTTTCTGGTGAATTTTGGTCATTGTGTTTCCGAACAACGAGAAAGCGGGCAGAAAAGCGGTCGCGGAGTTCATGAGACCAAGGGATGCGATCGGCAGAGGCGAGTCCTTCGTCAATGAGATCGAGCGCCGCGAGAATGAGTAGAGGCTTGTGCGGTCGCTCATGCGGACTCCCTTCCACCATCGGCGTGGTGCCGGGGTGTAGGTCGTAGAGTCGGTCAATGGCATCTGCTAGAGTCACGATACGAGAGAAGCTGCTGAGATTCTTTATGCATAACAAAAACGGAAAAAGACCTAGAAGGCAAGGTCATTGCCTCAGCCATCCTCCCGGTGAGCCTCCCAATTTCCCAGCACCTCGCCGAGGACGACAGTGTAGCTGAGGTTGCCGTGGGCTAGGTCCACATCGGGGAGGAACTCATCGTCGAGTGCGGAGAGCAACGGCTCGATATTAGATTCGTCGAGGCCCGAGCCTTTTAGGATGATCACCGTGCCGGCGACCGTTCCGTTGGCGAGGTAGTGAAGATCCACGGCCGCGAGGTCCTTGCCGTCGCGGAGGGCGAGAAAGCGCTCGGATGATGCCGTGCGCAGGGTGCGTTTCCAGGTGAGGTTCATGATAGTGAGTTAAGGATCCAGTGAGTGAATGCAAGTGATGTAGGGATGGCGGCGAGCAGGGCGATAGCGTTGCCGTCTTCCAGCTCGATCGTTCCGAGCTGGAGGGTGGATTTCACCTTTTTCTGTGAGGCGGTGAGCGGTTGATGAGTCGAAAACAACTTCAAGGTTCCATCCGGAAATAGCGAGTGCAGGAGGCTCCGCCATTCGCCGCGCAGGTAAGGTTGACGGAGACGGCTTTGATGAGACGGAGTGGTGGACATGGAAAAGAAGGAATCAAAAAAAGTTTAAAAAGATCAGAGTTGGGAGCATCCTGCCGGGGTAATCCGGTATTTCTGGAGTCTGCTGTTGGGTTTGTCCGGAAGGGTCATTTCCACGAGACCCGCCTCAAGCAGGGGCTTGAGGATCTGGTTTCGGAACTTAGTGCGATCGCGGCGCTCCGCGATGGCCATCAGATCGCCGATGGCGGTCTCTGTTTGGCATTGGCGGAGAATTTCGACTTGGTGCTGACTGAGTGCCGACTTGGTGCCGGAGGATTCAGCCGCAGCGGCCTCGCGCAGAGCCTTGAGAAGGGCGGCAAGCAGGAACTCGATGAAAGCGGAGGAATCACCCGCCTTGTCGCAGGTGCCCAGCACTTTGTAATATTCCGCCTGGCGCTCCCGGATCACGGATTCCACCGGTAGGTAGGAGAATAGTGGATTCCATCGGCTGAGAATGAGGGTCTGCCAAAGCCGGCCCATGCGACCATTGCCATCGGTAAAGGGATGGATGAATTCCAGTTCATAGTGGAATACGCAACCCGCGACAAGCGGATGCACCTTCCCGGTGCGAAGCCAGCCCAGCAAGTCCTTCATCAGAACAGGAACGCGCCCGGCGGGTGGCGCCAAATGAACGATACGTTTCCCTTGGGCAATGCCGACCGAAGTGGAACGGAACCGACCCGCATCTGCGGCGAGTCCGTGCATCAGAATGCGATGCGCGGCAAGCAGATCCTTGGAGGAGGATGGGTTCCAGGAGTCCATCGCTTCGTAGGCTATGAACGCGTTCTTTACCTCTTGGATCTCGGACGGCGGGCCTAACACTCGTTTGCCAGAGATCACTGCGGTAACCTGCTCCAGAGTGAGTGTGTTGTTCTCGATGGCGAGTGAGGCATGAATACTGCGGATGCGATTTTCACGGCGGAGTCTGGGCACGTTGCCGGAACTGCTCAACGCGCCCATTCGCCCCACCTCGCCCGCGATCTCGACCACCATGGCGAGTGCTGCCGAGGTGACCGTGAATGGAGGTGAGTAAGGAGCGGACATTGGGATTAGTCGGGATACGAGAAGGACTCGGAGAGGATGATCACCGGTTCAAGCTCGGCGGCAAAAAGCTCTCGGACGATGCCGTGCACAGGGTGCGTTTCCAAGTGAGGTTCATGATAGTGAGTTAAGGATCCAGTGAGTGAATGCCAGCGAGGCTGGGATGGCAGCGAGAAGAATAAGGCAGCCGCATCCTCGACCACGATAGCCTACGCCCGTGCCGGGAATGCTGAAGGCGGAGTAGCGGCGACCACGAGCACTCGTGCCGACGCGGAATCCCCTGCCCCCGACCGAATAGCCGACGCCGGACTTGCTCAGATTGACCCGGAACGGTCCAAAGTTGACGGATTTGCGGTAGAAAAAGCCCATAGAGGATAAAGCTGAAATTGGGAAAGCGGAAAGCGGAAAGCGGAAAGCGAAAATGGAAAGAGTTTTGGATGCCGGAGTTCAGAGGTTAGGGGGCAGATCGTCTGGAGGAATCGGGTAGCCAATTTCTGCGAAGAGGACCGAATGAATGCGCATTCGACCGAGGTAGTCGCCCAACGTGCTTGAATTCACGCCATGATAAAGGCGTTTAAACCAGCGGCCTGATTCGGGGTCATAATAAACCTGATGCTCTGCACCGCCACGTTTGCCTTGCGCCTCCCAGTGATGTAAGAAGCTTGCTTCATCGAGCACCAAGCCACGAACTTCGGCCCATTTCCGAAGCGCATTTCTCCCAGCGCGGTCGACTCGGGTGAGGCGGCTCAACTCTCGGAGCTGCTGCGGGAGCTGCGGGATTTCAGATAATCGTAGCCCTTGAGCGCCTGTTCGATAGTGGGCTTCGGCCTCTTCAAAACCAGCGCCACCGTGGCCTTCTTCGCCGGGAATTTCGGCTGAGGCACGGTGATATTGAAGAGCGGATTCGACGGGGTGAACTGCATGATGCTGTTGAAAACGTAATTGAAATGCCTGAAAGGTCAAGCTGGGAAGTGACGTGCCCACCTGTACGCCAAACTCCGCCCCGTCTGGATGGGGACGGTTTTCATTAAGAGATGCGTTGGAACCGGACATGAAAATCAGGCAGGATGAAAAGATTGAAAATACAAGAATTCGGAGGTAAGAGGTCAGCGCTTATTTGCTTCTATCACACGGGGTGGGACAAATAGAGGGTCATACCAAAAAAATCTGAAAAAAATTACTTTCCCGGACTTCCCGCATTTCTGTGTGTCTAACGACCATTTTCTGGGCCGCTTCTCAAGGAGAATCCTGCTTTTCGGGGAGTTGCTTGAGATCCGCTGGTCGGGCCCGCATTCGGAATCCGACTTTTCTGGGTCCATCGATCCTGGGCGGACAGGGAGGAATTGACTCCGCTTCGCTCCGTTCAAGCACTTTGGCATCGCCATTTAAAAAAATTGTTCGCGACTGCTCGCTCTGCGTTCAAACCCGACTCGCTGGCGCTCGGCGCCACCCTCGATGACTGGATCGAACCGATCGCCTGCATGCGGCGCTTCGCCCGCAACAACGGGATCACCGAGGGATTCCACCGCAAGATGAAACTCATTCAGCGGCGTGCGTATGGCTTCAGCAACTTCGAAAATTACCGCCTGCGCGTCATCGCCCAATGCGGATGAAACCCGTAAATCACCAACACTCAAAACCTCAAAAAAACGCATCCTCCCCCAATCTTTGGTGCAGATCCCATTTATGTCATAACCCATTGATAATCAATGGAGCCGGCTGCGAGAGTCGAACTCGCGACCTACTGATTACAAATCAGTTGCTCTACCACTGAGCTAAGCCGGCCAGCCAGAGAAAATCCCCTGGGAGAAACCCCCATGCGCCGCTGTCGAGTGCAGGACCTGCTGGAGACACGCGACTTGTAGCACGCAAAGCCTGCTTGGCAATTTCAATCTGGGAAATGAGTGTGAAAAATACGTATGCGCCTACCGCAAGGCCTAACGCGCCTCAGGGAGCGCGCTTCAACAAGGCCGCAGCATAAAATCCGTCAAAACCCGTGGCCGCAGGAGAAACTGGGTGCTCCTCCAAAAGAGTGAATCCCCCACCCTCCAGCAAGCGATCAATGGCCGCGCGGTTCTCAGAAGGCAAAATCGAGCAGGTCGCATAAACCAATCGCCCACCAGGCTTAAGCATTGCGGTGTATGATTCTAACAGTTCTTTCTGAATTCCTCGGAGGCGATCCAGCTGAGCGGGCTTGAGCCGCCACTTCAAGTCGGGCTGACGCTTTAAAGTGCCAAGGCCGGAACACGGGGCATCGATCAGCAAGCGGTCGGCCACCTCCGCAAAGTCCACCGCCGTAGTTGCCGTGATTTCCTTTGCCTTCACGCAACGATGGGCACCCGCACGTTTGGCCCGACGTTCGAGCTCGCCTAGCTTTTTCACATCGATGTCCATGCCGAAGACTCGCCCTTCGTTCTTCATGAGAGCCGCAAGATGCAAAGATTTTCCTCCTGCGCCAGAGCATGAATCAATGATTCTCTCGCCCGGCAGCGGTGCAACCAACGGCGCAATCATTTGTGAGCCGGCGTCTTGGATTTCGACTCGGCCATCCAGCCGCAGCGCCTTCGGCAACGCCTTGCCGGGAGCGAGCACGAGCGCGTCTGGCAGATTTGGAACCTCGCTTGCCACCACATTAAAACTGGCAAGCCACGCGATGGCCTCAGGGCGTGTGGTGCGCAAGGTG
>CAILVZ010000222.1 GCA_903837825.1 Akkermansiaceae bacterium | reverse complement strand
TATAAAATTTCCTAACTTTTTGATTGCCAGGCTGCATCGTTGATTCATTAGAATCCCAAAACAGCCAAGCCACTTCGGCCAATTCATCATTCTAACAATCTCTAGAGTCAACTCACGCCAACCGCCTCATCCATGCATCGCCTCAGCTCAATTTCCACACTTCGGCGGTTTCGTCTCGCTGCGTGGTTATTCTGTTTGAGGCAAATCCTGATGATTGCCGCGATTTCCTTAGTGATCCTCGCGGTTCATCGTGATGACTATCCACTCACCCTTGCGGCAGTGACCCTTGGCGGATTTGTCATTTTCCTCACGGTTGTAGGGCGAATGTTAGCCCAACGGACCAAGTGTCCACTTTGTATGATTCCAGTGATGGGCAGCCCATCATGCGTCAAGCACCGCAAGGCCCGCAAGCTCTTGGGAAGCTATCGGCTTAGGGTCGCGCTATCCTCGCTCTTTTTGGGCTACTTCTCCTGCCCATACTGCCAAGAAATGACCTCAATGGAGGTGCGTGCTTCAAGGCGCTAGAGTGCTTAGGGATTCCTTGGATTGACAGAATTGCCGAATCATTGGAATCTGTGCGGATGAATTTCATTCCGAAGTCCTTGCAGACCCTCATCTCGCCCGCGGCCGGGTTGGTTCTTGCCATTTCAATCCCTGCCCGCGCCGAATCCACCATGCCCGAAACTCCAACTGACGTTCAAGCCGCCCCGACTGATGCTCTCAAAACGCCCTCCGGCCTCGCATCCAAGGTCCTGAAACCTGGCACAGGCACCCAAAAGCCTGCTGCCGCTGACACCGTGACCGTGCACTACTCGGGTTGGACGACCGATGGTAAGCTTTTCGACAGCTCGGTGAAACGCGGTGAGCCAACGAGTTTCCCACTCAACCGAGTGATCAAGGGCTGGACCGAAGGCTTGCAACTCATGGTCGAGGGCGAAAAGCGCCGATTCTGGATTCCCGCCGATCTCGGCTATGGCAACAATCCTGGCGGTGGCCGTCCAGGTGGATTGCTCGTGTTCGATGTGGAATTGTTAGGCATCAAGCAGGCTCCCAAGCCACCCGCTGTTCCTGAGGATGTCGCAGCTGCACCAGAAAGTGCTGAAAAAACCGCTTCGGGGATCGCTTCTCGCGTGCTCACCAAGGGCACAGGTACCACGCATCCGGCTGCAAGCGACCAAGTGAAAGTCCATTACTCCGGCTGGACGACCGACGGCAAGATGTTCGATAGCTCGATTGTCCGTGGCGAACCCATCGTTTTCCCGCTCAATCAAGTCATCCCCGGCTGGACCGAAGGAGTTCAATTGATGGTCGAGGGAGAAAAGCGCCGGCTCTGGATCCCTGCAAAACTTGCCTATGGCGAAAGCCCACCACCGGGTGCACCTGCTGGAACACTGGTGTTTGACGTGGAGCTTCTCCAGATCGTCAAATGAGCCTGCGCCGGTGCGTCCCGATCATGCTCGGAGGAGCGCTCGTGCTGTCATCGTGCAGCGCTCCACCTTCAAATCCAGACCAGAAGGCTGCGATCGTTTCAGCGCCAGCAAAACGAATCGAATCGCGGCTCAACGGACGCGCAAAGGTTTCCTCAGTCTCACTCACCCGGTTATTTGAACTTCAGCAGTCCGACAACGTGCTCCTGTTCGACGCTCGGCCATGGATTTTCTATAGCCTCGGCCACCTACCTGGCGCCATCAGCTTGCCCAAGTCGAATTGCGACGCGCAGATCATCAAGAACCAAGCCGAAATTAAATCCGCCATTGCCTCAAACAAACCCATCGTGATTTACTGCACGAACATGGCCTGCCCAGACGCCCGCACCGTCGCGATGCATTTCGCTGATTTTGGCTACCCTTGTTCCACCCTGCTCGGGGGCTGGGAGTCATGGAAAGAAAGTGGACTCCCAACCGAATGATCCCGACTCCGAATCCAAATTCCATCAAATCTAACATCTAAATTAAAACCAACATCATCATGCATTCCTTCCCTAACGTCACCGCCGATGCCAAAGCCAATGTCTATTTCGACGGCAGCGTGGTCTCTCACACGATCCATTTCCAAGACGGCACTCGCAAGACGCTTGGCCTAATTTATCCAGGCAGTTTTCACTTCGGAACCGCCGCTCCAGAGCGCATGGAAATCATCGCAGGATCATGCATCGTCACCCTCGACGGCACGTCAGACCCGATCGATTTCGAGGCAGGTTCGGCCTTCGACGTCGCAGGCAACAGCGGCTTCACGATCGAGGTGACCGACGGCATTTGCGAATACATCTGCTCGTTTCTCCCTGCTTGATGCTGCGTCCTGGTTCCATCGTTGCCGCTGTCTTGCCCTGGCTGATGGTGGCAGCCATGAGTTCCTGTGGCATTCGACTTCCTAACACCCCAGCACCGACTTGGCGTCAAGAGGTAGGCAAGGCCAAACCTACCACCAACGCCCAAGCGAACCCCCCTGATGTGCTCGTCTGGCTGATCGCCGATGACCTGCACACGGGCATGGTTTTCCCTTACGACTGGTTGTTGGAATCTGGTTTCGTTCCGCCGAGCGGTTTCGGATCGCCCAAGTATGTCACCCTAAGTTGGGGCAATCGCACCGCCTATATCGAAAAAGGGTTGCACACGCCTTGGAAATTTTTCCGCGCGATGTTCACTCCTGGCCCATCGGTGATGGAGCTAATCCCCGCAAATTGGAGCGTCGCAGAAGTTTGTCCACACCAGCGAATTTGGCGAAAGCTCGTTAATCGCGAGCGAGGGCAAGACCTCGCTGCATTCCTAAACGACTGTAGCGTCCATACCACCGATGGCCGCCCCGTCATCTGCGGCACCTCCAGTTGGGGCGGTGGTGTTCTGTTAGAGTCCCGCCACCTCTATTTCATCCCACGTGTTTGCAACGTCTGGACGGTGCAAGTGACCGACACCCTCGGATGCCACATTCACCCATGGCTTGCGGTCACCGCCAATGGCCTCATCCGTCAGGCAGAGACTCCCGCAAACGGGTTTGAGAAAATCTGGCCCGGCATCCGCGACCATTTTTAAGGGTCGATCCAAAGGCGCCCGCCCTGCCTTCGCAGCCGTGCACGGCCCGGTAGATTGACCGTCGCGGGTTGGCTCAAATCCAAAAGCAAAAGACTGCGATCGATCACACCGCGGTCGACCGAGGCGATCCTCCCCTGTTTGAGAAAATCTCGAATCACGAGACGTTGCAGCGCGACCGGCAAACGGCGTAACACCGGAAGATGCAACCGCCCTTGCGGATCGAGGACATTGGCCTGCTGCAATGCCCATGCCTCCAATTCATCCGACTCGGCGGCATCCGATGCGCCTCTCGCAAATGCAAGCGCAGCATCCCGTCCCGAAACATCATCTAACAGCGGAAAAACCTCGTTACGCAAACGGTTACGGATGGCCACTGCCTCCGCGTTGCTTGCATCCTCCCGCCAGCGATGCCCGTTTGACTCTAACCAATCGACAAGCTCCGCGTGCCTCACCCCAAGCAACGGGCGCTCAATCTGCAACGCGCGGCCAGATTTGGTCACAAGTCTTTGCATCGCACGCATCCCCTTCATCCCATGCGATCCGCGCATGAGGTTCCACAAAACCGTCTCTGCCTGATCATCGGCATGATGGGCTAACAAAACCCGGTTGCAGCGATACTTCTTCGCGCAAGTTGCGAAAAATTCATGCCTCGCATGCCGCGCGGCGGTTTCCATGGACTCCTTGCGTTCCGCCATCCTCGCTACGATGTCGGATTTCCCAATTTCACATCCCAACCCGAGTTCCTTCGCCAAGCGACTCACCCACTTCGCATCCATGGTCGATGCCCGCCCCCGCAGGCCGTGATCCAAGTGGCATACGACGAGATTCCGAAACCCAGCACTCACGAGCATCCGAAGCAAGGCAACGGAATCGGCACCACCAGACACACCGACCAGCCAGCGCTTTCGCCGTGAGGCGCTGCCGAACCAAGGAACACTCGCAACCGAAACCACCCAAGAATCATGGGGAATCCACGCCGATTCGGCAATCCCGATCACAGAATCTACCAATCCGTGCTTGGCAGCACTGCCAAAATCCCGCAAAACTCCCTTCATGCATACCGCACCTTTCCTTAAAGACCTCTTCGACCTATCCGGAAAAACCGCAGTCATCATCGGTGGAACCGGCGAACTCTGCGGCACGATGGCCGTCGGCCTCGCACGCGCAGGTGCCGAAGTCGTCCTCGGCGGCCGCATCGCTGAAAAAGCTGCCAAGCGCCTTGAGGAAGTCGAGTCCCATGGCGGCAAGGGCTACTTCGTCCCAGTTGACGTGACCTCCCGCGAGTCACTTCATGCGCTACTCGACACCGTCGTGAGCCGCTCTGGACAGGTGGACATCCTGATCAACGGAGCTGGAACCAACTCGCCCACCCCATTTCTAGACATCCCCGAGGAGGAATACCAGCGCATCATCGACACGAACCTCTCGGCGATCTTCCGCGCCTGCCAAGTGTTCGGTCGTTACTTCATCGATGAAGCCCGGCCCGCATCCATCATCAACCTCGGCTCGATTTCTGGCCTCAACCCGCTCTCGCGCGTCTTCACCTACTCAGCCTCCAAGGCTGCCGTGCACAACTTGACCCGTAACCTCGCCCGCGAATGGGCCGACAAGGACATCCGCGTGAACACGCTGGTCCCAGGTTTCTTCCCGGCCGAACAAAACCGCAAGGTGCTCGACGAATCCCGCGTCCTCGACATTCTCCGCCAGACCCCAGCCTCACGCTTCGGCAACGCCGACGAGCTGATCGGCGCCACACTCCTCCTCGCGTCCGCGAAGGCCGGCTCCTTCATCACCGGCATCGAAATGATCGTCGATGGCGGCTTCCATGCGATGACGATCTGATCACCGATGATGCACGTGGTCAAAATTCGAGTCCCGAAATGACTGATTTTCCAATTTCGACCCGCCGCATCTGACTTCCTCGTGCTTGCACCCGTCTGATTGCTGGTATATTCCCAGCACTTCAGCGGGGCATCCAGCCCCTCCCCATCTTTTATGATCAAGTGGATTCTCCAAAAAATCGTCGGCAGTAAGAACCAACGCGAGGTGCGCCGCATCCGTCCAACGGTTGCTCGCATCAATGAAATCGAGGAGGCACTCCAGCGCGAACCCGTCGAGAAACTGCTGGAATTTACCGCAAATTGGAAATCCCACCTAGCCCGCTATCACTCGCTAAATGCCCCAGCCAAACCAATGGTGGAGCGCATGGAAGACGCTGAATTGCGTGACGTGGCAGACGCAATCGGTGCTCGGATCGCACTGCTCCGTGAGGAATTCCCATCGCTCCCTGAGACCGTCCTCGCCAGCGCATCCGCAATTGAAGCTGCCAAGGCGGCATTCCACGAGATCGAGGGAGAGTTCCCGAAGTCCCGCGCGAAGTACCTCGAGAAGATTCTGCCCGAAGCCTACGCCGTAGTGAAAAATGGCGCACGTCGTCTCTGCGGCACCGAAATCATGGTGAACGATCGACCATTGATGTGGGAAATGATTCATTTCGATGTCCAGCTTGTCGGCGGTATCGCACTTCACCGCGGGATGATCGCAGAAATGCAAACCGGCGAAGGAAAAACCCTCGTGGCCACCCTGCCGGTTTACCTAAACGCTCTAACTGGCCTCGGCGTTCACGTGGTCACGGTCAACGACTACCTCGCGAAACGGGACTCGGAATGGATGGGCTCGCTCTTCCGTTTCCTCGGCCTCACCGTTGGAACCATCCAAAACCAAATGCCGCCTTGGGAACGCCGCGCGGAATACGCTTGCGACATCACCTACGGAACCAACGCGGAGTTCGGCTTCGACTACCTCCGTGACAATGGCATGGCATCGACCAAGGAGGAACAGGTCCAGCGTGGCCACTACCTCGCGATCATCGACGAGGTGGACTCGATCCTGATCGATGAAGCACGCACGCCCCTCATCATTTCCGGCCCATCCACGCAGTCTTCTCACCAGTTTGACGTATACAAACCTCGCGTCGAACAACTCGTCAAACGCCAGACGGAACTCTGCAACAACCTCGCCTCAGAGGCAAAACGCCTGTTAGACTCCGGCGACGCGACCACCGCTGGACGCAACCTTTTCAAAATCAAACTCGGCCAACCGCGCAATCGCCAACTGATGCGCTTCATGGAGGAACCCGAAATGCGCCGCCTCCTCGAGAAGGCCGAACTTTCGTTCCACCAAGACGCCCAGAAAAAGGAGCTCTTCGAACTCAAGGAGGAGCTCTACTTCGTCATCGATGAAAAAGGCCACGACTCGGACCTGATGGAAATGGGCCGCGAGTTCCTCGCCCCAGGCGACCCCGAATCATTCACCCTGCCAGACCTCGGCACGCTCTACGCGGACATCGACACGAACCGCGATCTAACAGACGAACAACGCAACGCGGCAAAGGATTCTCTCCAAGTCCTCATGGACAAACAAGCGGAGAAGATTCACAACATCTCGCAACTTCTCAAAGCATACTGCGTTTTTGAAAAGGACGTCCAATACGTCGTGAAGGAAGATAAGGTGATCATCGTCGATGAAAACACCGGACGGGAAATGCCTGGCCGCCGCTGGTCCGATGGCCTCCACCAAGCGGTCGAAGCCAAGGAAGGGGTCTCCATCGAAAAGGAAACTCAGACCTTCGCAACCATCACGATCCAAAACTATTTCCGCCTCTATCAAAAACTCGCCGGCATGACGGGAACCGCCGAGACAGAAGCGGCTGAGTTTCATGATATCTATCGGTTAGATGTCTTGCCGATTCCCACCAACACGTCAAACATCCGGATCGATGAAAACGACCAGGTTTTCAAAACGCGCCGCGAGAAGTTCAACGCAGTCATCGCCCGCATCGAAGATGCCCACGGCAAGGGCCAGCCGGTCCTTGTGGGCACCGCATCGGTTGAGTCGTCAGAGACTCTCGCCCGCATGCTGAAGCGTGCAAAGATCCCTCACTCGGTCCTCAACGCGAAGTTCCACCAACAGGAAGCAGAAATCATTTCCGGCGCCGGCCAACTTGGCGCGGTAACGGTCTCGACCAACATGGCTGGGCGCGGCACCGACATTAAACTCGGCAAGGGCGTCCCAGAGGTCGGCGGACTTTTCGTCATCGGCACGGAACGCCACCAATCCCGCCGCATCGACCGCCAGCTTCGCGGACGCTGCTCACGCCAAGGCG
>CAILVZ010000221.1 GCA_903837825.1 Akkermansiaceae bacterium | reverse complement strand
GTACATCATCCGGACCTGAAATTCTGGGTCGTGGACCACACTCCAAAGGACCTCTGGCCCCCAATTCTAGGGACTTACGGCCTCTAACGGACTGTCCGGTTTTGAACAGGCGACAAATCCGGTTTTGAACCGTCGCCGACATGCTTGCGCAGGAGCCTCGACATTTTGGCGGCAATCCTGCATCATGACGCCCAGTTTTTTTGAAGGCGATGGATTGGGAATGATCCGATCGAGTCGTCGTACGCCGGCCAGCAATTCACCGATTCATTTCCTCGCATTTCTTAGAGAACTCCGACAGCTTCGGCTCATCATTCATCCGTCATCATGGCCTCCTCATTCTTGCCGACTCCGTTCGCTCATCACTATGAGATCGCACCTGAATATGCGAAAAGCGTGGTCTATTTCTCGTGCGAGTTTGCCATCGACCAAAGCTTCAAAGTCTATTCGGGAGGACTTGGATTTCTTGCTGGGTCACACATGCGGTCGGCGGCGGATCTGCGCCAAAACCTTTGCGGGATTGGGATTCTCTGGACGTATGGTTATTACAATCAAGCCCGAGGTGAGGACCGTGAATTGGCGGTTCAGTTTCGCCGCAAAGAATACGCTTTCCTTCAAGACACCGGGATTCGTTTCACCGTGCCCGTGCATGGCCACCCGGTTTGGGTGAAGGCCATGTTCCTCGCGGGCGACATCTTCAACACCGTACCGATGTTTTTCCTGACCACGGACATCGAGGAGAATGATAGCTTGTCACGGGCCATCACGCACCGCCTCTACGATCATGACCATTTGCGGCGTGTCGCCCAATACATCATTCTCGGTGCTGGGGGCGCGCGTCTGTTAGATGAGCTCGGTGTGGATCCTGAGGTCTGGCATCTCAACGAGGCGCACGGCTTATCCGCTGCATTTAATCTTTATGAAAAGCACCTCAGCCTTGATGAGGTCAAAAAACGATTGGTTTTCACCACCCACACTCCGGAAGAAGCGGGGAATGAAAAGCACCCTCTGAGTTTGCTTTCGGATTTCTCGTTCTTCGGTGGCCTCAGTGAGGCAGAGGTTCGTCAGATCACTGGGATTGAAGGCGACGAGTTCAACCACACACTCGCGGCGTTGCGTCTTGCTCGCATTGCGAATGGGGTCTCAAAACTTCACGGTGAGGTGGCTCGGCACATGTGGGAGAGGTTTCCTAACATCTGCGAGATCACGCACGTCACGAATGCGCAGAACAAAAAATACTGGGTGGATCATGGGCTCGAACATGCGCGAGTGCGAGGAGATGCCGAGGAGTTGGTGCATCGCAAGCGGGAGTTGAAAGAGCGGCTTTTCCGAGTGGTGGCCGACCAAACGGGCAAGCTTTTCAAGCCCAACGTGCTGACCATTGTTTGGGCCCGTCGCTTTGCCGATTACAAGCGTCCCGATTTGATTGCGCGTGATGTCCGCCTGTTCCGTGAGTTGCTGCAAAACAATGACTATCCAGTTCAGATCATTTGGGCGGGTAAGCCCTATCCCTTCGATTATGCGGCGATCGATACCTTCAATCACTTGATTCGACTCACCAAAGACTATCCGAATGCAACGGTTCTAGTGGGATATGAACTCGAACTTTCCCGATTGCTCAAGAATGGTTCGGATGTTTGGTTGAATAACCCAGTTGTCACTCGCGAAGCTTCGGGGACATCAGGGATGTCTGCGGCCATGAATGCATCGATCAACCTATCTACCTATGACGGCTGGATTTGTGAATTCGCTCGAGATGGAGAAAACGCCTTCATTATTCCACCTGCGGATGCGTCACTCACTCCCGGAGATCGGGATCGCCATGACTTACTTGGTTTCTATCAGCTCATGCATGAAAAAATTCTGCCGGCCTATTACGATCATCCTGAGGAGTGGAATCGGATCGTGTTGGCGGGCATGAATGATGTGGTTCCGTTCTTCGACGCGGACCGCATGGCAGACGAGTATTATAAAAAAATCTATGCATGAGTGGCAGTCTGTCCACGGGATGCCATTTTGACTTCAGCATGAATCCAATTTCTCTGTTAGAATCCATCGCTGCCCTCATCGGCAGGGAAAAAGTCGCCTCATCGGCAGACATCATCGCGGCCCATTCTGCTGACAAGTGGTCTGCCAGTCATTCTCCTGACCTTGTGGTTTTTGCGGAGTCAACGGCTGATGTTTCGGCGGTTCTGCGATTTGCAAATGAGCGTAAGATTCCTGTCACTACCCGTGGTGCGGGTTATGGATATGTGGGCGGTTGCGTCCCAGTTCAAGGCGGGATTGTGCTTTCCACGGTGCGGATGAATCGCATCCTCGGCGTGCATCCAGAGGATGGGGTGGCGATCGTCCAGCCAGGCGTGATCACCACGGAATTGCAGGACGCGGCTCATGCGGTGGGCTGGGAGTATCCTCCAGACCCTGCGTCCTTGAAGGACTGCTCGATCGGCGGGAATGTGGCCACCAATGCGGGTGGTCCCCGGTGCTTGAAGTACGGCGTGACCCGTAGCTACATTTTAGGGTTAGAGGTCGTCCTTGCCAGTGGCGAAGTGCTTCGCACAGGGGGGCGGCTTCATAAAAATAAAACGGGCTTTGATCTGTTAGGTATTTTCACGGGTTCCGAAGGAATGCTAGGAGTGGTCACGGAGATCACCGTCCGCCTCATCCCGAAGCCTGCGAGTCGAGCGATGCTTGCGGCGATTTTTCCAGAGTTTGAAATGGCGGCCGCTGCGGTTCAGGCGATTCTCCATGCGGGGCATTTGCCATCCGCGCTGGAGATCACCGACAGCTTCACTCTAGCAGCGGCTCGGAAGAAACTTGGGGCGGATGTGTTTCCTCCGGGAAATGCGCACTTGATCGTCGAGGTCGATGGTCGTCCTGCCGCCGTTGCAGCGGAGATCGATGAGCTTCAACGTTTGTTAGGAGAGGTGGGTGCCACGTTCATCGAGCGTGCTCCGGATGAGGCGTCCTGTGAGCGGATTTGGAAATTGCGGCGTGAGTTCTCGTTTTCGCTTCGCGACACGGGTCTGACCAAGCTGAACGAAGACATCGTCGTGCCTCGATCCATGCTGGTTGAGTTGGTGGCATTTGCCCGTCAGTTAGAGCAGGAAACGGGCATCCCGATCGCTTGTTTCGGACATGCGGGAGACGGCAACATCCACACGAATCTAATGGTTCGTGATTATGAAGATCCAGAAGTGAGAGCTCATGCGGACGCTGCGCTCGATCGGCTTTTTTCGTGGGTTCTTGATCATGGCGGCGCGATCACGGGCGAGCATGGCGTTGGCCTAGCGAAAAAGCCGTGGATCCGCAGGGCGCTCGGCGAAGTTTCTTTTGCAAGTCATCAAGCGGTGAAGAACGCACTTGATCCGAATGGGATCCTCAACCCAGGGAAGTTCCTCAACTTTCCCTGAGTCGATCGATCGACAAACGTTCAGTCGGGGAGTGTTAAAGCCGCGTATTCACCATCTTTTCGGCGATAGACGATGGAGAGGGTGCCATGTCGTGAATTCTTGAAGAGAACGAATGGTTTCTCTGAAAGCTCGAGTTGCATGATCGCGTCTTCTTTGAACATCGTTTTGATCGGATAGTTTTCTGGGTGAACCACTAGGGGAGTGGGGTCGAGTATCGCGCCATCTGGATGGTCGAGTGCCTCTTGGCCAAAGATGCGCTCTTCGAGATGCCGGATCGACTCGTTGCGGTGTGGGCGATGTTGTTTGAGTAAGCGCGTTTTGTGTTTGCGCATTCTCCGAGCGATTTTCTCGATGGTTTCATCCAGAGCGGCATACATGTCCTTACCTTCCGTCTGCGCTTCGATCGTGATATGGTTTGCGCAGAACAAAACGATTTCGGCGATGTGCCGGTTTTTTTGGACATCAAGGATCACCTTGGCCTCGATGATCCGAGGGTAGTCGAGGTGCAGTCCTTCAATTTTTTTGACGGCATGATCGCGCAGTGAATCGGTCACTTGCTCGTGTCGCATCGTAACGGTGATCGGCAGATTGACATTGGCAGTTTGCATGGCTTTTTCGAGTTTGAATTGGTTCAACGGAAGTCAGCTGGAAATGCTTTATCCGTCTACTACACTGGACCATAATTGATCCGAGCGCCACGCTCTTCTTTGGGAAATTTCCGGGTCCTAGGGGGAAAGGATGCGTTTTCTGCAGCAGGGGGCACCCTCCGCCTTATTTCGGCCGAGTGAGTTCCTCGAAGCTCGATCCTGTGGATCCTTCGGGCTTGGGCTGGTCGAGTGGTGCGATGACAGCGTCTGAGAAGAGATCTTTGAAGTTGTCCTTGGGTGCGGGCACGGAGCCTCCGAGGGTGAGGGTCACCCAGCAATACCCTTCGCTGGCGGGCCCAAACGTCGCCTTAAGCCGCAAACTTTTCGATTCATCGATTAAGACTTCAGGAATGCCGACATGCAACTCACCTGAAAGTGTTTGATCCGCGGCGATGGAGATCGTGCCGGTGATCGCCATGCGGCCTTTGCTTTCGAGGTCTAGGTCATGAAGTGTCACCGCATTATTTTCACGCAGAAGAACCCCTCGGGCATTTGCATTGAATTTCGGTTGCTTGAACCAAGTGGCTTTCAGCACGGTTGATAGATTTGAGAGGAAGGGTAGCCCTTGGAGGGTGATCGCGGAATCGGCAGAATTTTGAAATGCAGCCTCTAGGGTAACTTTTGGAGCGGAAGTCGGCAGGAATGAAAGCGTGTTGGAAGTTGCAGAGGGAAGTGAATCGACCCGCCCGTTGATGAAGGTAGTCAATGAGGGAAATCCAAGGGCGTTGATCTCATAAGAATGGAGTTCGACGGCGAGAGTCGACAAGCGTTCTGGTTCGTAGGGAGATAGAGGTCCTGAGAGTTCGAATGACCCAGACTTGTCTCCACTTTGGGAGAGGCGCATTCCAATGATTTGGGCTTCATCGCCTTTCACTTCGATGAGGGCGCGTTCCAAGTGAAGCTTCGGGCAACCCGGGATGGTGAGCTCGCCTTGGCTCATGCGCAGCTGGGTGGCAATGCCTGAACTGCTGGGGTAGAGCGAACACTCGGATTTTGAAAGGCTGAGCATCGTGTTTTGAGTCGACCCGATGGTGAGATTCAGTTGGGAAATCCGGTAGCATTTGAACTGGATTGGAAGTTCTGCGACGGACGATTGGGTGTTTTTGGTGGGCTGGCCAAGGGTGGGGATTTGCAACGCAAGGATTCCAGTTGAAGCGGTGAATTCCTCGCCTGCCATCGTATCTCCGAGGAAGCTGGATGGAAATACCTCAGCATTCACGCCGTACATCGTGAGATTTTTGAGGACATTGCCATCAGGCCACTCCAACGAAACTTGCCCTGCATTGGCCGTTTTTGGATTCATGCGGAATTGGCGCAAGTCCACTGAGGCTCCTGTCGAGACCGCGATTTTTCCGATAAGGTCTTTGCGGAATGAAGTTCCGTTGACGTTAATCAATGCAATTCCGCCGCCAAGGATGAGCAGCAAGATGATCGCCAAGATCGCGGAAAGTTGAATGATGCGGTTCCGGCGGGACTTGATGCGTTCCTCCTTCGCGGGCTGTTTGGTGCGGCGTTTGCGTTTGCGTACGCGAAGCACTTTGCTGCCATCAGAGCGGGTGATCAATTTCCCATCATCCGCAGCATCGGATGAATGCTGCTTGAGACGATCCATCATCTCATCAAACGAGTAGCTTTCGGGTTCGTGTTCAGGAACGGGCATATCGGTGAAAGAGGGGGAGAGGATATGGGTGAGAGTTTGGATGGCGACGCCTCAGCGGTCGCGGTAGCGATGGCCCGTGGGGTCCATGAGTTCAACGTTCACGAGGAAAACGATGGCGGTGCTGACTGGCTTCCTTGCCTTGGATTGGAACAGTCGCCCGACGATAGGGATACCGCCTAGAATTGGGATTTGGTCCTCCACATTCTGAACGCTTTCGCGCATCAAGCCGCCGACCACCACCGTGGCCCCATCGGCGAGATCGACTGAGGAAGAGATCGCTTGCTTGCTGAAGATCGGCATCAGGATGGCATTTTTGGTCAATTCGATCGTTTGCGAGCCAAGCGGGGTTTGTTGGGTCGACTGGATCGGACTACCATAGTTCACAAATCCATCGAAGTCGCTGAATTTCGGGCTGAGGGTCACCGAGACGAAGTGTTTCTCAGCATCCGCCACTGGCAGGACCTCAAGCGTGATTCCCACGTCCTTTTTCTGGAAGGCGGTTGGGGTGGCAGGGGTGACCGGAGCAATTCCTCCGCCTGAGCCCACGCTGGTTGGAATCTCAGGTGGTTCATACTCCGTAGCGTACATGAACTCACGAACGATGCCGATCGAGGAAGCTTGGCCGCTGCGGGTGATCACTGAAGGTTGAGCCATGATGTCGACCCCTTTTTTCTGATCGAGCCCCCTCATGAGCATCTGAAATTTCGCCTTACTTAGGTTGCCGTATACGCTCAAGACGCCTGGAGCGCGGTTGCTAGTCTGAATGCCGGATGGATTGTTGATCAGGTTGTCGATTGAGTCACTCGAAATGGCGTCGTCACCGCTGCGGTTGGCTGCCGTAATGGGGTTTCCTTTCACGCCGCCTGGTGGTGGAACGATATCGCTCAAGTCTCCTCCATTGCCCTGGGTGCCTCCTGAGAGGTTCAAGTTCGATCCGCTCCCGTTCGATCCGCCGAAGGCGACGTTGTCGAGGAGCCAATCAAATCCAAGTTCTTGAAGCCGAGTTTGTTCAGCTTTGATCATGGTGACGCGGACGGCAATCATCACGGGGTCGGCCTTGGTAATCGTATCGATGACTTGGGCAATGTAATCTTGGTTTGCGGAGGTATTCACCACGATCAATGTGTTAGTCGTTGGGCTATAATTTGCCGAGGCGCC
Organism: Akkermansiaceae bacterium; assembly: GCA_903837825.1. GTDB lineage: Bacteria > Verrucomicrobiota > Verrucomicrobiia > Verrucomicrobiales > Akkermansiaceae > Luteolibacter. Next base: position 5,832 of record CAILVZ010000221.1, on the reverse strand, counting down.
TGTGGGGAAAGTGACGCCTTGGCTTGCAAGTGCCTCTTGGGCGCTGAGGCGTTTTGGCAAGAGTCCTTTGGCAGCAGGAGCGGAATCAAATGGATCGGTCGCAGTTGACGCGCTTTCGCCGCCGCTCAGATTGCTGAGGAAATCTGGAGGCACTCGATACGTGCGGGTGATCATTTCGGCAGACGTGGAGCCTGGAGGGGAAATGATCACGGAGAAGTCATCGGTGGCGTAGGTCGTGTGGGTGGTTTCCGTGATGTACTTGAGTGCCTGAGAGAGTGGCACGTTGGTAAGCCTCAGGTCGAAACGGAGTCGAGAAACCCGGGCGGCGGCTGGAGAATCAGGCGATCCCAAATTGACGGTGAAATTCACCCCTTTGCGTGCGGGGTCTTGTTCGAAGGTATCATTTTCACTGGCGCGGAGCCGCAAGAAGTCGAGGGCCTCGCTTAGGGAAACCTGATCGAGCATGATCTTGGGGATCATGATTCGGTCGATCTTATTTTTCACCGACACATTGAAGTTCTCTGGGCCAGCGCTGCCGGGATCGGCGAGGGCAGGAACATCTTCGGGTTTAGGAACTGCGAGTTCCCATTGGCCGTCAACTTGCCCAAGCATTTCGGCACGGGCGTCATCGTATGCTGCTTGGTGGTAACCCTTCTTCGCGGCAGCAACTTGTTCCATGCCGCGACGGGCTGACGTGTTGGCGGGATCGATGCGTAGGACCTTCTCGTAGGTTGACACCGCTTCATCGAATTTCCCGAGCTGATATGCTCCTTGCGCGGTGTAGAGCAATTGGCGCACTTCATCCACCTGCTTGGCGTGTTCTGCGGTGAGCGCTGGGTTGGTGCGGATCGGGTCGTCAAGTTCGGTGCGGAATGCGAGCGCCCCAGCGTTTTTTGGTGCGACTGAAGGGTTGAGCACCTGATCGAGGGTGGCTTTTGCTGCAGCGAGGTCGCCTTTCCGCGCGAGCTCGCGAGCTTGCTCGACTGAGGCTTGTGCGAATCGATCCGTGGCGGCATCTCGCCACGCGGCATTGGCGGTGTCGTTCGGGATCAGCTCCCGAGCCCCTGCATAGGCTTCAATGGCATCGACGTAGCGTCCAGCTTGGTAAGCCTCGTCACCCTTCAAAAGGATTTCGTGGACTTCATCCACGGCCCCCTTGCGCGAGGCGCTTTTGACTCCTGAAAGGTGGTTATTTCCTTGGGCCTCAGCGCCAGAAAACGGCAAGATCCAGCAAGCGGTCGCGATTAGTGCAGCGTACCTGCAAAAATGAATAGTGGGTTTCAAGGTCTCCATGCGAATGTTCGACCAATTCATAGGGAAACCGAGCGTCCAGCGTAAGCGTAAAATCCACGAAATTCATCTTTTTAGCTGCCAAGGAAACTCAAGCTGAACTTCAAAGTGCCGACGTCGGCATGGTTGCGGCCTCAAGTAGGGTGAAAGCCGGTTTTCAACGAGCTTGCGGAGGTGGGTGATGAGCGCTGGGATTGTGTTCATGTGATGAGTGTTCACATGAACTATTCAGAAGTCAAGAGGATGATTTCAAGGATTCATTCGCTCGTGAGTTTTTCCCTTGCGGTATTCGTATCCGATTGGATTTGAATGCGTAATGCCTCGATTGATGGAAATTTGGCTTCGGGACGCAGGTAGTTGAGAAATTGAATTTCGAGACTCTTTCCGTAGAGATCACCTTGGAAATCAAGGAGGTGCACTTCGAGTGAGCGGCTCGTTCCGCCGACGGTCGGGCAGACCCCGATGTTGGCAACGCCACTGACGTCGGTACCATCGGGGAGTCTGGCGCGCACCACCCAGACGCCGCTTGGGGCCAGCTGCGCGTCGCCTGTCGCAAGATTTGCGGTGGGGAAGCCGATCGTTCGCCCGAGTTTTTTGCCTTCCACGACTTTGCCCGTGACCGTGAAGGACCGCCCCAACATTTGCTTGGCGGAGGCGAGATTGCCGTCGCGGATCGCTTGGCGGATCCGGGTGCTGCTGATGCGCTCGCCCTCGTGCATCACTGGCGGCACGGCTTCGAGTCGAAACCCATGGGTGGTGGATTCTTTTTGGAGCATGGTCACGTCTCCGCTGCGATGATGTCCAAACCGCCAGTCTTCTCCGACCGCGATCGTTCGAACAGGCGCAGCTAACAGTTTTGCGATGAAGTCCGAGGCCTCCATGGCTGCGAGTTCTTGGTCGAAATGCAGCGGAATCAAAAGTTGCACGCCGAGGTCGTTCATCACTTGTGCCTTGTGCTCCAAGGTTTCCAATAGGGCGGATGGTGCCTTGGCAGGTGCGATCACCCGAATGGGATGGGGGTCGAACGTGAGAACCCCGGCAAGTCCACCATCGCGGTGCGCAGCTTGCACCGCGCGCTCGATCACCGCTTGGTGGCCGAGGTGGACGCCATCGAACACGCCCAAGGCGAGATGCAGCGGGACACCTAGGGATTGCAGGTCCTCAAGTTTTTTTCGAATCAGCACGAATTAAGAATAGAGTCGCCACATGACATCATCAAGCCAAACGCTCGGATGCCTCGGTGGTTTTGGTTAGGATTTCCCGCAGCCACAGCCTTTGCCGCAACTGGATTTCTTCTTCGGCCGCGCGAGCCAGACAAGAAAGATGGTAGTGGTGAGCGCGACGACGCCCGCTGCTGCGAGGGTTTGCCAATGTTCTAACATGTTAGTATCCGATGAGTTTGCCGACTTGGAAAATGACGAGTGCGGCGGCATAGGCGAAGCCCGTCATGAAGAGGAATTGTCCGAGCGCCCATTTCCATGAGCCGGACTCACGCGCGACGACTGCGGTGGTGGGTAGGCATTGCATCGCGTAGATAAAAAACACAAGCAATGAAACCAGCGAAAGCGGAGTGAAGATCCGGCGTCCATCCGGCCAACTGGCGTGTGCGAGCCGATCGCGGAGCAGCTTGCGTGTAGCCTCTGGATCGTGAGTATCCTCGACCCGATAGAGAATGGCCATGGATGAAACAAACACCTCACGGGCGGCAAACGAGGTAAGAATGGCCGTGCCGATGCGGCCGTCGAATCCGAGGGGCTTGACGGCGGGTTCGATGACCGCTCCGATGCGTCCCATCGCGCTGTGGGTTAGGGTATCTGCGGCGTCGCCAGTGGTTGACTTGGGGTAGCTACTGAGCGCCCAAAGCAAAATTGACAAGCCAAGGATGAGCGTTCCCGCCTTTTTGATGAAGGAAAACGAACGTTCAAACACGTGGCGAAAGATATAGTTCCACTGAGGCTTGCGATAGGGCGGAAGTTCTAACAGGAAATGGCCTGGGCTTGGATCTTTTCCGAGTCGACCGCGCAGCAGTCTTGCAACCAAAAATGCGGCTGAGGTGCCGAGTGTGTAGATTCCGAAGAGGACGAGCGCCTGTTTCCAAGTGCCCTCATGTTCATGCAGTAGCAGCGGAACGATGAGAAAATATACTGGCAATCGTGCCGAACAGCTCATCCATGGTGCGATGAAAATCGTGACGAGTCGCTCCTTGGCGGAGTCGATCGTCCGTGTGGCCATGATGCCAGGAATCGCACAGGCATACGAGCTGAACAGCGGAAGGAACGCTTTGCCGCTGAGGCCGACCTTTGCCATTACGTTGTCCATGAGATACGCGGCGCGCGCCATGTATCCCGAACTTTCTAACAGGCCGATGAAGAAAAACAGCAACCCGATTTGTGGCAGGAATGTCAGCACCCCACCGACGCCGCCGATGACTCCATCGACCACGAGCGAGCGGAAGTCGCCCTCGCTCATCGTGGTGTTGATCCACACGGCGAGCGAACGTTGGCCTGACTCGATCCAGCCCATCGGGATTTGCGCAAAGGAAAAAATTGCCCAGAACAGCGTGAAGAAAATCCCTAAAAGAGCAATCCATCCGTAGATGGGGTGGAGTAAGATCGCATCGATCCGGTCGGAGCGAGTTTGCTGGTGGGAATCGGGCCGGCGTGCTGCTAGATCGCAAAGCTGGGTGATGAACGCGCGTCTTGAGGGCTCTGGATTTTCAGAAGAGTCGATCCATCGGGTCTCCGCTGTGGCGGGGAATGGGAAGCGGAGTGCTTGTTTGAGCTCGATGATGCCGCGCTTGGCATTGGCCTGCATGGGGACGACTGGGATGCCGAGTTCCTCGGAGAGTTTGGCGGGGTCGATGCGCAATCCTGCGCGTTCGGCGACGTCCACCATGTTGAGGGCGAGGATGCAGGGGATGCCGAGTTCGAGCACTTGGAGTGCCAGCTGGAGGTGCCGCTCGAGGTTGGAAGCATCGACCACGCAGACCACGAGATCGGGTTTGGATTCTCCGGGGATGGCTCCCGTTAGAGCGTCGAGAGCGATCTTTTCATCGGGAGAATTTGCCCGCAGCGAGTAGCAACCCGGGAGGTCCCAAACGCGGAGCTTGTGGCCATGCGGCGTGTAGGTCTCGCCGGATTTGATTTCGACGGTGACACCGGCGTAGTTGCCCACCCGCTGGTTTGCGCCGGTGATGGCGTTGAAAAGTGTGGTTTTGCCGGCGTTCGGGTTGCCGATCAGAGCGATCGTCGATGGGGGGGCAGATGCGTGGTTCATGGCCAGTGCGCGAAAGGCGTCAGCCGATCGGAGAAACCAGCACCTGCTCCGCCAGCTCGCGGCTGATTGCCATGCGGGTGCCGCAGATCGAGCAGATCAAATTTCTGCCGCCTGCCAGTTTGCGGACTTGCAGCTGCTCGCAGAAGCCAAGGTCGCGGAGGCGTTCGCAGCCCGGGCCGCTCAAAACGCGGATTTGCACGTCACAGCCCACCTTGACCTGGTTTAAGGTCATGGCGCTATCGATTTCCAAATCGGCGGCTAGGAAGTGGGACATCCGCCGCCAAGATCGCCAATTGAGACTGATTTGCAACAAGAAAAATCGACCCTCTGGCGCGGGGGAACTATTTGGTGGCTGAGGCTTGTGTGTCCTTCGTTTTGGGCGCCGACTGCTTGACCCAATCGGCAAAGGATTCTGGGTTGATGCCGTCGTGATAACCGCCCTTGGCGAGATGAGTTCCGGCGGCATCGATGAGGAAGTACGTGGGAAACCCTTTGACCCCATATTCCTCGGCAAGTTTCTTGAGCTCACGGCTTTTGGTTTCACCGCCTGGCTCGAAATCCGCGATCATCAGTACAAGATTTTGATCTGCAAACGACTTGAAGGCTTTTTCCGAGAATACCGCTTTTTCCAGCTTGATGCAGTAGGGGCACCATGAGGTTCCAGTGAAGAGTACGAGGATCGGTAGCCCAGTGGCCTTCGCTTCCTCTTGCGCTTTTTCCATCCGGGTGAGCCATTTTGCTTTGCGGTTGGCAGGCAAGGCGGACTTTGCATCGTCTTGGGGTTTGGGTGTGTTGGATTTCGCGAACTCGCGGTCAGCAGGGCAGAGCTTCGACTCCGCGAAGGTGGTGAGTTTTCCGCTACGCAACCGCAGGGTTACATTGGCGCCCACCACCTTGACCAGTTCTGCCTCGAGGGCGACTCCCTCGGTATTCGACCAGTTGCGGTACTCGGCATGCAGCGGGGGACTGAGAAGTGCCAGCGCCGAAAGAACAGTGATGAAAGAATGGATTTTCATGGTTCTCAAATCCTTTCTGAGATCAGCCACATGGCAAGGAGATTTGTGCCTCGCCCGCCGCGAGTTGAAATTTCGCGTAAGTAGGTTGATTTTTGCATTTCCCTCATCTGGTCTTGAAAGCCTAGGATGTGGGCATGAACGAATCACAACCACCACCGAAGAACATCGTTCTGATCGGCTTCATGGGGAGTGGGAAATCGACCGTCGGGCGGGAGCTGCACCAACGACTGGGCTATCCGCTGGTCGACAT
>CAILVZ010000220.1 GCA_903837825.1 Akkermansiaceae bacterium | reverse complement strand
GTTTGGCATACTTGGAAATCTGAAACTGCGCCACTGCAAATCGTGGGCGGGATCTGCCGCGTGGATTGCGACGCCGATGGTTTCTTAAGGTGGTGGGATCGGTAAATTCGGGTCGAAGTCGGGTGGCAGTGAGCCTTGAATTTCTGGCGCAGCAGGATCGCCCGAGGTTTTTGGCGCAACTGCAGGGATCTTTGCTGCAAGATCTCTGGGCCATGCTTGGACGTCGAGAACGTGCTCGTCGTAGCGAAGAATCACCACCTGGCCGTAGTAGGTGTACTCGCCAAACAAATGTTCGGTTTGACCATCCTGTGGGGGAATGATGTAAGTCGCCCGCAAGGTTTCCTCGCCATCCGCCCAGTCGAATGGGGGCTTGAGCCATTGCTCCTTCGACCACGATCGATCCTCCAACTGAAGGATTTCTCCTTTGCTAGTGCGGTTGAAGATCAGTACCTCGACCGAGACTTTTCCTGGATCGATGGTTTCACCTGGTGCCCGTTGAACGGGGATGGTGAGAACAGTCCGCTGGCCCGACTCGTTTTTCACGTCATTGAAGATTCGAACCCGCCCGAGCGAAAGCTTACCGAGCATCGCTTCGGGTTGTTCAAATCCATCGCGCAATTTGGCTGCTGCGAGTTCATATAGCGAGCCAGCCCCCGAGACACCCATCTGAAAGACCTTCTCGAAATGCGCACCCGCTACGTCAAACACCCCCATCTGTTCATGAACCAGCCCCAGTTCGTAGTGCACGCTCGGGTCGTCCTTGGAATGCGTGAGGGCTTCCTCAAGCTTCACAATCGCAAGACCCATGTCACCCGCCACACGGGCTTGACGCGCCTGTTTCACCAGTCGCTCTGAGAGAGGATCTTGCACTTGCGGGGTGCTCAACGGAGCGGGGTCTGGCGTGGGCACGGGCATTTCCACAGGCGGGACGAACTGCGGAAGCACCGTCGGTGGACGGGAAACCAACGACGCGGCGCGATCCACAGTAGCAGGAGCAGCTGGATCGGCCGAAGGGATCCGCACGGCAACCAACTTCGGGACTTCCTTGATGACAGTCCGGACTTGGCGGGCATCCTCGAATTTTGCCGCCAAGGCTAAGGCCGCTATCAGAATTTGGGAAAATGCCATTAAGCTCAAGACCCAGCACGACACCACAAAGGTGGATGGGCGTGCGGCAGACGCAGAGCTTGTTTTGACGGATGCCATGTGGGCGGAAGATGCCGTCCCTGACTGCCCTTGTCAATCCACCGGGGTGATTGAGAAAATGCGATCAATAGGCGACAATTTCCCAGAACTCCCCTAGCCTCGCGCTGCCAATGAATCCCGCCCTTGAAACCTTGATGCTCGCAATCGCCACGGACGAGGCCTTGGCGGTGCCTCAAGCGGCCTTGTTCATCGGCGCGGAAGCCCACCCAACCCTCAGTGCATGGCCAGAAATCACCGGCTGGCAACCCTTCAAGCCGCTTGCCACCACTTGGGATCAGGCAGGATTCAACCGCTGCGAAATGATCCCAGACCAAAAATGGCCGCTGGTGATAGTTCTACCGGGCAAGTCGCGCGACGAGACGTTTGCATGGTTCGCCATGGCGCGCGATCATTTGGAGCCTGGCGGAAAATTGGTGGTCTCCATGCCAAACACTGCTGGGGCAGGCCGCTTCGAGAAGGAACTCGCCAAAGCCACCCGCAACATCACCTCACTCCAAAAACACAAATGCCGCGCCTTCCATGTGACCTTGGACGATTCTTGGGACGAGGCGATTTTCAACGAGTGGCGGGACCTGGGCACGCCCCGCCAAATTCCTCAAACGGCATTCACCGTTGAGGCGGGGATCTTTAGCAGCGACCACATCGACCCAGGTTCTCAACTTCTGGCCGACCACCTTCCCGCACATTGGCACGGCGATCTTGCCGACCTCGGTGCTGGTTGGGGATTTCTAACCGATGCCATCTTGAAGCGCTGCCCAAAGGTAGCACGCATTGATCTCTATGAGGCCGACTCTCGAGCCCTCGCATGCGCCCGCAAGAACCTAGCAGCATACCCGCACGAAATTGGCTACCACTGGCACGATGTCACCACCGGCCTGCCACGCAGCTACGACGCAATCCTCATGAACCCGCCATTCCACATCGGTCAAGCGACCCATGTCGATCTGGGGCGCGTGTTTTTGAAGACCGCAGCCGACTCGCTCAAGCGCGGAGGAAAATTGATTCTGGTCGCCAACCGCCAGCTCCCCTACGAAGCCGTGCTCGAGGCCAATGGCTTGCTTTGGAGAAAAGTCGTTGAGGACAAGGTCTATAAAATCCTCTCAGCTGAAAAGCGCTGAAGCCCATCACTTTCCATTGGAATTTTCTAACATCTCACATGAAACTCGTCAAACTTCTCGCCAACCTCGGCTACGGCTCCCGCAAGGAAACCCAGCGCCTCATCCGCTCCGGCGCAGTCACCGACGCATCAGGCGATGTCCTCAGCGAGAACGACCTCCCTCCCCATGACCAGATCCTCTTTCGCGGCGAGGAGCTAGACCCACCTTCCCCATTGGTCATCATGCTTCATAAGCCGGACGGCTACACCTGCAGCAGTGAAGACCCTGGTAGCACGATTTACGACTTGCTCCCGCCTCGCTTCGCCCTGCGCAACCCCGGACTCAATCCGGTCGGCCGACTCGACAAGGACACCACCGGACTCCTTCTTCTCACCGACGATGGGAAATTACTCCACAAAATCATCCACCCCAAATCCGGATGTCTCAAAGTCTATCATGCGGTGTTAGATCGTCCATTGGAGGGTCACGAAGCCGAACTTTTTGCATCGGGAACTTTGGTCCTCAACAACGAGAACCGACCCTTGCTGCCCGCCAAATTGGAGATCCTTAACGAAAAGGAAGCACTCATCACCCTGCACGAAGGTCGCTACCACCAAGTCCGCCGAATGTTCGCAGCGGCAGGCAACCACGTGCTGGATCTCAAGCGGATTTCCATCGGTAGCTTGAAATTGCCCGACGATCTGGATGAAGGCGACTGGCGTGCCCTGCAACCCGAGGAACTCGACTCAATCTTCCGTTAAAACGATGGCCAACCCAAAGTGGCAATCCTCGCTCGCCACCGGAAGAATCTGTGCTTAATTTCTTAGCGTGATCGCGCGACAGAAGACGAAATACCCCGTTTCCCAATCGCTGCGTCAGTATCTCTATCACTTCGACCGTCAGCGTGAGATTCCGAAGGTTTATGACGAATTGTGCCGCTTCAGCGGTGCGGTTCCCTACGAAGACCCCAAGGGCAGAGAAACCTTATGGCTCACCGTCATGTATCCGCCCGAGATCCTCGCCGAACTCAGGCCACGTCTCACCAGCATCTACACCGAACTCAAGCTTGGCCGCGATGCCGAACAACACGACCACTTGGTAGTCGACCGCATCGACTTCGGGGACTTTGGAAACTCGAAACCTTTTCGCATTCGCGTCACCAACCTCTTCAATGACAACTCGGACTATTTCTATGTCAAACAAGCCGACGCGTCACGCATCTACGGACTCGAGTTGGAGCACATTCTGTCGCCTAACCGCATCAATTATTTGGTCAATGGGAACACCCTAATCGAAGAGCACATCGCGGGCGTGCCAGGCGATGTGTTCATCCGCGATTATCTCAACCAACCCGGACTGAACAAGGTACGGATCGCCAAGGAATTCACCAAATTCACCGAGCGAAGTTTCATTCGCCTCCTCGGTGACATGCGCAGTGTGAACTACGTCGTCGACATCACACCAGACTTCGAGGAGGTGCAGTACCGCGTGCGAGCCATCGACTTCGACCAACAATCCTACGAGGGCAAGGGCAATATCTATCTGGCATTTCGTTTCAATTCTAACCGACAAGTCACCCGCCTCGCCTTCAATGTGCTTAACCGAAAAAGCATCGACCAATACGTCGCGGAGGAACATGCACAGATGGCCCGCCGTGCAAAGGTCGAGAGCAGTCGCTTGCGAGCGCTCCTTGGCATCATGCGCCGCGAAGACATCGCCCCGCGCGAGCATGTCGGCACCCTCGCCCGCGAACTCGACCGAATGCACGGCACCAGCGGCTTCGGCGACTGCAAATCGATGGGCGAGTTGACCGCCACTCACATCTCCATGATGCTCGACATCAAGCCGAGCAACACGGCATGGATGACCCAATCCTAAATCATCTGGGGTTGCAGTCTCACGCGAGATGCGCAAGGGTATACGCCTATGTGGTCCACTGTGCGCGAATTTGAGGACATCCGCTATGAAACAACGGATGAAGGAACCATCGCTAAAATCACGATCAACCGCCCGGAAGTGCGCAATGCCTTCCGCCCGTTGACCGTGAAGGAAATGCTGATCGCCTTCGACCTCGCCCATGAAGACCCGAAGGTCGGCGCGATCATCCTCACGGGTGCCGGCGACCTCGCCTTTTGTTCCGGCGGCGACCAGAAAGTCCGCGGCCATGCTGGCTACATTGGCGAGGACGGCATCCCCCGCTTGAACGTGCTCGATCTCCAGAAAAAAATCCGCTCACTACCGAAGCCAGTGGTGGCCATGGTTGCGGGATTTGCAATCGGTGGTGGCCATGTGCTTCACATCGTGTGCGACCTGACGATCGCGGCGGATAACGCCCGCTTCGGCCAGACTGGCCCGAAGGTGGGCTCGTTCGATGGTGGGCTCGGTTCTAGCTACCTCGCCCGCATCGTGGGTCAGAAAAAGGCGCGCGAGATTTGGTATCTCTGCCGCCAATACGATGCCCAACAGGCACTCGACATGGGTCTCGTGAACACGGTGGTACCACTCGCAGATTTGGAAAAGGAGACCCTGCAATGGTGTCGCGAAATGCTCGCACATTCCCCCCTCGCCCTGCGTTGCCTCAAGTCCGCACTCAACGCAGATTGCGACGGCCAAATGGGCCTCCTCGACCTCGCGGGCAATGCCACCCTGCTCTACTACATGAGCGAGGAAGGCCGTGAAGGAAAACAAGCATTCCTCGAAAAACGCCAACCCGATTTCACGAAATTCCCACGGGTGCCGTAATCCGAAATTAGTCAGCTCACCATCTAACAACTAACATCTAATATCTCACAATCCAGCCTCGGCGAGGCGCTCGTCCATCTCGGTTTTTTGGAGTTCGTTGGTGAACTCGGTGAGCTCGCCCGCGATCACACCCGTGAGGTTGTGCGAGGTGAACCCGATGCGATGGTCGGTGATGCGGCTCTGAGGGAAATTGTAAGTGCGGATTTTTTCGGAGCGATCGCCCGAACCGATGAGCGACCGACGATGGCTAGAGTAAGCCTCTTGTTGGTCGCGGAGCTTTTGCTCGTAGAGCTTGGACCGCAGGATTTGGAGGGCCATTTCCTTATTCTTGATTTGCGACCGACCATCTTCGCAGCGGACATAAAGACCAGTGGGAAGATGGAAAATCTGAACGGCGGACTCCGTCCGGTTAACGTGCTGGCCACCCGCTCCCCCCGCCCGACAGACCTCGATCCGGAGGTCTTCCTGTTTCAGTTCGACGTCGACCTCCTCCGCTTCCGGCAAGACAGCAACGGTGACCGTCGAAGTGTGGACGCGGCCTTGAGTCTCGGTGGCGGGCACGCGCTGAACGCGGTGAACTCCAGACTCATATTTGAGGTAGCGAAACACCTCTTGCCCCGTGACCTTAAGGATGACTTCTTTAAACCCGCCGACTTCCGATGGACTGCTCTCAAGGTGCTCGCATTTCCAACCGCGCAAGTCGGAATAGCGTTGATACATCCGCATCAACTCTGCCGCGAAGAGCGAGGCTTCATCGCCACCCGCGCCGGCACGAATTTCGATGAGTGCATCGCGGTCTTCATTCGGATCCGCAGGCAACAACGCGTACTGAAGCTCATTTCCCAGTTTTTCGATTTCCGCCTCAAGCCCGGGAATCTCCTCCGCCGCAAGAGCGGAGAACTCCGGATCATCGGACTTCGCAAGTTCTTGGTTGTCCGCCAAATGACGTTTGGCATCCTCCAGTTGCTGCCAAAGCGCGATGGTTTGCTTGAGCTTGCCGTGTTCTCGGAGGATCTCGGTGGCGCGCTTCGGATCCGCAAAAAGGTCAGGATCCCCGACGGCCTCCTCCAACTCCGCAAAGCGGTCGCGGCGTTTTTCAATGAGAGACGAATAATCCATGAGGAGGTCTTCTAAAATGGACGAAAAAAGCGAATCGGGTTCCTCAGCGTTTCACACAGCGGAAGCCGATGTGATTGCTGGACGAACGGACCTCGCCCTTGCCCCGAGTTCCGATGATGTATCGAGTGCAATACTGGTCGGTGCAAAGAAATGATCCGCCGCGCTGGACCCGTTTTTTGGTCGTTGGCTCATCGGGATCAAATGATGAATCTGGGCCTTCAGGGTTGTGCGCAAGCCCCTTGGCCGCCAGTTTTTCGTAGGCATCGGGGCGGTACCAATCGCTGCACCATTCCCAGACGTTGCCGGCCACGTCGTAGAGACCATAGGGGGTGGCAGCGTACTGAGCGACAGGGGCAATCCCCTTAAAACCGTCCTCACCCGTGTCACTGCCCGAAACCGGGAATTTCCCCTGATAGATGTTCGCTTGAAATTTCCCACCCGGCTTCAACTCATTTCCCCATGCGAAAAGTCGACCCGCAAAGCCGCCCCGGGCCGCAAATTCCCACTCCGCCTCGGTCGGTAGTCGCTTGCCAGCCCACTTGGCGTAGGCCTCCGCGTCCTCATACGTGACGTGAACCACGGGGTTTTTATCGAGTCCTTTGATGTCACTTTCAGGGCCGAAGGGATGCTTCCAGCACGCTCCAGGAACATAGCTCCACCACGTGGCATAGTTATCAAGCGGCACCGCCTCTGGGGTCGGGGCGAATACAATCGACCCCGCGACCAAGGCCTCGGGTGGCAGCGTCGGAAATTCCTCATGGCTCGGCTTTTGCTCGGCGACGGTCACGTATCCAGTGGCTCCAACAAATTTGGCAAACTCCGCGTTCGTCACCTCGGTCGCATCCATCCAAAATGCATCAATCGCTACCCGATGGATCGGCAGAGCATCTTGGGTCGCGCCTCGGATGCTGCACATTCCCTCGCACTCGACGTTTGCCCCCATCGAGAACTCGCCGCCAGGGATCCTGACCATCCCCTCTGGCGCCGGACTTGGCGCTGCTTCCTTAAGCGGGACCGTCGGCTCGAAGGCCGGGTCGGAGTTGGGATTGGCTTTTTCGGCCCTCGCCGCGGGTGAGTCCTCGGCCAACGCGATGCCTGAGGCCCCCAGAACCATCAAAACCGCCATGATTTGACCGAAATTAAGATTCAATGAACGAAAATTCAGGGATTTACGGAGACATTTTTGAGCCGGAAATGGCGGCAATGGATAAATAAGATCACTCATGACGGATGGTGTTGCGGAACAACTTCTACACCCCCAGCGCGGGATTTCAACGTTGTTGGCATCTGAATGCGATGATTCAGGGCTCCGCAGCCAATCCGAGAGTCCTTTTGCCTTTGCCTTGGAGCGGGAATGACTTACCAAGGGGTCTGCCGCATGAGATTGTTTCGCATCCTTACCTTTAAAGAACTCAAGGGGTATTTCCTGACTCCTTTCGGCTGGGTGATCCTGGCCTTTGTCACCGTGATGCAGGGGATCTCGCTTTCCACTGCCATGAAGGGTTTCCGCGACACCCCCGTTCGCGACAGCCTCGTTTACGTGACGTTCCATACGCCCTTGTTTTGGTTCTATTTTCTATTCATTTTCCCGCTCATCACGATGCGCTTATTTTCTGAAGAGGAGCGGTCCGGAACTTTGGAAACCCTACTCACTGCACCCGTCCGAACCTGGCAGGTGGTGTTCTCCAAGTACACGGCAGCGATGATCTTCTACTCGATGCTGTGGGTTCCAGCCTTGCTGCAATTCAAAATGTTTGAATGGTCAACGGATCTCCCACCCGCATGGAGCCTTGGTGCTCTCGGCGGGGTCTTCACGGTGGTGATGCTCATGGGTGCCGCTTTCACCGCGATCGGTTGCCTCGCCTCCGCGCTGACTTCCAGCCAGATCATCGCAGGTATTTTAACGATCGGACTCCTCGTGATCCAATATTTCCTCGGCTACGTGACCATCATCTGGGGCGAGTCATTCGCGGGAGCCGGCTTCTTCCACTACATCTCATCCCAGCAGCACTTGCATTATTTCGCCAGCGGGCTGTTCGACACTCGTCCCGCCATCTACTTTTTAAGCCTCGCGATTTTCGTGCTTTTTCTAACCTATCAGGTTGTCGACTACCGCCGCTGGCGCCGTTGATTTTCCCTACTGACAACTCATGTCCCATTCTCCTTCAGAGCCCCATGAACCACCTGCCCGCCCCCTGAACCGCTGGGGCCTTGGCACACTCTCGCTGCTCCAGATCGTTTTTCTCGCTGCCATTCTGATCGCGCTGAACTATCTGGCCGCAAACCATTTCACCCGCATCGACCTCAGCCGCGATCGCGCCTACACACTCGCCCCCGCGACCACCCGCTATCTCACCAGCAGAGCGATCACCGAGCATGAGAAACCGATCAAGTGGATCATGGCCTTCCGCCGCAGCTCACCATTTTACGAACGTGTGCGAGCGATCGCCGAGGAATACGTTAGAAAATCTCACGGCAAGATCGACTTGGAAATTGTCGACCCCCTGCGCAGTTCCGATCGTACCCAAGAAATCACCGCTAACTATGGCCTGCCACTCACCAAGGATCTCATCGTGATGGATGCGAGGACGAAGGGCGGTGCAGTTTCAACCGAAGACAAAGACGGCAATCACATCCTCCATCCGAACATCAAGGTGATCGTGGCCGAGGACCTTGCCGTCTACACCGCAGCGGATGGACAGCGGAAGATCACTGGATTTCAAGGCGAAGATGTCCTGACGGCACGACTCGTCGAAGCCATTGAAGGCAAGGCTCGCAAAATGGTCTTTCTTGCCGACAAGAGCCAAATGGATGCCACCAGTGAAGACTCCCCTCTCAGCTCGCTCAGCAAAACCCTGCTTTTTCAGAATGTCGAACTCAAGGGGATCAATCTAGCAGGACTGAGCGAAATCCCAACTGACGCCGATGGCATCGCCCTAGTGGCTCCCAAATACGACTTCAGCGACGAAGAACTCGCGGTCCTCGAGCAATACTGGAACCATCCGAAATCTGCGATTCTCGTCCTACTGAAACCTGGCGAAATCCCTCCAAAATTGCGTACCTTCCTCCGGAGCCATGGGGTGACTCCACGGCGCGACCGTGTGGTCTCTCTCACGAATGACCGCATCAACTCGACCGCCCGAGGCATCTTCACCTACGGGGTCGATTTCACCAAAGATTTCGCGGGGCAAGCCACGATCTTGGAGGGAGCCACTTCGTCACTCGAAGTCCGCGAGGGCGCCGAGGATCTCATGAACCGCCAAATCAATCCGATCGGGCTGATCCAAGCGGCGGAGGGCTTCTGGGGCGAAACCAAATTTGGCGGCAAAGACACCGCCTTCGACGAACGAGAAGATACCAAGCCTCCACTCTATCTGGCCGCTTCCATCACCCGCGGTGCCACGGGAGACGATCAATTTGCCACTCAGACCTCACGAATGGTCGTCATCGCCAACACCGACTTTCTCGACCCAAGCCGCCAGCACGCGGAAAATATCGACTTCCTCGCCTCATCGGTCAACTGGCTGATGGACCGCCAGTCGCTCGCTGGTATCGGCCCCCGCTCACTTGGCACTTACAAGATGCCACTGCTCGAAGCCCAAGTCTCATTCATCAACCGAGTGAATCTCTTCTTTTTGCCTGCATTCCTCATCCTCGCAGGTGCAATCATCTGGTCTTCGCGACGCGCCTAATCGTTCATGCGCTCACTCGGATTCACCCTCATTCTTGCTCTACTCGCCATCCTCACCTGTGGCTTGGCTAGCTGGCAGTGGACTCAAGGGAATTTCGACTCTCTGTTAGGCGCACCCAATGTCCCCATCGGCCAAGCGGTCTATTCGAAATTCACTGCGGCATCGGTCAAACACCTCAATGTGAGCCAAAACGGCGCCAAAGCCCACTTCGATCTCACGCCCACGGGGTGGCAGGCGGTCACTCCCTGGGCCGACCGCATGGACCCGCGCGCCGCAATCGCGATCATCAATTTCACCCTAGGGATGCGCGTCGAAGACTTCGCTGATCGCCATGAGATCGATATCCAAAAAGCTGGCCTGAGGGAAACCGCTACAGAAATCAGCATGTTCGACGGCGACAACAAGCCTCTGGCGCACTACAAGCTTGGCCGCCAAACACCGTGGCTCGCGAAACCGAAGGATGCAGACCAACCCATCGCCACCGTCTTCATCCAGACACGTGACGATCACAACAAGCGTTTCATTTATTCGGCGACAGGTGACATCGGCCCACTTTTCAAAGACAACCTCAAGTTTTTGCGGGATCACCGTCCGCTCTATTTCAACCCGCTCAATGTCCAGAAGATCGGCATCACTGCCGAGCAAGGCGAGCTCACCCTGAGCCGAGAAACCCCAAAAAGCCCTTGGCGCTTGATCAAGCCGTTGGATCTCTCGACCGATCGTAAAGCCATCAAATCGCTATTAGAAGGACTCTATGAATTGCAGGCACTTAAAGTCTCTGATCGCACCTCAGTGACTCTGCCGAGCAATGACGGCCTCACCAAGTCCAAGCAAATCTCGATCACCTCGTTTGGATCAGAAAAGGAAACCCTGTTAGAAATTTTCCCACCAGAGACAACCGAGTCCCGCGAGGTCCACGCAGTGGTCAGCGATCGCCCTAACACCATATTCGATCTCCCAGCAAAGCCAGAGCCCAACCTGGTCTCAATCGCCGACCTTCCCCTCGCAGTCAATGAACTGCGCGACCCTGCACTCACCAACCTGAACGTCAAATCCCTCCGTGGCATCTTGATCCAGCCAGCGACCGGAGCCGAAATCCTCATTTCGCGCACCCCGCCACAACCCTGGATGGCCACGATTGCCGGCCAATCCCAAGAGGCCAACGAAGAACGCCTTTTTGCCCTGCTGAAAGCCGTCACCGAGGGCCGAGCGATTGGATTCGAAAGTGATGCTGCAACCGACTTCACTCCGTGGGGACTTAACCGTCCGTTCCTAAACCTGCACTTCCTCGGACAAGACAACCAAGGCATCCGACTGGCGTTCGGTATCGATGGCAAGGGTGGATTCTTCGTGAACCGCATCGGCACCCCCACCGTCATGCGGGTCGACCCCTCATTGGTGTCATCGATCCCCGTTCGGCCATATGAATGGCGCAACTCGAGGCTCTGGTCGGTCGACCGAATCAACCTCATGGCCATCGAGCGCAAACTTGCAGGCGATTCCGAGTTGATGCTTCGATACGATTTCAACAAGGAGGAATGGACTGCCCATCGCGGCACCGAAGACGTCACCACTTCGCTCGATCCAGCAAGGGCAAACTATCTATTAGGGATCATCGAAGGCCTCAAGGTGACCCGCTGGCTCGCAACGGATGATGAGTCTGCCATGGTAGCCCTCGCCCAGCCCTCGCTAACACTGAAAATCATCGAAAAAAGCACGAATGATGTGGGTGACTTCACCGGATTGATTACCCGCGAGGTCACATTCGCGCCAAACAGCACCGGAACCAATCCAAGCTTTTACTATGGCCGCTTGAGTTCAGATGACCACCCATTTCTGCTAGATCGTGCAACCTATGACAAGCTAGCGACTCCTGTTTTTGAAAATCCCTAAAACACCCAATCTCGGAATTCACCCCACCCCATCGCCGTGTTTCGCTCCTTGCGCCTGCTGGATTTCCGCTGCTTTGAGTCACTTGACCTTGAGGTACCCTCCGCTGGCGTCATTCTAACAGGTGACAATGCTCAAGGAAAAACCTCGATTCTCGAGGCGGTGTGCGTACTCGTTCGACTTCACTCCCCACGGACTCACCGGATGACCACCCTCGGACGGTTCGGCACCAAGGGATTTGGCATCGCAGGAGATCCATGGTCGAGCGAGCGCCAAGTTAGATACTCCCGCGAGGGGCTCCTGCTCAAGGCCGACGGTGAGAACCGCTCTAGCCAAACGAGCTATCTGGCCGATGGCGGACTCGTGGTATGGATGGGCAATGAAGACCTCGAGCTGGTCCGTGGTCCTGGCGAGGGGAGACGGCGCTTTCTGGATTTCATCGGATCCCAAGTCGATCCCAACTACCGCCGATCATGGTCGCGCTATCGACGGGCACTGCGGGCCAAGAACCTCCTGCTCAAAGAGAGCCGCCCGCGTGATGCCGAGATCCTTTCCTATGAGGAAGTTCTCGTGGAGCACGGCACCATTCTCATGGAAGCCCGCGCGAAGCTGATCAATGCGCTTTCGCCACTTGCCGCAGATGCCCAGCGCGGGATCAGTGGCAAGGATGAGCCCCTAGCCCTCCAGTATCTACCCGCCAGCGGGCCCGACCTGCGCGAGTCCATGCTCCAAGCGCGCGAGCGGGAAATTCGCCTTCGCCAAGCGGTTGTTGGACCCCATCGTGACGAAATCGACCTGCGTCTCCATGGCATGCCTGCTGCGGACTTCTCAAGCGAAGGGCAGCAACGCACGATCGCACTCTCGCTCAAGCTTGCACAAGGCTCTCTGCTTGAGTGCCTCGGCGGTAAGCCACCGATCTACTTGATGGATGACATCTTCGGCGAACTGGACCCGAGCCGCCGCAACGCTTTGATGAGCCAACTGCCGCAAGACGCGCAAAAATGGATCACTACCACCCACCTCGACTGGCTTCAAGAAACACCAGCGCTTGGTGACATCGCGCGGTTTCAGCTCAGGGGTGGAAAATCCTCGAAATACTAGTCCCTATTTTCAGGTGGACCGACGCAGGGACCGACGCTTGCAGGAGATTCAGTCCTCCTCGAACTTGCGGGTGATGAGCTCGCTGATCGCATCAAGCGCGGCCTCAGCATCGGCACCGTTTGCAGTCACTGAAATCACCGAGCCATGTCCAGCAGCCAACATCATGAGGCCCATGATACTTTTGCCGTCCACCTCCTCACCATCCTTTTCAACGAAGATATCCGCTTGGAAGCGATTGGCGGTCTTGACGAACTGCGCCGCTGGGCGAGCGTGAATGCCAAGTTTATTGAGGATAGTGAAGTCTTTTTGAGCCATGGGAACCAGTTTGCGCCTGCGGGTTTATAAGAACTCAAAGCCACCTCACCAAGGCAAAAATTCGATAAGAATCAATGCCTGACCGAATCTCGCCACCGATGCTGGATCGGGCAAGATCGAAAGGGTCCACCGGCAAAACAAAGAGCCAACCTGTTTTCACAGGCTGGCTCTTTTAAAGAACGATGCGATGCGTCCGATTACGGAAGCAAGTTGATCGCCCGTGACTGCTTGATCGCGTTGTTGATCTTGCGATGAAGCTTGGCGGACACACCAGTCACACGACGAGGAAGGATCTTGCCGGTCTCGGTGGTGAACTTGGTGAGGAGCTCCGGATTGGTCGCGACAACCTGCTCAGCAGGAATATCGTGACGGCGGCGCGTCATTTTGCGGTTCGCCTTACGGAAGTTGATACGGCGTTGGACTGTTTTTGGCTCGGACATTGTAAATAAAGCGGAGTTCGCGGTTTAGCGGAGTTCGCGGTGAAGGGTACGGCGCTTGAGGAAGTGATTGAATTTCACTTTCTCCAGGCGACCTGGTGTGCGGAGGCTCTTCTTGTTACGCGTGGTGACGTAACGTGAGGTAGGCTTGCCTTCGGCTTTCGCTTCGGTGCATTCTAGGATAATAATCTCGCGTGGCATGAGTAGGAACTTGGGGGACGGATGTTGCTTTAATCTTCGTCTTCGTCAAGAGAAACCGATTCAGAATCTTCATCTTCTGCATATTTCCCTCCACTGAAGCCAACTTCATTGGACGGACGGAAGCGGCGATTGCCATATTCTTTCTCCCATTGGGCCTGGCATTCGACCGTCAAACGAGCAAAAGGGATGGCCTCAAGACGGGTCTGAGGGATTTTCCGCGACGAGATTTCACAAATCCCATAGGACCCAGATTGAATCCGGCGAAGCGCTTGCTCGATCTCGTACAGGGCGTCTTGTTCCTTCGCCAATACGGAGAGGGCGAAATCGCGGTCGTAGGCATCACTTCCGGCATCGCCTTGGTGCTGCCCGCTGCCTGACGCCTCAGAGCCTTCCGGAGCGTTGCGAATGGTGTCACGCGCCATCCCAGAAACGGCATCGACGAGGTCGTCACGCAAATCGAGCAGACGCTGGCGTTGCTTTTGCACAAATGCGGGACTGTGAGTACCGTTGCTGCCCGCAGCAACCTGCCCACCCGTGACGGGCGACACGGGTTTCGGTGGGACGAAGGGCGGCTTCACTGGTGCAGGAGGCGCTGGAAAATCAACGACCGACGAGCGCGACTTGACCACTGGCTTTTTCTCAATGACCACCACTTTCGGCTCAACATCGATTTTCTCAACGGGCTTTTGCTTATCCACGGGCTTTGCTTGCTTGGCCTCGGGTTTCGCAATCTTGGGTGTCTGCGCTGGCTTTTCCGGTGCAACGGCAGGCACCGGCTTCGTTGGCTTGGCTGCTGGCTTCGTTGGCTTGGCTGCCGGCTTCGTTGGCTTGGCTGCCGGCTTCGTTGGCTTGGCTGCTGGCTTCGTTGGCTTGGCTGCTGGCTTCGACGGCTTCGCTGCTGGCTTCGTTGGCTTGGCTGCTGGCTTCGACGGCTTGGCTGCTGGCTTCGACGGCTTGGAGGCAGGCTTCGCTTTCACTTTAGTTGGAGCGGACTTTGGTGTGGTTTTCTTTGCGGCCATGGAAAAAGGATCAGGATGCAGGTGAGTAGAAATCGAACGGCGCCTCCAAAGTGGACTTTCGGAACGGCAATGAGCGGGGTGGGTTAGCCTGTGATCCACACGGCATCAAGCGGAAACTTCGATGATTCCAAAATAAATGATTTCATCGTTTTCGGTAGCAGACTTGAAATGCCCACACCGATCCCTAAAGTGCGGTCCCGTCATGCAGCTAAATGCCATCGTTGAAGCCCTGTTGATCGCCTCGCAAAATCCTTTACCTTCAGAGGAAATTGCCCGCCTCGTGCGTTCGCGCGTGGCCGAAGCGGAGGATGTTCGTAACCGTGAAACCGACGAAGGCAAGGCTCCCAGCGAGCTCCCAGAATGGCTCTTGGCACTCTCCGCAACTACGCCCGAACAAGTCGCAGCCGCCATCGAAGAACTCAACATTGCTTACCAAAATGATCAACGAGCCTTCACCATCATCGAGCGCCCGAAAGGATGGAAGGTATTCACTCGCCTTGAATTCGGCGAATTCGTGCGCCAGTTATTCCCTGGCCGTAAGCCTGAGCGAATGAGTGGCCCCGCGATGGAAACCCTTGCCATCATCGCTTATCGCCAACCCATCACGAAGGCAGCCATCGAAGCAGTTCGCGGAGTGGCATGCGACGGCATGATTCAAAAACTTCTCGACCGAGACCTCATCCGGATCGGTGGCCGTGCGGAACTGCCAGGTCGCCCTCTCTTATACGAAACCACCGACCTCTTTTTCGAGCACTTCGGCATCCGGTCAATCGACGACCTCCCGAACGCATCCGAACTCCGCAAGGTGAAATTGCCAGAACCCACCCAGGAGCCGACGCCCGCTACCGATGCCGACCAACAACTCGCCCTCGGCACCATCGGGATCCCTGCCGCAGCCGCAGGTGACGCATCGGATCAAGATTCCTAACACCCTACCACCCTGTGAATCTCGACGACATCCGCAGCAACATCGATACCATCGATCACGAATTGCTCGATCTCCTTTCTCGCCGCGCTGATCTCGTCCACGAGGTGGGCGTGGTGAAAAAGCGTGATGGCCTCCAAATCTACGCCCCCGAGCGCGAAGAATCTCTCTTACGGCGCCTCATCGAGATGAACCAAGGCCGACTTCCGGAAAAATCGATTCGCGCGATTTACCGAGAAATCATGTCCGCAGCCCTCGCGCTGGAGGATGACCTCAAGATCGCCTACCTCGGCCCCGAGGGAACTTGGACCCACCAAGCCGCGATCAAAAAATTTGGCCACTCCGTCCAGTATTCAGCCCAACCCAATTTTTCAGACGTCTTCGACCAAGTCGCTAGGCGTGCTGCCAGCTACGGGGTGGTTCCTATTGAAAATTCCACCGAGGGTGCGGTCTCACACACACTCGACTTGTTTGTCGACTCCCCGCTTCACATCTGCTCGCAAATTCTGCTGCGCATCGAAAACGGCCTGATGGCGGCCATCCCCCGCTCCGAAATCAAGACGCTTTACTCACACCCCCAAGTCTTCGGCCAATGCCGAGCTTGGATCCTTAAAAACTTCCCAGAGGCCGACCTCGTCGAGGTTTCCTCCACCACCAAGGCTGCACAGATCGCTCGCGACCAAGCTGCGCATGGTGCCGCCGCGCTGGGTGGCCCCCTCGCCGCAGAACTTTACGGGCTCACTCTCATCGAGGAATCCATCCAAGATCGCGCGACCAACACCACCCGCTTCCTCGTCATCGGCGAGAAACCTTGCCCTCCCACCGGCAATGATCGCACCTCAATCCTCTTTGCCATCCACGACCGACCCGGCTCGCTGGTCAAGGCCCTCCAAGCCTTCGACCAATTCCACATCAACCTCTCGAAAATTGAATCTCGCCCATCCAAACGGAAGGACTGGGAATACATTTTCTACGTCGACCTAGCAGGCCACTGCGAGGACGCAAAAGTCGCCGAAGCACTCGCCGAACTCGGCAACCACTGCTCAATCGTCAAACTTCTCGGCTCTTACCCCGATTCCGGCGAATAAAAGCCGTTGGCCCTCAAGCCATTCGGTTGCCAATAAGATTTGTTTCAATTCGATGCATTGCGGACTAGCCTAATCGGCCAAGAGCAGTTTACGATCGCCCCGCATGAACGGAACAGTGGAATTGATCATCGATGGCAAGCCTCTCGAGCTGCCAACAATCGTGGGTACTGAAGGCGAAGTGGGCATCGACATTGCAACGCTTCGCAACAAGACGGGCTGCATCACGCTTGACCCAGGATATGGCAACACTGGAGCTTGCAAGAGCGCCATCACGTTCATCGACGGCGAAAAAGGAGTCCTCCAATACCGAGGCTACGACATCGCCGAACTCGCTCAAAAAAGCACGTTCATCGAGACCGCCTACCTGCTCATCTATGGCGAACTTCCAACCGCCACCGAGCTCGCCGAGTTCTCGGGCCTGCTCACGGAGAATCAAATGCTCCATGCCGACATGCGGTTCCACTTCGACGCATTCCCACCATCGGCCCACCCGATGTCGATCCTCTCCGCGATGATCCATGCGTCATCGTCCTATCCGAGTCCGAAAACCCACGGCAGGCCACTCTCAGAATCCTTCCCCTACCACGCCGCCCGACTCATCTCCCAAGTTCGCACGATCGCAACCAGCTCCTACCGCAAGGCTCATGGCCTGCCAATGAGCTACCCAAAGTCGAACCTGAAATACACCGAAAATTTCCTGCACATGATGTTCTCGCTCCCCGGCGAAGAATACGAAATCAACCCAGAAATTGTGCGGGCGCTCGACCTGATTTTCCTGCTCCATGCGGATCACGAGCAAAACTGTTCGACCTCGACCGTTCGGATGGTGGCATCAAGCCAAGCGAACGTATTCGCCTCAGCATCCGCAGGGGTGTGCGCTCTCTGGGGCCCGCTGCACGGAGGCGCAAACCAAGCGGTGCTTGAAATGCTCGAGGAAATCCACCGTGAAGGAGACGATGGAACCAAGTTCCTCCAAGAAGTGAAAAACAAGACCGGCAACCGCCGCCTGATGGGCTTCGGACACCGCGTTTACAAGAACTTCGACCCACGCGCCGTGATCATCAAGGAACAGTGCGACAAAGTTCTCGCACAACTCCACAAGTCTGACCCTCTCCTAGACATCGCTAAAAAACTGGAGGAAATCGCCCTCCACGATGAGTATTTCGTCTCACGCAAACTCTATCCAAATGTCGATTTCTACAGCGGCATCATCATGCGCGCCATCGGAATCCCCATGGACATGTTCACCGTGATGTTTGCCATTGGCCGCATGCCAGGTTGGGTCGCCAATTACAAGGAAGTCATGGACGACCGTGAAAGCCGCATCTCAAGGCCTCGCCAAATTTACACCGGCGCGACACTCCGCAGCTATCAACCGATGGCCGAACGAGCATAAGCGCGAACAATTCAATCGCCCAGCATCTCGAACGATGCTGCTGGGCCACCCCCTGGCATGAACCAGGTCCGGCCAAATGCCCGCGTTGTCCGCCATCTGGATCACTCTGCTGCTGAGTCTTTTTACCACCTGCCTGAAGGCTGGCGAAGTAGTCCGCATTATGGCGGCCAACATCACGAGTGGAACCGCCCAATCGTATGATCCAGGCGAAGGAAACCGGATTTTTCAAGCCCTCGCACCCGACATCGCGATGGTCCAGGAAATGAACTACCTGTCGAATTCCACGACCAATTTCCGGGCATGGGTCACCGAAAACTTTGGGGCCTCGTTCTCCTATTCCCGCGAATCGAGAAATGGAATCCCGAATGGAATCGTGAGCCGTTATCCGATACTCGCCTCAGGCGAATGGGATGACACCACCCTAACCGATCGTGACTTCGCGTGGGCGAAAATTGACATTCCGGGCGATAAGAATCTTTGGGTGATCAGCGTGCACCTCAAAGCATCGAGCGGATCCACAAATTCGACCCAACGCAACACTCAGGCGGGTCAAATTCTAAGCTACATCACCGCAGCCAACATCCCATCAACGGACTACATGGTCATCGGTGGTGATTTCAACACCTACTCACGCACCGAGGATTGCATCAAAACCCTATCATCGACATTCGTGACTGGCTCACCTTGGCCAGTCGATCAATCAAATAATGAAAACACCAATGCGGGCAGATCGGAGCCCTACGACTGGGTGATTCCCGACAGCGAGCTCAATGCACTCAAAACACCCCTGATCGTAGGATCAAAGACCTACAGCAATGGCCTCGTCTTTGATAGTCGCGTGTATAGCCCACTCGCGGATGTCTCCCCTGTGTTGATCACGGATAGCGGGGCCACCAACATGCAACACATGGCAGTGATCCGAGCATTTACCATCCCCTCATCTAACACTGCCCCCGTGATCTCACAGGGAAGCACCGCAAATGTAACCCTCTCCAAAAACAGCACCCCCACTCCATTCAGCCTCATTCTATCCGCAAGCGATTCGGACTCTAACACTCTCACCTGGTCGATCTCTTCAGCCGCAGGCCACGGCACCGCCACAGTCAAGACCCCAGTGACCGGCACAACGGTTTCGCTCAATTACACCCCAACCACCGGTTACATCGGCAGTGACGCGTTCAGCGTTCTTGTCTCGGACGGCAACGGCGGCACAGATACCATCACCGTTAACCTCACGATCGCACAACCGCCCAATGTCGCACCCGTGATCAATGCGACTGTGGATGCGGTTGAGATCCTTTCACAAAACAATTTCCCAGTCCCATTCAGCCTCACTCTCACCGCGAGCGACGGGAATTCAGACCCGCTCACCTGGTCGATCTCTAATCGTGCAAGCCATGGTACGGCTGGCATCAAACTCCCAAATACGGGAGACACAGCCACCATCACCTATCAACCAGTTAAAAACTACATCGGCAGCGACTCATTCATGATCATGGTGTCCGATGGTCTTGGAGGCTCTGCAACCATCAGAATTCTAATAGATGTCCAACCTGCATCTGCCTATGATGTTTGGACGTTCGACCATTTTTCACCCGTTGCAGCAGAATCCCAAAACTCATTATGGGGCGACCACGCGGATCCCGATGCAGATGGCCGCAACAATCTCATGGAGTTTGCACTGGGACTTGATCCCCTGATACCCGATGCATCAACGAACCTCGTGTCGATTCTTCCAGAACCACAGGGAACGAATTCATTTAGCCTGTCATTCAAAATGAAAATGGATGGAGCAGTTCCAGCGCTGACTTATGGGATCCAATCATCAACCGATCTATCGACCGGATGGATTGATTTGCCAGCGGGAGACTTCACCATCATCAAGGATACAGATGTCGGCGAAGGCTTCACATTGCGAACTCTCCGACTGAATCATGCCGATGCGATTCCAAAACGATTTTTCCGCATCGCGATCCATCGCTAGATTTACGCCAGTCCGCCGCAGGCCAATTTCACACCCGCCGTGGCCTGAGGCTCATCACCGCGCGCAACACGGCCATGGGCAAACTGCGCAACGCCATCGCCGCAACCCGCGTCCGCAACCCAGGATAGATCCGCGCAGCATCACGCTCCAAAGCGATTAGAGACTCAGCCACCACCTGCGACTTTGGCACATAGAACGATTTCTTCGCGGGCATCTCGGGAGCCCCGTCTCCTCGCCTCGCCACTCCTCCAAATCCGGTCTTCACTGGACCTGGACAAACCGCCAGCACTGGAATCCCATGCTCGCGCAGCTCAATGCGCAGCGCCTCCGAAAAACTCGTCACATAGGCTTTGGTCGCCGCGTAGACCGCGAAATCAGGAATGGGCAAAGCACTCGCGAGGGAACTGACATGCACCACCGCCCCACGACCAGAGCGGATCATTTCAGGAACCAAGCAATGCGTAAGATGCGTGAGTGCCTCAATGTTCACCCGCAGCATGGACTCAAGCTTCGACCATTCGGCTGAGGCAAACTCGCCGTAATCTCCCAACCCCGCATTGTTGACCAAAAGATCCGGGACGAGCCCCGCCGCAGACAATGCGTCTAACAGCTGCTCTCGCCCATGCGATCGACTCAAATCGAACGCAAAAACCGTGACCTTAACCTGCGGAAACTGCTTACGAATCTGATCCGCAACCTGAGCAAGCAATGAATCACGCCGCGCCACGAGCACGAGATTTTCGACCCGTGGTGCGATTTGAAGTGCGAACTCCTCACCCAAGCCCGATGAAGCACCGGTGATTAGGGCGCAAGAATAGGAAGTAGGCATTGGCATGGCGCTTAGTTACACCATGCCTCAGCATTATGCCATCTGAGATTCACCATTCGGCCCTTGCGCAACCAAGACGATGCGAAGTGGCAAACGAACAAGGATCTCGCCGTCGCAGCCGATATCAATCGAGTAGATGCCTTCTTCTTGGAAACGAAGTCCTTGAAGATTCATCACGATGTTGCGCGTCAGGAATGGAACGTTCTTGGGAAGTTGAACTTCGAACTCAGGCTCGATCGGCATGTTATTCGGGTCGAGCGACTCGCCATCCTCGTTGATGATATTGATGGAAAGCTTGTGGCGCCCGATATCCTCGGGAGTGAAGCAGAAGCGCATCGCCAAGGTGCAGGATGGATGAACGACCGGTACCGCACGAGCCGCGAGGGTGTCGAAAGTTCCAGAGATCACGAGCTTTCCGTTATAGTCGGAGGCGAAGTCACAGAGAGTGGCAATTTGAATGTCCATATGGGGTGTTGGTATGAGATTGAAGAAACTGCGCCATTCAAGGAATAGTGCGGCTGCCCTTTGTTTGAAGTGATCCTCGCAAAGGGTAAAGCGGAATCCGCATACAAGTGACATCCGCAAGATCCTATTTCCTTATAAAAATCGGGACCAACCAAGCACCCACCCGCCAAGGCGAAAAATTTCTCCACCCCACGCCCGAAATTTCAGCGGACTTCAGGAAACCAAAAACCACGCCAAATGGGATTTTCCCAAGTTATTCACAATCAGAATTCCCCTCTTCCTGCATACCGTTTTGCAACGTCACCGCCAGCACCTGCCGCACACATTCAGACGAAATCCGAACGGCGAATAAGTCGTGAATTATGAGTGAATCATGGTGAACAAGTATACAAAATACTGATTTTCAATGAATTAAAATTCGATCAATCGTTTAAAACTTTCAATCGAGACCCCACCCGACCCAAAATACCAAGAAGCAATTTACCAGAGGCGACTCCCACAAGGACCTCAGGGATCATCGACCAGCTGCTTCAAATTGAGGGAATTCCAACACTTTCCCCAAGTTATTCACATCGGCCAAAACCGCGGGTTTAGACCCACCCGATTTTATCGAAGAATTGGCGGAGCAATTGCTTTTGACCATGGCAGGCCGATGCCTTAGACGAGTGGCTGCCACTTTCACACCCTCAGATCATGTCCAAAATCCCGACCATCATTTACACGAAGACCGACGAAGCACCCGCTCTCGCGACCTATTCCTTCCTGCCAATCGTCCAAGCATTTACCAAGCATTCGGGCATCACGGTGACGACCCGAGACATTTCGCTGGCTGGACGAATCATTGCCCAGTTTTCCGACCAACTTCGCGATGACCAAAAGATCGCAGATGACCTGGCAGAACTCGGCGCGTGGACGCTCCAACCCGAGGCAAATATCATCAAGCTGCCGAACATTTCGGCTTCCGTTCCGCAACTCAAGGCCGCCATCGCCGAGCTGAAATCAAAGGGCTACGATCTTCCTGATTTCCCAGAAAATCCCCAGACCGATGCAGAAAAGGACGCGCGCACGCGCTACGCCAAAGTCATGGGTAGCGCCGTGAACCCTGTGCTCCGTGAGGGAAATTCCGACCGCCGCGCGCCGAAGGCAGTGAAGGACTACGCTCGCAAGCACCCGCACTCGATGGGCGCTTGGTCCAGCAATTCCAAAACCTCGGTCGGCACGATGGGACAGCATGATTTTTTCTCTAACGAAAAATCCGTTACCGTCGCCAAAGCCACCGATGTGAAAATCGAATTCATTGGCAACGATGGCAGTACGCGCGTGCTAAAGGAAAGCACGCCGCTCAAGGCGGGCGAAATCCTCGACGGCTCATTCCTCAGCAAGGCGGCGCTTGTGGACTTCCTCGCCTCACAGATCTCCAAGGCCAAGGCCGATGGCGTCCTTTTCTCGCTCCACATGAAAGCGACGATGATGAAGGTCTCGGACCCGATCATTTTTGGTCACGCAGTGGAGGTGTTTTTCAAAGATCTCATCACCAAACACGCAGCGACTCTGAGGAGCCTCGGCGTGGATTTCAAAAATGGCTTCGGCGATCTCGTCGCCAAGATCGACCAACTTCCCGCTGCACAAAAGGCTGAGATCGAGGCCGACATCCAAGCCGCCTACGCTTCTGGGCCAGCACTTGCGATGGTAAATTCCGACAAAGGCATCACCAATCTCCACGTTCCTTCAGACGTGATCGTGGACGCCTCGATGCCTGCCATGATCCGCGCCGGTGGAAAAATGTGGAACGCTTCCAACCAAACCGCCGACACCCTCGCCGTTATTCCCGACAGCTCATACGCTGGCATCTATCAGTCAACCATCGACTTCTGCAAGCAACATGGTGCCCTAGATCCCAAGACGATGGGCTCAGTCCCGAACGTCGGCCTCATGGCTCAAGCCGCCGAGGAATACGGCTCCCACAACAAGACCTTCGAAATTCCCGCTGCAGGCCGTGTCCGAGTCACCGATGCGTCTGGCACGATCCTCATCGAACACCATGTCGAAACCGGTGACATCTGGCGCGCATGCCAAACGAAGGATGCCCCAATCCAAGATTGGGTGAAACTCGCCGTGAAACGTGCCCGGGCGACCGGCGACCCAGCGGTTTTCTGGCTCGATGCCGCCCGCGCCCACGACGCACAAATCATCGCGAAGGTGGAAACTTACCTGAAAGACCACGACCTCTCAGGCCTTGACCTCCGCATCCTACCCCCTGCCGAAGCGTGTACCTTCTCGCTCGAACGCATCGCTCAAGGCCTCGACACGATTTCGGTCACCGGAAATGTTCTACGCGATTACCTCACCGACCTTTTCCCAATCCTCGAAGTTGGTACCTCGGCGAAGATGCTCTCGATCGTCCCACTCATGAATGGCGGCGGACTCTTCGAAACTGGGGCTGGTGGCTCAGCCCCCAAGCACGTGGAACAATTCCTCGAGGAAAACTACCTCCGCTGGGATTCGCTCGGCGAGTTCTTCGCCCTCGCGCCATCGTTCGAACACATCAGCGAAACTTTCCAACTCCCGAAGGCCAAGGTCCTTGCCGAAACCCTCGACGCCGCAACCGGGAAGTTCCTCGAATACGACCGCTCGCCCGGCCGCAAACTTGGAACGATCGACAATCGTGGTTCGCATTTCTTCCTCGCGCTCTACTGGGCTCAAGCGCTCGCCGCGCAAACCCAAGACTCCGAGCTCCAAGCGATCTTCAGCCCCGTCGCCGCAGCCCTTTTGGCGAACGAAGAAACCATCGTCGGAGAACTCATCACCGTCCAAGGCCATGCGATCGACATCGGCGGCTACTACCTCCCCGATGAGGCGAAAGCAAACGCAGCGCTTCGCCCCAGCGCCACCTTCAATGGCATCCTCGCTGCAATCTAACCGATTCGATCCTCGCCGCACCCGCTGCCGAACCTCATACCCGCATGTCGACCCTTCAGGAAACCATCCACCAAATGGGCAAGCAGGCTCGCGCGGCTTCATACGCGCTGGCACAGTTGTCGGCCGATGAAAAGAACGAGATCCTCCGCGCGATGGCGGCATCGATCCGCAGTGATGCCGCGAACTTGTTAGAGGCAAACGCCCTCGACCTCGCCGCAGGCAAGGAAAAGGGCTTGTCTGCTGCCATGCTCGACCGACTCATGCTTAATGAGGCACGCATCGAAGCGATGGCTGCAGGGATCGACCAAGTGGCAACCTTGCCCGATCCGGTAGGCCAAACCATGGACGCATGGGAGCGCCCGAACGGCATGCGGATCGAACAAATCCGGGTGCCCATCGGTACCATCGGCATCATTTATGAAAGCCGCCCCAACGTCACGGCCGATGCCGCAGTGCTTTGCTTCAAAACCGGCAACGCCACTATCCTCCGAGGCGGCAGCGAGGCGATCCACTCAAACCTCGCCATCGCCGAGGCACTCGGAAAAGCTGGGGCACCTGCCCACGCGATCCAGCTCATCCCATTCACCGACCGTGAAAGCGTGGCGGCCCTCGCCGGTATGGACAAGTGGCTCGATCTCATCATCCCTCGCGGCGGCAAAGGCCTCATCGAGACCGTGGTTTCACTCGCTCGCATGCCGGTCATCAAGCACTACGATGGCATCTGCCACCTCTTCGTCGATGCCGCAGCCGACATGGAAATGGCCGTCTCGCTCACCCTCAATTCCAAAACCCAAAAATGCGGCGTCTGCAACGCACTCGAAACCCTGCTCGTCCACCACGAGGTGGCCGCTGAGTTTCTTCCCAAAGTCGCCACGGCCCTCCGCTCGAATGGTGTAGAACTCCGCGGCTGCGAACAAAGCCTCACCATCCTCCCCGACCTCATCCCCGCCACCACCGATGACTGGGAAACGGAATACCTCGACCTGATTCTCTCGATCAAGGTGGTTGATTCACTCGATGCAGCGGTGGCTCACATCAATGCCCATGGCTCACACCACACGGACGTGATCGTCACCCGTGACGAGGCAAATGCCGAGCAATTCCTCCGTAGCGTGGACTCCGCTTGCGTCTTTCACAACGTCTCCACGCGCTTCGCCGATGGCGGTGAATTCGGGTTCGGTGCAGAGATCGGCATCTCGACCGACAAGCTCCACGCCCGCGGCCCCATGGGCCTACGCGAACTCACGAGCTACCAATACCGCGTCCGCGGCAACGGACAGATCCGAGGGTAAAACGGCTCGTTTAAAACCCCTGAGGATCTAACAGAAATCCACTCAGCACCAGAGCCTAAACGAATTGAGGACCGAAGCAAATCGCCCCGGTCCCCATTGCATCACTCGGACTCATCAGCGTCAGCCCGAGCGCCGATGATCAATTCGAATCAAGGAGTCACGACCAAGCGGACAAATAATTTCGCAGGTGAACTTGGCATGGTGAATGCCACCTGACTGCCAGTGATGCGAAGTTGTGACGAATAATTGACGCTCGCATCTTGCCAAACCGTTAGATCGGTGGACACCTCGACATTAAACGAAGAAATCGTCGTATTTGAAGCGCGCGGCCAAGTCACCGTTCCAGCGACGACTCCGGGGCTAGCATTGGCGACACTTCCAGAGGTCCCCATGAAGTACTCAATGCCATTGCTAATTCCGTCGCCATCGTAATCCAGATTCGCGGCTTGCCCGCCTGCATTCGCTGATTTCCAGGAATCATACCCCGCGGGCGCTGAGGAAGACACCAGCACACTGGAAATACCAATTTGCTTTGATGCACCTGCTCCAGCACCACGATCACTGGACCAAGAGATGGTGAAGGCGGCTCCAGGTGCAATGTTCAACCCAGTCAAGGTGGTGGCAAGGGTTGCATCAACATTGTTCGCAGTGCTGTAAGCCAAGGCCGAAACCACGACACCATTCACCGAAACCGCAAACTCAGGACTACGCGCTGCGGTGGAGTCAGCGGTTCGCGATGCTCTTCCCAAGTAGGAAATGTAAAGCTGGTTAAGAGTGCCGCCGGAGCCATTGATCAGGGTCAGGGTTGTGGTGAGCGTCCCTGTCCCGCTGGTATGCTGGTAACCCAAAACCCCAGGGTTGCTATCACCACCAATAAATCCTGCAGAGCCACCCAGATTTCCCCATCCACCCGCATAGCTTTGGGAACCCGCACTCGAAATCGCGGACCAACCCGCTGGGTTAGTTCCATTGTAGGCCGCGAATGCCTGACTGTAGGAACTCGTAAAAGTAGGCGGAGTCAAAAGCGTCGTGAAGGTGATCGCGGAGCCATACGAGGTACCGATCCCATTGATTGCATAGGCCCGCATGGTGTAGCTGCTTGCGGCGGTTAAACCAGTAATCGATGCCGTGAACGGCTCAGTCCCAGCGACAGTATCGACCACCTTGGTCACACCAGACGCTCCGATGGTGGGAGTCGCAGATGTCGCGGTCAGGGCATAAACGAAGCCTCGCTCCGTGATAGTGGATCCCCCATCGCTGCCGATGGAACCATTAAATAGCGCAGCTGCATGGGTCAAATTGGCCAGCGGCAAGGAGTCCGTCACGGTTGGTGCGAACTGCTTGACCCCGATGGCCACCGAGACGTCTGAAATTCCGATCTGGCGAGAGCTACCAGTCGACTGGCCTCGGTCTGAAATCCACTGCACTTGGAAAGTCGCGCCAGCAGCAATACTCAAGCCCGTCAAAGTTGCACTGCGACTCAAATTATCGCCATCCGCCGTGCTGTAGCCGAGAGCACTGACAACGGTACCCGCCACATTCACGGTGTAAATTGGGATCCGAGTCTGATCCGCACGCGCCACACGGCCTTTGTAGGAAATCACAAGGTCAGTGATCGGCGCTCCACTCGTGTTGCGAAGGGTCAAGATCTGCGAAAGGGTCCCCGTGCTTGATGTGTGTTGATAACCAAACACACTCGCGTTGCCTACTACCCCAGCATTGAACCCAGTCCCCCAGTCACCCATGTACGTTTTGACTGCACCGCTCAAACTCCACCCAAGAGGAATCGTCTCGATCGACGTAAACGAGGAGAACGTCTGTGAGTAGCCGACCCCCGTTCCCAACTCCGGAACACTGGCTGTGGTGAACGAAAACGTGCTGCTTCCGCTGATGCCTGCAAAGGAATTTCCAGAATTGTCTTCAACTGCACCCGCCTCAACTTCAACATAATAGGTCACGCCATAATCTAACAGACTTGGACTTGTCAAGGTAACGGTGACAACGGATCCAGATGCCATGACGCCCTCGAAAGCACTCGCCTCGTGAGTCTCAATCACCGTTCCATCCGACTTCTTGATAGTGATGTATTTTCCAGAAACGAGATTGATTGACTCACTGAACGTCAGACTAACCGCTGATGGCGGAGCAATCCCCGTGGCTCCATTCGCTGGCGAAAAGGTCGACACGACTGGAGCGGTGGAATCTACGGTGAACGCCCAAGTTGTGGTGTTGGAGATCCCCGCAAAGCTATTCCCTGCGGCATCCTTGAAAGCGCCCGCCGAAACTTGACCATAGTAACTGCCCCCTGAAATCAAATTCGACTTCAAGGTGATGGTGGCGACTGATCCTGAGATGCTCACATTGCTGTCACTGACCTGGAAAGATTGGGCTTCGGTGCCATCAGACTTGAATATTTTGATGGTTCCTGTCCCAGCAACAACACTTTCAGAAAACCCTAACTGAAGCGCTGCATTGGCTGAAACATTCACAGCTCCGTTCGACGGAACCAAACTCGATATTGCGGGAGGTGTGGTATCTGCCACCAAACTCGCCACCGATGTCACTGAAACATCATCGATGGAAATCTTTGGCCGACTTCCTGCGGGTGTTCCTGCCACACTCCCGGTTCCACCGTTGTGATAATAAAATCTCAACTTCACTTGATTTTTGCCATCCACCGCCGATGGAAGCGAAACATTCACCGCAGCAGAACTCGCAACATTATTTGTCGCAACATAAGGAAGATTTCCGCCCGTGATTTCAGCCCAGTTGGTCGCATCAGTTGAGTAATAAACTCGAAGTGTTCCCGTGCGATTCCCGGTGCTATTGGCCACAGCCGCCGCATTGAATGCCAGAGTTCCCGAGGTACGACTCGTAAAGTCGAGGTTGAGATCCATCGCAACAGATGTGGAGTTGTCGGTGCCACCAGCGCCTAGCAGTTGCAAATTGGTCGTGGGCCTCTGCACGCCACTGGAACTACTAGTTCCTGTGCCGTTGGTTCCCATGAAAATCGTCGTACTTGCCGTAATCTTGACGGCCGCAGGAATCGTAGCCGTCCCACCAGCCGCAACACCAGACCATGAATTCGTGCTTGGACTCGTCCAAGTGGAGATCTGCGAAAAATCCTCAGAATAATTGCCTGAGCTCAGGTTATAGTATGTCTGCGCTCCCGCATCGAGGACTGACGCCGCCGAAATGAGCGACATCGCGAGCAGTACCCTGCCCCAGCGTAGAGGTTTCGAGATCCCATGGGGACGTTTCGATTCGGCATTGCAAATCATGGTTTTCATTGGTTTTCAGTGATTTTGGATGAACTGGGTGTGAAGCTGCCCTCAGCAGAATTTCAAGCAAGCGATAGGCTGTGTCTAATTCGTCACCTTGCCCGTAAAGCAAATTTCAAGCCAACCTAAATTCTCTTGTCATTCCTGACTTTTCAGTATTTACTGAAAAACGTGAACGCGGAAACCGAAAAACTCAAGCAAGCCCGGGACGAATTTGTAGCGCAGTGGGGGGCGCTCGGGACCCAGTGGGGCATCAACCGGACGATGGCCCAAATCCACGCGCTGCTCATGACAGCGCCCGAGTCACTGACGACCGACGAGGTCATGGAGGAGCTCGAGATCAGCCGGGGCAACGCCCACTCCAACCTCAAGGAGCTGGTCGCTTGGGGTCTGATCCGAGTGGTCGTCAAAAAGGGTGAGCGCCGCGAGTTTTTCGAGGCTGAAAAAGATGTCTGGCAGATTTTCACGATCGTCGCGCGGGAGCGAAAGCGCCGAGAAATCGATCCAGCTTTAGCGATCCTCAACCGCTGCGCTGAGGAAAGCGAGGGCATCGCAACGCCCGAAGGAAAAGCCTTTCACGCCCAGATGCGAGCCTTGGAAGACTTCGTGAGCTTTGCCTCAAAAATGTCTGACCGCATCTCACTGATGAAGCACGGATTCGCCCTTCAGATGGCCGCCAAACTTCTCGGCTGACATTCTAGCGATTTTCAGAATTTTCTGAAAATTTTA
The DNA here is from genome assembly GCA_903837825.1 of Akkermansiaceae bacterium. Taxonomy (GTDB): domain Bacteria; phylum Verrucomicrobiota; class Verrucomicrobiia; order Verrucomicrobiales; family Akkermansiaceae; genus Luteolibacter. The sequence goes on along the minus strand of CAILVZ010000220.1, from coordinate 4,793 downwards.
GATAATCTTTAAAAATTGATCATCAAAAACATCAAATGAACCCCGTGGTCGTCATTTTCGGAGCCAATGGATTTTTAGGTCGCTACCTTACCCGCCACTGCGCGCGGACGGGCAAAGAAGTCGTCGCGATTGGTCGCACGCAAGACGGCTGGAGTGGCGACGGTACCTTTTTGCAATGGGACGGCCAGACGCTGGGTCCGTGGGCCCTTGCCTTAGAAGGGGCGGAGGCCATCATCAACCTCGCAGGGCGGAGCGTGAACTGCCGATACACCGCGGCGAACCGCCGAGAAATTCTCGAGTCTCGGGTCAAGGCCACCAAAATCATCGGCCGAGCCGTCGCCGGTTGCAAAGTTGCCCCCAAGGTCTGGCTCAATGCGAGCACTGCGACCGGGTACCGCCACGCGGAGGATCAACCACAAAACGACTGGCTGGGTGAGCCCGGAGAAGGATTCTCCTGCGAGGTCGCCCAAGCATGGGAAGACGCATTCTTCGGTGCGGAAGTGCCCGCTGAGACTCGCAAGCTGGCCTTGCGAATCGGCATGGTGCTGGCAAATGAAGATCAGACGGTCTACGATGTCTTGCGCAAGCTGACCGCTCGCGGACTTGGCGGCGCGATGGGCAGCGGAAACCAGCGGGTCAGCTGGATCCACATGGAGGACTTCCTCAGAGCGGTCGATTTCGCGACTTCCGACCCATTTCTCGATGGCACCATCAACGTCACCGCTACCGAATTCCCGACCAACCGCGACTGGATGCAGGCATTCCGCGAAGCGGTAGGAATGCCAATCGGACTTCCCGCGACGCAATCGATGCTTAAGATTGGCGCGCGGTTGATGGCCACCGAGACCGAGTTGGTACTGAAAAGCCGTTGGGCAGATCCCCTGCGCTTGCGTGATGCGGGCTTCCGCTGGCGTTGGGGCCGGGTGGCGGAGGCATTGGCGGATCTCGAAGCGCGCCCGGGCCTGAATGGGTTTTTCAAATCTCCTGCGGGCCGGAGCGCTGGTGCGAGGGTCTGGCTCCCGGCCACCACCCGCTGATTTGGCTTCCTCGCGCAGCAAGCGGGAAGAGCATTTCCAGATTTTCCGCAGTTCAACCCCTATTCAATTGGTGAATTTCAATTTTTAATCTTATTGAAACAATCACGCAACCCATTGATTTTTAGTGATATTTCCGCAACAAATCCCTAACAATGCCGATTTCGGTTTGCTCTGACCTTAAATTTGGCATATGGATTGCGGACTTCATCCAGCGCCTCACTGCGCATTCTCTCATTTCAACATGATTTTTCGATTCATCTACACGCTCCTGCTCGCATCCCTTGCGATCAGTTTGACCAGTTGTGCTACCTCTGGGCCCACGGGATTCTCAGCCAGCTCGATCCTTTCCGGAACAGGCCTCTATGCCAAGCATGACACCTTCCAGCTTCCATCGGTCTCCTTGGTGACCCGAGCCGCCGCCATCGGCAAGCCCCATGACAAGCACTCGATGCCAGTCTACGCTTTCAGTGATCGCACTCGGATGGTCCGCACCACGGCCTACACCAGTAGCGAATCCGACCATTTGATCTATGGGGACCGCAATGCCACTGGAACTGCACTCCGTTACAGCAACCGCATTCACAGTGCCGCCGCCGACTGGTCGTTCTACCCCGTGGGCACGACCTTTCGAATCAAAGGAATGCCCTTCTTGTACGTGGTCGACGATTATGGCTCAGCATTGATGGGCACCGGCACGATTGATATTTACAAGCCAAGCAAGGAAATCATGAACGAATGGGGCACCCGCACGGTTGAAATGACGGTCGTGCAGTGGGGATCCTTCAACCGCAGTGCCGATATCCTGCGCAAGCGTTCGAGCTACGACCACTGCCGCAAGATGCTGGCAAACATCGTTCGCCAACAGCCAAGCCTCGGACGCGTCGCGAAGCTCTAATCGCTTGATCGCCTAAAAACCAAAAAGCCCGACCATCACTTGGCCGGGCTTTATTTTTTAGAGTGAAGGCTGGATGATTTCCATCCGGTGGCGGCTCAATAGGCGAAGATTTCCCCGTCCTTGAAGAAACGCTTCAGCTCAGTTTCTGCTGCCTCGACCGAATCCGATGCGTGGCAAACATTGCGCATCTTGGCATCGGCATCCTTGAACCCAAAGTCGCCACGGATCGTTCCAGCAGGGGCCACCATCGAATCCGTAGGTCCGAGAAGATCACGCACCCGCGCGATGATGTTTTCGCCCTCGAGGGCAAGCGCGATCACTGGCGTCTCTTGCATGAAACCACGAACGGCAGGGAAAAACGGCTTGTCGGCGATGTGCGAATAATGCTCGGCAAGAATTTCATCGCTAAGGGTCATCATCTTGATCCCGCGGATCATGAAACCTTCCGCCTGGAATCGGGAAAGCACTTGGCCCGTGATGTTTTTCGCAACAGCATCAGGCTTGAAAAGGATAAGAGTCGTCTCGGATGTCATAGGGGGATTGAATTAGTCGCTGGGTTTCTTTTGTGCAAGCCTTTTGGCAATCGGGATGGCCCGACGCCCCACTAAAAAGCGCTAAATCCGTGCCATGAACAGGGGTCCAATCCCTCTTCCCTTTCAACGATCAATGTCCGCCAGCCGCGATGCGGGCAAATTTTTCATCCACGAACTTCAGTACGAGCGCCTCCACCTCTTCGCATTTTAGGCGATCCACGACATCAACCGAGAATCCACGGGCAATCAGTTGCCGTGCATTGACCGGATCGATCCCCCGTGCACGCAGGTAAAAGATTTCTTCATCGCTGATCTGAGAGGATGTGCTGCCATGAGAGCATTTCACTTGGTCCGCATTGATTTCGAGACCGGGCATCGAATTTGCCTCGCTGGTATCGCTCATCAAAAGGTTCCGGCACGTCTGATAGGCGTCGGTGTGGTGCGCGTTTTCATCGACAAAGATCAATCCGGAAAAGATCGTCCTCGCATGGTCATACAGCGAGTTCTTGTAAAGCAGGTCAGAATAGGCCCCCTCCGAGACGTGGTGCTGGAAGGTGCGTTGGTCGTACTCCTGTTCATTGGCGGGAATGCTGACTGAAAGCATGTCCGAGCGGGAGCCCGAACCTGCGAGGCGTGAAACCGATTCGTTGCGCGCCCAAGATGCTCCGGTATTGAGAATGAACCCCATGGCCGCTGCATCGCGTGAGGTGGTGGTCTCGTTGATCTGAATCACGCGGCTGACCTCATTGCACGCCTGAATCACCACGTAATCGAGCTTTGAGTTGGCACCTGCACTCAGGTCATTGTAGGCGATGCACAAGCCTGGCTGAACCTCATCTGCAGAGCGAATCATCTCCACAACGCGGATTTTCGCACTTTTCCCAGTGACCACCAAGGTGTGAGGGAAAATCACCGAATGTTCGCCCGCGACCCAATGATGCACCTCTATGCTTCCCTCGACTTCAACCTGATCCGGCACGTAGACGAACAAGCCGTTGGTCACCGACGCCTCGTGCAAGGCGACAAACTTGGCGGAACCAAGCCGTGCATCCTGCTTCATGAAATGCGCTTGAACAAGATCACTGTGAGAGACCAGAGCCTCGGCCAACGGAAGGCAAACCACGCCCTCTGGCAAATTATCGGCAATGTGCACGAGTTCATCATTGACGAAAATCAATTTCGCAACCGACGACTCCAATCCGATCGAGCGTGCAATCAAATCGTTCGCACCAACGGCCGGAGCCTTCCGAAATGCCGAAAAATCCAGCTGCTTGATGCTTGAAAAGCGCCACGTTTCATCCCCTCGTTTGGGCGTAGGGATCGCTAAAAAACGCTGCCAGGCAGACTGCTGGCGCTCTGCGAACCAAGCAGGCAAATACGATGGTGTCACCGGTGCGCTCGCGTACATGGAATCGATGGATTCAAGAGTAGTACTCATGGAAAAAATTCGAAATTCAGTTAGAATGTTAGAATTAGCCGACAGAGCCTTCCATTTCTAAATCAATGAGGCGTTTGAGCTCGACCGAGTATTCCATGGGGAACTCGCGGACGAGATCATTGATAAAGCCATTCACGGCAAGCGACATCGCCTGCCCCTCGTTAAGGCCACGTTGTTGCATGTAAAACAGCATGTCCTCCGAAACTTGACTCACCGAGGCCTCGTGCTGGGTGGCATGGCGGTTGCCCTTGACGGTGATCGCTGGATATGTGTCCGTCCGGCTATGGCTGTTGATCAGTAGCGCATCGCACTCGGTGTTATTTTTACAACCCTTGAGGTGCTTGGGGATGTGGACTTGGCCGCGATAAGTCGAGCGACCTTCTCCCACGGAGATCGACTTGGAAACGACATTGGATGTCGTATCATCCGCTGCGTGGATCATTTTTGCCCCCGTGTCTTGATGCTGTCCAGTATTGGCTAGAGCGATCGATATGACTTCGCCGCGAGCCCTTTTACCCTTCATCACCACGCCTGGATACTTCATCGTCAGACGAGATCCGATATTGCAATCAATCCAACGAACTTCCGCGTCCTCCATCGCAATCCCGCGCTTGGTCACGAGATTGAAAACATTCGACGACCAGTTCTGCACGGTCACGTATTGAATCTTCGCACCTTTGAGCGCAACAAGCTCAACGACCGCAGAGTGGAGCGTTGCTGTCTCGAATTTGGGCGCCGTGCAGCCTTCCATGTACATCAACTCCGCACCTTCATCCGCGATGATCAAGGTGCGCTCAAACTGACCGAAGTTTTCCGAGTTGATGCGGAAATACGCTTGCAGCGGTTGTTTGAGCTTCACGCCCTTGGGAATGTAGATGAACGAGCCACCG
>CAILVZ010000219.1 GCA_903837825.1 Akkermansiaceae bacterium | reverse complement strand
GCAGATCAACTGCGAGGGCCGGGTCCTCGCCGTGATCAACAACGGTGGCGGGAAAATTTTCGAGCGCCTGCCGCGACTCCAGACCATGAGTCCGCGCGCCGCCGAGTGGATGACCAACCCGCAAACCGCCGACCTCTCCGGCTTCGCCACGCTTTGGGGCATGAACCACCTCCGCATCCGCACCGTCGATGATTTCGACCGTTTCGAAGCCGGAGAAAAAACGCTGCTGCTGGAAATCGTCCCCGATCCCTCGCAAACGGCCGCCTTCTGGGCTGCTTGGGATCGCATCGCGCATTGAGAATGCGAGAATCGGCAATCCTTCTCCTTGCCAAGTCCGGCCCCGCCCGTTACGCATTCCGCCTCAGCGCAAGTGCGTTGGTCCCGTGGTCCAATGGATAGGACGATGGCCTCCGAAGCCGTAGGTAGTGGTTCGATTCCACTCGGGACCACCAGCTGTAAATAGCTTGTAATCAGCTAGTTGCCACTTAATGGGTGTGACTATTTCTCCGGCTTCGGACTGGCTAAAATGCATCGAAATGTGCCAGAATGGCCCGAAATGAGGCACGAAAGTGTTACAAGGTGTTACAGGAATCTTCGCTCGCGCGCGACGTGTTCTGGAAACCAACTTTGACTGATGGTTATTCTGAAATGTGCTGTCAGTTCAGCATTAGAAGCTCCGCCAACTTCTCCGCTGCACTGGGAGCAATTCCAGTTCGATCAAGGCTACGTGCGTTTGCGATCTGCTCCAGCGTTCGCTTGCGTAACGCGGAAATCGAGTAATGGGCGCAAAGCCTTGGATCGAAGTCAACTTGTGTCAGGTCCGGCAGCACAGCGGCCAAGGTTTCATGCAACAGTATTGCCACAGTGGATTCGGTGCATTGTCTTGCATTGATGGATTGATTTTCCGATGCCGGAAGCATGTTTGATCCTTCAGAAAATTCTCCTTTGTTCCAACGTCGCGAATGGTTGAAGGCGCTGTCGTTCGGTGGAATCGCAACCTTGTTGCCTTCTCACGATGCGAAGGCCGACGAGCCGACGCGGGGCCGTGACAAGGTGCGCGGTGTGATTTTCATGGTTTCAGATGGCATGAGTCTCGGAGCCCTCACGATGGCGCAAGCGTTCTCGTTGGAAACGCGCAAACAATCCACCCGGTGGTGGAAACTCCTCAATCAACCCGAAGCCGCGCGCGGGCTGATGGAAACGGCCTCCGCGAACTCGATGGTCACGGATTCCGCTGCGGCCTCCACCGCTTGGGGTGGCGGGCAAAGGGTCAACAACGGGATGATCAACATCACGCCCGATGGCAATGAGCTGGTTCCGATTGCCGCCCTGCTAGGGAAAAAGAGCGTGCGCACCGGATTGGTCAGCACGGCATCCATCACTCATGCAACTCCGGCCGGATTCGCGGCGGCCGTGGCAGATCGCGACGATGAGGCCGCCATCGCCTTTCAGTATCGGGATCGCGTCGATGTGTTGCTGGGTGGCGGTTCGTCGTTTTTCGATGCCAAGGACCGCACGGATCAAAAGGATCTGTTTGGCGCTTATGAGGGATCCGGATACGAGGTCGCGCGAAATCGCGACCGGATGTTGTCTTCGAAAAACAAGAAGCTGCTCGGAACTTTCGCCACCAAGCACATGCCTTACACGATAGACCGCGCACAAAGCGCTGCCATTGCCGCACGGGTTCCCTCCCTCGAGGAAATGGCCCGGGCCGCCCTGGAAAGATT
>CAILVZ010000218.1 GCA_903837825.1 Akkermansiaceae bacterium | reverse complement strand
CGTCGGCCTGCGAATTGATCGCGTTTTGCACACGGCGGTCCATGTCGAGTTTTGGTGCATTGCGCACGCTGTTGGTGGCTGTAACTTCGATCGAGACGGTCGTGGATTTGATCACTCCTTCGCCGGAGCCAGTGTGTCTTGTTACCCACGCTGGAAGAGATACCCCCAACTTCGTTGCCGCCGCCTTCCAACCGGAGGCAAGAAATCCAACCATTTTCTTTTTCGTGGCGATGTATCGCCGGAGGTCTGAGGCTTTGATTGCGATCTTTGGTGAGAGTTTTCGGCGAACACGGCCGGTCTTGCTTCGGTTGGCCTTGTGGATGGTCGCAGGAGATTCATTGGATGGAGTTTCGATGAACATTCCGGCTGCCCGGAGTGCGTCGGCGTCCCTGCCGTAGTTCTTTACGGGTCGCATGAGCTTGAGGATGTCGCGTTCGACTGCGGCTTCCCCGCGCTTCTTGGCTGCAGATCCTTGTGCGCCCTTGCCTCCAGGGGGAGTCCAATCAACAATTTTGCGAAGCACGCCGCGTGCCTGTTCTTTGAGAACGATGCCCGCTGCACGCCTGCTCGTTCGCATGAAGCGTTTCATGGCCTCGTTGAACCGGGCTGTATTCACGGAAATGTTTTTAGTCATCTGGTTGTTCGATTTCGAAGTGGCTCAGGGATTCGAATTGCGCCTCGGGAGGTAGCCCCGGCCGAACGGTCCAAGCCCCCGATTGCCAGAGGGCGCAGTGTTGATAGGCGATCGCACGGTTGAGTGGGAGATGCCAAAGGATGTGGTCTTCCGACCAGCCGGTTTTTTCTGCCAGCGTGAAAACGCGCGAGGCGATCCACGCTGGCTCTAAGAGTTTGGGGGCGCATCCTTGTCACCGCTGTCTGGTCGAGGCACCACGTCCACACTTTGCTTGGCGGCTGCGTTCAAACTCGCCTCGATCTCGTGAATGATCGATGGAACATCATTGAGACCGATCCGCTCGGCGAACTTGAATACCTCGGTCCGGAACCGGTCGCCTGAACTGTGTGCGGCACGCAAAACATGCTCAAGTGGAGCCCCGTGGATGAAGGCGTATTCCAGAGCGGCGAAAAAGTGGTCGGACTCATCCTTGCCTGAAACGACGAATGCGTTCTTCGTGCGGTGGAGGATCGCAAATGAACCGCTTGTAAGCGGACGTAGTTTTATGTCGGCAACGGTCGGTGAGGGTCGCTGGAAGTCGACCATGCGTTCGTCCAAGGCTGATTGTTCGTGCGATTCAATTTGGTCGTTCATTTGAAAAAGGAGAGGAGTTTGCGTTTTTTATCGTCAGGAAGGTCGGGGTGGATAATCGCGATTTGGTTTCCCTTGCGTATGAGGGCGGCTGGTTTGGATTGGCGAACCGAGTCTCCGTAGAGGGTGAAAGCGCGGAATGCCCAAGCCAGATGGGTGATCGGGTGGTCGGGGTTCTCACGGCACCACGCGTCGCTCTCGTAGCGGGCTCGGAACTCAGGGAATTCGATCTCCTCAACCCCGTTCTTAACGGTGCGGAAATGAGCGCGACTCTTTCCGTCAATCATCCATTCAATGCGCCGAAGTGGTCCCTTATCAGTTTGCTCGATCGTGTGCTGGAATTCGCAGGACTCGGCGAGTTTAAACCCACAGGTGACTGCGGCCGCCATGAGTTGAGTGGTGAGGCTCGTCGCCGGATTGACTGCGAACCGAAATTTTCCGTTTTCACCCTTTTCGCCGAGTGCTTCCTCCGCGACATAATGGAAGGAGTCGCCGGGCTTCATCTGGCTTGAGGATAGGCAACGCCGCTGGCTTCCCACTCGGGCCAGTCGTCGTTGGTGGTGGATTGTTTGGTCGAGGTCACGATGATTTTGCCTGAGAGACTGCCGATGCTGGCCGATTGTCCAACGCGGTATGGGTTCGTGTTGCTGCCCTTGCCCCGGATCGTAAATTCCATAGTTGGATCGAATACCGCGCCCTTCGCGTATTTTCCCTCCCGGTTGGACAGAAACTTGACCTCGCACTTGGCCGAGATTTCGAGCGATTGAACCTCGCTGTTTGTAACAGAAGTGACTCCGACATTTGTTGGTGCGGCCATGTTAGTTTGAGCGGTAGGAGGTGTAGGTGAACTCGTAGTCGGGAAAGTCCTCGGCGGACTCGGTTGTCTTTCCAGAGGTCAGCACGATCGAGCCCCCGATGTCGTTGTTGCGGCTGATTTGGTTGAGAGCGTAGGTCCCTTTGCCCTTGATAGTGGTCGTCTTGGTGACGAGTCCCTTCGCGACGGCGAGGACTGTGTTGCCGTTTGCATCGCGGCATGTTGCCACTTCGAGGCTTTCCTCCTGCGAGGATTCCTGGAGGAATCCGCCTGCGGGATCGCTTGCGCCAAATGAGTTTACTGTCGCGAAGGCCATTGGTCAGGGAGTGGTGGATGGGGTCGTGTCGATCAGGGCGTCGAACTGCACATTGGCGGTGTTGAGCGGGTCGTGGTTCTCGAATGTGAGGCGAGTGATCGTTCCGTTTGGTTCACTTGTGAGGGGATCGCCATTCGTGCCCTCAAGCGGGTTTGCACCAATCGGCCAGAGGAAGCTGCCCTCCGCCGTGAATTCGATGAGACCTTCGTCTTCGTTTGTCCAAATCTTGCTCGTCCGATCACTTCGGACAGCGAGGAGCTTCAAGCGGGTCGCGTTGGTTGGGATGTTGATGTCCGATTCAAGTGACAGGATTGAGGGTTCGATCACGCCACCCCCTGAGAGCGGTGACGCCGCGCCAACGGTGAGCCCTGTTCCAGACACGGCTACTTGTGGAGTGACGCCGTTGTATTGAGAACCTGCAGGCGAGATGACTGACACATTCGATCCGGACGCCGTGGCTGTGAACCCTCCATTGAATCCTGTGGCCTCGTTGATCTTTGAGGCAATTGCCGTAGCGGTTGCGTTCGTTGTTCCTGCGCCTGCGACCGAAGTCGTCCAAGCCAACCATTTTGAAGTGGCAAGGTCTGTGGAAAATGCTCCTGCCGTGTGAGCTGTGGCGCACCTGTAGATGGTTCCAGATTGAGTGACGACATTGCCAATTTCGTAAAGAGCGCCTGTTGCCCAGTCGCTTGGGGGGAAGAGCGGGGCGAGGACATTGGAGGCGTTTATCACAATCGATGAAATAGACCCTGTTGCTGCAGATGCTGTTATTGTCAGTGTGCTTGAAGCCTTGCTAAGCGTGGCAGGCGGTAGGGTCTCGTGCAGCGAGGTGCGCATCGGCGCGATGATGTCGCGTGAAACCCCATAGGCCGCTCCGAGTTGGCCGGTTGCTGCTGCCGTGATGGTCGCTGTGAACATACGCGACACACGGCATGTCAACTCAGGTTCTGATCAGTGGGCGATTCCGGCCGCGAGTTCGACGGTG
>CAILVZ010000217.1 GCA_903837825.1 Akkermansiaceae bacterium | reverse complement strand
TGTTCACGGGTGGTGTCGCCGCGATCATAGGCCTTGAGGATACGCTGCCGGAGATCCATTGAGATCGTTGCCATGGGCGCACCCTAGCATGGAATCCGGAAACGGCTACAGTTTTATTTAAAATGCTCTAGATTGGCGCCAAATCGAAGAGTCATGGCTGCGAAGAAAACTGCAAAAACCAAGCTGGAGACCGCTGCAAAGAAGGTGCCAGCCAAGAAAAGCACCACGAAAAAAGTCAAATCCTCCACCCGTGAGGTCAGGCCCTCGATCGAGGTGATTGCGCGGGCCGCATACCTGAATTATCGACATCGGATTGAAAATAGCCTGCCGGGTGATCCAAACAGTGACTGGTTAGAGGCCGAGCGACAAAATTCGGGTTTAGGCTGAAGCTTGCGCTTTTTCGCTTCTTCCGGCTTGGACAGCGCTCGAAATCGGGTAAGACTCCTCGGAGTGAACACTTGCTCATCTATTGGTATCGGTTTAGCTGGATTTGGGACAGTTGGTTCTGGGGTTTGGAATACCCTGGAGCGAACGGGCGACCTCATTACCGAACGCACTGGCGGATCCGTTGCCTTGAACATTGCGAAAATTCTTGTTAGGGACTTGGCCAAGGTTCGTGCGTCCACGGGCACGGTGGATCCCGCCCTGTTCACCACCGACTGGCACCAACTGATTGAGGATCCGGCGGTCGAAATCGTCGTCGAGTTAATCGGTGGCACGGTGGATGCGTTTGAGATTGTTGCGGCCGCATTGAAGGCAAAGAAGCCAGTGGTGACAGGCAACAAGGCGCTGTTGGCCGAGCGCGGGGTTGAGTTGTTTGCACTCTCGAGGGAGATGGAGACACCGATCCACTTTGAAGCTGCGGTGGCAGGTGGCATCCCGATCATCCGGACGGTTCAAGATACATTAATTGGCAACCAGATTCAGTCGTTATCTGGAATCATCAATGGCACTTCGAACTACATCCTTGGACGGATGACGGATGCGGGGTTGACGTTTGATGCCGCGCTCGCTGAGGCGCAGGCGCTTGGATATGCGGAGGCAGATCCCACGCTGGATGTGAATGGTTGGGATGCGGCGCACAAGGCGCTTCTTTTGTCCACGCTGGCTTATGGGTTTTCGATTGATCCCGCGGAGATTCATGTTTCGGGCATCGAGCAAGTCCGCCCTGCTGACATTCATTTTGCCAAATCGCTGGGTTACGTCGTCAAGTTGTTGGCGGTGATCCGGCAAAAAGCCGATGGAGCGGTGGAATTGCGCGTCCAGCCTTCGTTCATTGCGCAGACCCATATTCTAGCGTCGGTTCATGGAGTGTTCAATGCGGTGGCGGTGCACGGGGATGCGGCGGGTGAGTCACTCTTTTACGGGCGGGGCGCTGGCCAGAATCCGACGGCGTCTTCGGTGGTCGCAGACTTGGTGGAAGCCGCTCGTGGGCTTCGTCAAGCGTCGGGGCATCGCGGGTTTTTGCCTTACCGCGAGACTGGTCGCATCCTGCCGGTCGAGGAGACGGCGACCGCCTACTATGTGCGATTCGATGTTACTGATCGACCTGGAGTGGTGGCTGAGATCGCACGAGTTTTGGCAGACCACCGGATTGGTATTTCGGGAACTCACTCGCCCGTGAACCCCTCGAACCCAGATGCTGAGTTTGTGGACATGGTCTTTCTTCTGCACACCTGCCCGTTTGGGAAACTTCAGACCGCGCTGTCTGAGATTGCGGCGCTCGATTGCATCAACAGCGTGCCCGTTGTCTTCCGAATCGAGAACTTGGGTTGAGGTTCACGCCCTAACTGCAACTCTTAGTGATGAGGCACCTTGTGAGATGCGCTGCCTGAGAAGCGGAAGTGGCTGACGACTTTGTAGTCGAAAAGCGAGTTCTCCCATTTCACTCCGGCACCCATGTTGTGCACCACCCACATTTCGCTGGCCCGGTTCGCGGGGCCTGGGACGACGATGCCGATGTGTTTTTCTGCATTTCCAAGCTCCCAGACGACAATGTCACCGGGATGATACTGGCTGGCAACGCGGGATGGTGGAATGCATTCGCCCTTGTGCTCAAAAAACCGTTGGAGGTTCGCGACGCGGCGGTGATCGATGTTGGTATCGGGCGTGGTCGCCCCCCAGAGTCCAGGATAGCTGCGGAAATCCGCCATCATATCCTCGTGGACGGAAACTTGGAGGTCGGTGCCGAGTGCGCGGTAGCAACGGACGATCACATCGGCAGCAACCCCTTTATTCGCGGGCACATCGCCGTCTGGATAAGAAATCTTGTAATACGATGGATCGTAGGAAATCGAGTTTTCCGAATGAATGAGTGCGGCTGCGGCGAGGCGGTCACCGAAGTTGCTCGATTGTTCGAGAGCAGGAATGATCATGGCTGCACGCTCGGGGGATGCCGAGACTTGGGCGGCCTTGATGAAGGGGACCAATGGCCTCCCAAACCAAGTCCCAATGCCCAGAGCAATGGCGATGATCACCCAGCCACCAAAAAAATTCCGCCGTTTCGGCCGCTGCGGACGAGGGCCGATGTATTCGATGGTATGATAAAATCCTGAACGGGACCGGGACATGGTAAGGCTTACACACCTTGTATGACAAACGGAGGGGTAAAATGCCAACCAAATCAAAATTTTTTCAGTGGTTTTTTGAAATGGAGCGGCCGAACGCCTCCCAGCGCGAGATCCACGCGGGTCGGATGCAAACTCCTCGCTCGACAATCCGTTAGGTCGGTAAGCAGGATGCTGGCGATGACCATTTTTCAGAGCTTGCAACCATTGATCTGGGGGGCGCTTGATGTGCCGTTGTTTGGCTTGGGAAAAGACCTTCATGGTGTCGCCCTCGATCCGATCCCGGCGTTTTCGCTGGTTCTTGACCCGCAGCATTTGTGGTTCATCGCGAGCGACCGGAGGCCAGCAAGGATCCATCCGCGGGCCCGGCCGGGGGTATTTCAAGCAGAACTTTGGAAGTATGACGTAGCCGAGCTTTTCCTCTCAGATTCAGTGAGTGGTCGGTATTTTGAGTTCAATCTTGCCCCGAATGGAGCTTGGTGGTCTTGCGAATTCACTGCTCCTCGGGTCCGCGCTGAAGCATTGGACATCCCCATGCTAGGAGTCGAAACGTTCGCAGAAATGGCTCCGGATGGCGCTTGGCTGGCGGCCATGGCCATCCCGCTCGACTTGCTCGAGGCGCGGATCGACTTCGGCTCCCAGACGCGGGCGAATGTCACCCTGGTGATTGGGGCGCCCGACTCAAAGTTTGTTAGCGCAGTGGACCTCGGCCAAGGTGAGCCTGATTTCCATCAACCGCAACGTTTTGCGTTGCTTCATCGGGTGCCCCTACCCGAGATGGGTTGATCGGAGGATTCGTATAAATCAGCACATCGCTTCTTGGAAATTCATTCGTACGTGCTAGAAGCATCCCGCGATGAAGCGTTTTGAAATTGAGGACATCGTTGATCAAGATGCTTCGGGAGTCGTTTTTCGAGCGATCGATTCCTCAACGGGCCGTGTGGTGGCGCTTCGGCGGGTTTTTCCATTTGGCGTCGATGGTGGAGGATTGGAAGGTGATGAGCAGGCTACTTATGGCCATGTGGTTGAAATTCTAACAGGTATTCAACATCTGGGTTTGCGTGCGGTGGTGGGAGGCGGTTGTGACTCGGTGGATGGGATGCCTTTCATCGCCACCGAATGGATCGACGGATCATCGTTGGCGCAGCGGGTTGCGGAGAGGCCATTGACGGCAGAAGAGGTTGGCGGTCTCATGCAGCGAGCCCTTGAAGTTTCAGAATTTTTATCCAGCGCACTTGGGCGAGAAGGGATCTGGGTGGAGACCGAGCTCAAGACCATCGTTCTTGGGGCCGATGGAAGCGGTCGTCAATTCACCTTTTGGGCATCGCCCCTCAAGTGGCTCGGGACAAATTCGAGTCAGACGGGATTTGCTTCGCTGGTAAGCCTCACTGAGGACCTGATGGGCTGGAGGGGAAGGCTGGTCGCTGACCATGAAGGCCGAGGGCTGGCTCGCTGGCTCAATTGGCTTCGTGGCGTCTCGCCCCAAACGTGCCTGAGTGAAGTCCGAGAAGCTTTGATCGCTTGCCTCCAAGCTGCGCCACCGATTGCGGTGAGCCGTCCAGTTCGTCCGGCATCGAAGCCGCTCGCCTTGCCGATCAAAAAACGCCGCCGCGCCCCAGCCGCCTTGTTTGGGATCCTTGCGTTGGCTTCCATGGCAGCGGGTGGGTGGGCGCTGATCCAGTGGAATCATGCCAAGATCGGCCATCGGGCGAAAGTTCATGCACGGAAGGTGTTAGAGGATGAAGCTCAGCTCGATCCGAAACCCGCGAAGAAAAAGTCTGTTGTAGAAAAAGTCGATCCAGAACCAGAGGTGCACAGCGCCCCAGAAGTCGTTAGGGAACCAATCGAGGTAGTCAAACCGGCAGCGGCAGTGGTGAGCAAAACCTGTTTCACGCCGAATGATCGTGATTCGTTGATGGCCCAGGATGGGAATGAGGTGAGTCTTGAGGGGGTGTTTTCCGAGATCGCCTATTCAAAATCGGGCAAGACGATGTATCTCCAGTTTTCGAAACACGCTGAGCTTGGTGATGTCCGAGGCGCAGTGGAGCAGTCCAATCTCACGGGAGATCTTACGGAAGAAAAGCTGCGCCCACTCCTTGGCAATCGCATTCGCTTGCGCGGAGAGGTCAAGGTGTTCAAGGCGGGAAGCCTGCAACGTCCGGTGATTTTGATTCTCAATCGGAGAGCGATCGAAGTGGTGAATTGACCGCTCATTCGGCATGGGGCAACCGCATTTTAGCGATGGGTGCCGCCCATTTTTGGAGATGTTTTTTTTGCGGGTTCGGGCCCGGAATTTCGATAGAGTAGAATTCCATGCTGTTTAAGATTGTGCATGAAGGCTTTAGCGTCGAGTGCGACATCGTTGTCTGTAGCCATTGCACCAAGGAATCCTTCTCCTTGGTTCATGTGCTCAAAGGTTTTCCCGATTTTTTTGGAAGTGTTGGAAATAGTTTCTACCGCGTCAGGGATTCCGGTGAGAATTGGCTTCAAACGTGCCAACGTCTCATTGGCAGATTTAAGGGTGGCAGTAGCGTCCGAAGCCACTCGCTGCGCTGATGCGACTACCGCGCGAGTTTCTGTTAGGGTGGGTTCCAGTTGGCGACTGGCGTTCTTCCAATCCTCGGAGGTAGTTGCAAGGTTTTCCACCGTGCGATCGAGTTGGTTGAGGTTTTGATCCGCGAGAATGGATCGGTTGATCTTGGTAGAAACCTCTTCCAGTTGGTGTGCCATCGACTGAATTTCATCGGCCGCAGTATCGAATTTCACGAGGGTTTTTTCGGCACTTTTAATGATGCCGAGGACATCCCTGACCACGGTGGATGCATTGTTTTGAATGGCGTCGAGGCCAGAAGGACCCGCCCCCTCAATGCGGCTGCCGGGTTCGATCGCCCCGTGGCTTCGGTCGGTTGGAGGAGTCACGACGATGAGCTTATCGCCAAGCAGGGTGGCCGAGTTGATCTGGAAGGTGGAGCCGACCGGGATGCGGATGGCATCCGCGATGGATAGTTGGACTTCGACGCGCACGGCATCATTGAGTGCTGGCAACTTCTCGACTTGGCCGATGTGAGCACCTCCCATGCTGACCTCCGAACCCTTAATGACGCCTGAGGCATCATCGAAGACCAGCGTTAGAGAATAGTGCCCAGCCATGTGATTTCTGAATTTCCCGAATTGAAGGATCAGACTTCCTAAAAGAATGAAGCCGATCAAGAGGAAGATCCCCACGAACTGTTCAGTGCGTTTTTCGGGAACTGGCATCTACCATCAATGCCATCAATTTGGAGAATACGAAATCGTAAAATCCCAAGTCGGCGCTATTTCCACGCTTCACCCGAGTCTCCCGCAACGAACCTTCGCAGGTCATGATTGTCTGTATCGGCGAGAGCTTGCGGCGTTCCCAGCCACTCGATCTTGCCATTGGCTAGAAAAGCGACGCGGTCAGCGATGTGGAAAACACTGCGGATTTCGTGAGTTACCACCACTGAGGTGATGCCCAGCGTTCGCTGTAGGTCTTTGATGAGATGATCGATGGCGTCCGAGTTGATGGGGTCCAGACCGGCTTGTGGTTCATCGTAGAGTACGCAGGTCGGTCGCCCCACCACTGCGCGGGCCAAGGCCACCCGCTTGCGCATGCCGCCCGACAACTCCGATGGCAACTTGTCTTCTTGTCCAGAGAGTCGAACCATTTGCAGTGCCTCAATCACCCGGGAATCGATTTCTGGTTCCTTGGCATCTCCGGATTCTCTGAGTGGAAAAGCCACGTTTTCGGCGACGGTCAGTGAGTCAAATAAGGCGCCACCTTGGAACAAGATGCCCATCTTGCGGCGGACAGGACCCAGTGCGCGCTCGTCGAGATTGGCAATTTCCTGACCATCGACTTGGATGCTCCCTTGAGTTGGGCGGAGCAAGCCCGCAAGTTGCTTTAGCAAGACCGACTTTCCACCTCCAGAACCTCCGAGGATTGCCATGGTTTCGCCCCGAAAGATGTCGAGATCCAGCTCACGCAGCACTTCGTTTTCGCCAAAATGATGCGTTAGCCCGCGGATGCGGATGTAAGGCTGGTCCATGAGGGGAGAAGGGTTCGCCGGTTAATGGCAGATCGCCACCTCGCGTGGGATTCATTCTGTGAGAGCCATGGGTGGGCCCATGCATCAGGAAAGGTCGGTTACGCCGACTGCTCCTGATGCCAAGTCACCTCCTTGGCGTCTTTCCAAAGATCTTCCAAGCCGTAGTATTCTCGGAGCTCCTGATGCATCACGTGAACCATGACGTCGATGTAGTCTAATACGACCCATCGGGTGTCGGCCTTGCCCTCGGTCATGGTGGGTTTGACCCCGTGGAGTTCCTCAACCGTGCCTGCGACATCGCGCAGTACGGCTCGGAGTTGGGGCATGGAAGATCCCGAACAGACCACCATGTAGTCTGTTAGATTCGAGACACCACGCATGTCCCACACACGGATGTGCTCCGCCTTGATTTCATCAGCGGCCTTCGCACACGCCAGAGCCAGTTCTTCGCCTTGTATCGCCATAATTCCCCGTGGGGACGGCCAATATAGCCGACCTCTACGGATCATGCCAACTCAAACTTGCAAGATTTGGCGGCATGGTGCTACACCGCTGCAAGTGAGGAGTTTGGGGTGGCCTTTAGGCTGAGATCGCGAGGATTTTCTCGGCTTTTTTGATGGTGCTCGGTGAAAGTTTGCCTTCGACCCGTTTGGAGTTGTCGACCAAGGCTTTGATTTCCTCGAGTGCACTTTCGGCAGCGGCTAAGGATTCTTTTTCTCCGCCGAACTTCTTATCAGGGAAGTAGCGAATGAATGAGGTGCCAGCTCTGCAGATGGAAAGCCTCCATCCTTGGAAGGCTGCGGTATCGTAGGTAAACCGAGTGAGGTTCTTTTTCGATTTCATATAGTTGGGGGGTGAGTTGAGTATCATTCCATCATTCCGCTAGAAGTTTCAATGAAATTTTTCAAAGCATGAAATTTTTATTTCGGTTGTGCCGCGCTGAGTTGATCGCGTCGAGCGTGTCGCTTGAAAAATCGATGACTAAAGTTCTGGCATTGGATCCGATAAAAGTTCATGATGCAAAACCCCAAATTGGCGAGGCGTAAATGTAAATTTTCTATGACGAACGACTCCATGGACATTCTGATCGCCGATCACGATAAGTCACTAAGGCGTGATGCTTTAGCGGTTTTGGAGGCGGCGGGACACTATGTCGAGGTGGTGGATGATGGGAGTCTAGCGTTGCGACGAGTGCGAGAGGAGGATTTTGACCTAGTTCTGTTAGATTTGGAAATCAGTGGGAACGATGGATTGAAAATCTTGAGAAAGATTCGTGAACTGAAGCCACATCAGTTGGTGGTGATGGTTGTCCCAAAAAATTCTGCAGGTGAGATCGTGAAGGCTCTTCAGTTAGGAGTACTTGATTGTATGGAGATGCCCTGTGGCTCAGAGGAAATCATGCGTGTCTTGAGCGCAGCCCATAAAGCCAATCGGCAGAAGATCGATGCCATTAACTCAACGGGGCCGGATTCGAATCTAAGAAGTGAAGTGTCGGCCTCATCGCCGCCGCTTCGATTTTCCTCTGCGGATACTAAGACTCGCCGAGAGTTTGAGATGTTGTTTCGAGCGGCATCGACATCCGCGTCGATTCTCATCTTAGGCGAAAGTGGCACGGGAAAGAGCGTCATTGCTCGTGAGGTGCATGAGCGTAGTCATCTTAGCGATAAGCCATTTGTGACTGTGAGTTGTCCAAGTCTTTCGAGAGATCTGTTAGAGAGTGTGTTGTTTGGGCACATGAAGGGTTCGTTCACGGGGGCGATTCGGGACACATGGGGAAAAGTGCATGCGGCAGATGGTGGTACGCTTTTTCTCGATGAGATCGGCGAGCTACCACTGGAAATTCAGCCGAAGTTACTCCGCTTGCTACAAGAACGTGAATATGAACGTTTGGGTGAAAATAAAGTGC
>CAILVZ010000216.1 GCA_903837825.1 Akkermansiaceae bacterium | reverse complement strand
TTGCTGCTGTCCAAACTACATGCGTGTCGTAACATAATCTCCAACGTGCGGTTCAACGACTCGACTGCCCCGTTAAAGTTGTGCCGGTAACTTGGACCCATGACTTGTGTCATCCCCATCAACTTCGATAATGTTGCAAAGAACAGCGATGTAAATCGCACATCTCTGTCCGACTGTAGTTCTTTCGGTGGTCCATGCACACAAAATACTCTTTCGAACAGTCGAATTGCCGTTATTCTTGCTGTGTCTGATTTCTTTGCTGGAATGAAGTGTGCGTACTTCATCAGTTTATCGACGCATACCAGTATCGTGTCAAATCCTTCACTTGTCGGCGGTAAATCCGTGATGAAGTCTAATTGTATTACCTCCATTCGGTCTTCTGGTATCCTTTGGCCGCCCGCAATACCTGCCGTCGATTGTGTTTGATATTTATTTCTCGCGCAACTTTGGCAAGATGCCACGTATCTCCGCACATCATGCTTCAAGCCTGGCCACCAAAATCGTGCGCTAACCCGGTCGAACGTCTTTACCGCCCCCATATGCAGTTTTGTATCGTGTGCATCATATATGAGTAGCGTTCGCATCGACTTCGGACATTCCGACTGCAATAGTGGGATACACAATCTTGGTCTCGCTCCCTTTCCATCACTTTTTGGTTGGAAGTATAGAAGACCTCCCGTGGTTTGATAATCTCGCACTCTGACCTGTATACGGCCGGGTAGTTGTCGGAACTCCTCTTCGCTCATTTCAAGCGCCATAAATATTTCGTTGCTCCATCGATCAGAGCGGTAACCTTCCTTCACCTTGTCTATCCACCCGGGGTACGCTTTGGCGATCGCCGTCGACTCCTCGTCTACTTCCACCCCTTTTGTGCCCCAGAAGGTTCGCAAAAATTCTTCCACTGAGTCTCCGCCTTCCCCATTCGATCGTGCTACAGTATCGGGTTCCTTTTGATCCCGTTTACCTCCCGGTTTCTGGTTCTTGTTGCTTGAATTCTTTTGAACCGGGAATAGACGTAATGTACGCACTCCTGTGACCGATGCTTTTTCTTTTCCACTTCCTTGATAATATTCAACCGGTGTCCACTGCTCGTTGTTAAATATTGCACTGTGCTTCCCATCATGGAGAATGTCTGTCCATGCTCCTTCCTCTGTTGGGGGGCCCTCCGCAAACGCTCGGGAGAGTGCATCTGGGCAAACCATTTCTTCCCCTTTTCTGTACCTCTGTTGGAATGTGAATTGTGAAATTACTTCCGCATAGCGCCAGTCCCGGCCTTTTAACCTAGGTTGATCCAAAAACATACTTAAGCTCTCGTGGTCGGAATAAAGTGTGAACGGTCGTAATGCTAGATAACCTTGACACTTCTTCAACGCCCAAGCTACGCACAACGCTTCCCTGTCTCTTACTGAGTAATTTCGTTCTGCCGTTGACAGTTTCTTGGACAGATACCACACTGGATATATATTCTTTCCTACTTGCTGGAACAGTACTGCCCCTAGGCCAATACCGCTTGCGTCACATTCTAGGATAAACTCTCCCTGGTGGTCCGGCATTAGCAGCCCGGGGCTTGCTATTAAATCTTCGATGATGTTATCAAACGCTCGTTGGTTCGATGGCCCCCACACAAACCGGTATTTGGGGCGACCGCTACAATCCTTCAATAAATCCGTGAGGTTAGCTAGTTTCTCACTGAAGTGGGGAATAAATGCCGACAGGTACGTCACAAACCCCACAAATCTTCTCAATTCCAATAGAGATGTAGGAGCAGGGTACTCTCGTAGGGCTTTTACTTTCTCCTCCGAAATACGTACTCGATTCTGACTGATCTGCATTCCTAAGAAATCAATCTTTTCAACTAACCACTCACATTTCTGCGGATGTAGAAAAATTTTATGGTTCCGTAAACGCGTGAATACTTTCTCCATCAGTTCCACATGTGCGTCGATGGTTGCTGATGCAAAGATGAAGTCATCTAGGTACGCATGTATTGAGCTACGCATGTTTGCTGGTTTGGACATCTCTTCCTCGTTTATTCCTGCGATCACTGAGTCCATCATTTTCTGGAATACACTTGGGCATCCCGCCAGTCCCAAACACGCGACTTTAAACTGGTACCGCTGCGTTCCGCCTCCTGGCAGAAGGCACGTAAAGGTTGTTTTGACTCTGTCCGCCGGGTCCAGGCCGAGTTGGTGGAACCCTGTACACGCATCCGATTTTGAGAAGTACTTGGCGTGTACCAGAGAGTCTATGATTTCTCTGACTGTTGGTGGTGTGTAATATTCCGGTTTAGTAATTTTGTTTAACAATCGGTAGTCCGTGACTATGCGATACAGGTCGTTTAGCGCCGTTCTTTCACTCGGTGCTTTCTTCAGCAGCAGGATAGGCGCCGACCATGGTGAATCCAACGGTGCCACCTCTATTGCTCCTCGTTTTAGCATGTCATCTATCAGTTGTTTCAGGATATATTTCTCCCCTTCGCTCATGGGGAAGGGTCGCTGTTTCACAGGTTCCGCCCCTTCCACTAAAGGTATTTTCATCATGGCATACGGTAAGCCTGCCCGTGCTTCCCCTGTCCCCTCTGGAACTCGTTTGGCAAATATATCCTTGTACTTGTCGAGTGTCTCTTGTACCCTGGGGTTTACGTGGGTTTGGCCAACTTCTTTCTCCCCTTTGCTAGTTCGGTCAACTTGTGCTTGGTTGTCAATATCCATCAGGCGTTGGACCTCTTCCACTGTGATTGCAAATACTTGCACCTCTCCCGATTTCAAGAGACTCGCTCCTTGTTTGGCTGACACCTGGGCAATTTGCACCGCGCTAGCTCCGTACATCAGGTCGTTTACCCCCCCCACCGTTGCAGCTGGAGCAGTTGCGCTTCAACCCCATCCCTCAGTTGGCTGAATCATCCCCCGCTCTCCCACCCTGCTCGCGACCTTCCGTCGCCACCGCCTCATCTCTCCGAGACTCCCCTCCCTTTCGCC
>CAILVZ010000215.1 GCA_903837825.1 Akkermansiaceae bacterium | reverse complement strand
GCTGATCCAATTCCTCCTGCGCTTTTTCTACATCTTCGTTGAGATCAGCAACTGAAGCAGTGGCTTGATCATTTGGGTCTATGCCTCCGCGATCGATTGTAGGTCCAGTGGAAACGGGGAATTCCTGTTCGTCGCTTTCGCCGGCAGCAATGGAATTGCCTGAATGACCCGCATTGGAGGCACCGGCAGATCCTGCACCACGCATGGTGCGGATCTCCGTTGTCAGCTCCTCAATGGCGCTGCGCAGTGACATGATGAGGTCATTTTCCATAATGATCAGCTCCACATGACTTCGAATTTGCCGCTATCCAACCAGAACTCCTCGTCGTCGAGGGTACAGGGCTGCAGCTCCACATCGACCCCGATCTCGTATTCCCTGTGCTCACCGCTTCCGGAAGACTCTACCTTTACTAACCTGAGCTGCTCGATCTCATCCGAAGGATTCTCATAGAAACGCTGGAGCGTCACTTTCAGGATTTGGTTGATAGCACCATCCTTGGGTTTCCCCCCCTCGGTCCAGCGGAATCTGTAGACCTGCTCGGGCTTGGCCTCCCTGAACCGCATCCTACCAATCTTTGTTCCGATCATGATTTCTAAATCATCAACCGTTTCATCCGGGCCGCTGGTAAAATATGGGGTCGTCCGGCTTCTATTACCCCTCTTTGGCATAGCAACCCAGTAGTTGTCGAAATGTCCGCTTGCCTTGGCCGGCGGTTGGGTGCTCCGGTTGATTTTCCAACCATCAATTTTCCCATTCCGCACTGCTTGATAGAGAGCAGCTCCAACGGCAGTCACTGTTTTTGCGTCGTTGATTCGGTTGTCCGAGGACATGGGGTACCAATCGCCCGCCATAAAGTTCTTTGCCTGGATGATCCGATGGCACTCGATAGGCAACAACTCCTCCAGCAATTCCCTTACCTGAGGCAATTCAGAGGGTTTGCCGCTTAGCGTGACAAGATCCACATCAAACGCGCATACATATTTCGCAAGGGATTGGATCACCGGCCGCAGAATCCACTTAACGCAATCGGCAACATGTTCCGGAAAAAACCCGATTGACTCTGAATCCTGGAGCACGTCCTCACCCAATGAGCTTTCCCGGGCGAATAGATTCAACTCATCCAAAGCGTCCGCATCAACAAGTCGCCCTTCGCTGCCGAGAATCCGATCGGGAGACCAACCCAAGCCCGTATCCGGGTCACCGTAGGTTCCTTTTGCCAGATCCTGAAGCCACTGTCGCACGATGGGGACCAATACCAACTTCGTGATGCGAGACCATTTAGCCTTCAGCTCATCCGATGTGTCGTGGCTCAGGAAAAAATTCTCAAACTGCTCGGCCTTGATTTCATCGTCGCGAAAACGTCCGCCAATACTTGGAAGCAGCACCTTTTCGATGATTTCCTTAACGATAGCATCTCCTGCTGTGGATGCCGAATCCCTGAATAGAAGTTCGGCATTTAGGTTTACACCTTCGCCTTGAAGCGAATCACCGTACTGCACTACCGCAATATCCGTCGTGCCACCTCCGATGTCTATAGTCATCAGACGAACCTTCGCCTCCTTTTCTGAGTCCCCCCGGCCGACCAGATTTATCCAGTTCTCACCGATGTCCCCCATCCGCTTGATCTCGGAGTAGACGAACGGAAGTTGGCTGGCCACGGCCTCGTCCAGATCCATAATCAATTCAGGCGTATCACCGCCCTCCACAACTTGCTTCCGGGACATCAGGCGAGAAAGGGAGAAGATATCGATGGCGCGCTGCCAGCGAGACTGATAAGCATCTTTCTCGGGTTCGCTCCATCCCGATGGATAGGTCACCAGGATACGCCGGAGCCGACGGGGTATGAACCCTTGGTTGCCACTGCTCCACTCTTCCGAGGTGATCTGACGATATGACAACTCAAGGATGTGGAGTGCGGCCCAAATCATTGTGTCCCCGCGTGAGTAGGTCGCCTGTTCCGGGCGTGCCCGGGGGCGCCTCGCCTGCTCTTGCTCTTCGTTTGGCGGATTGGAAATATTCCAATCATCTCTGCCGTCCAAAGGTAGGAATCGGAACATGGAACCACCCAGCTGCGGCAGGCGATGGATCGATCGCGATTCTGGGTTCCACCTGTTCAAAACCATGGTCCAGCATGAGACTCCATCGCGTCCAACGGGATCACGATCCCACGCATATCGCTTGGGGGAGCTGAGAGAATAATTCCCTCCGTCCTTTAGGTTGATGGTCGCAAGGATATCGCGTGCGGCATCCCCCATGACTACGGGCGATAATTCCACGAACATTTGGGGAACTCGCGCTGTTGCAAAATAGCGCTTCTGGATCGTATCGCTTTTCAGCAAGCCGCCCTTGACGGTTGTCTGTTCTTCCTCGATTTCGGTCACAGGATTGAATCCGGGGGCAGGCGGCTCGGAATCAGAAAACATCGTTTCATGAAGCACGAACCAGGAATCGATGATTTGGCTGGTATCTTTGGCGCGATCTTCCCCCTTCAGCTCTTGGTAATCCCAGCCCTGCTTCATGAATCGGATTGGGCGGCAAACCGCCGATAATTTACCGCCCTGGCTGGCAACGTCTTCGAGCGCCAGCACCACTGATCGGGTGTTACCAAAATCGATCACCAGATCCACATTGATTGGCTCAACGGCGGCTGGTTCTTTCCACACGACTTGGAACGAGACGACCTCGGTGGTCACACCGTCGACGGGCATCTTGATCTCAACGATATGCTCACCTTTCGGCAATCTGGTGACGTCTGTTGAGGCATACGGAGTTGGATTTTCCCGGTCGCCGGTCGGCACTTCGCGTCGCGGTTCGAAAATGGAACCCCGTTTGATCGTTCCCATGTTGCTTTCGATTGCGACCCACAAACCCGGGGCGCCATCTTTGCTGGCAAAGCGTCCCCTGATCCACGGGTAGTTAAGCGGTCTCCATCCCTGCTTACCCTGATCACAGAGCTGCTTGATTTTCGGGGTTTTGGATAAAACCTCTTTTGCGATCGGAACGAACGAATAGTGGTGGCCGGTGTTTGGAAATACGAAGATCTGCTGCATGGCTGTTAGGAAGTTGTTAGTATCATGGCATCTGTGAAATCGCCACAAGTTCGCTATCCCCCGGCTGGGGCGGGCGATCGTTGGTTCCTTTGGTCTTAATAGCACTGAGTGAACTGAGAAATGGTTTGATCACTGAAATGTAGTGAGGGGAATTCTCCGGACTATCGTCCTGCTGTTCCTCCGCAATCGCCAGCCGTTCCAGCAAAGCCTGTGTTTCGGTTGGATCCTGATGCTTCGCCCTGTGCCCGTTGCCGTTCAAGAGTGCGTTGCCTAATGAATGAGCAAGATAGCGCCTTGATTGCTTGCAATCCGCCCGCGAAGTCAACTCCCCGAGTTCGTCCTTGAAGAATTTTCCCACCGATGAAAGATCCGCTGCCTCGATAAGGTAGCCGAGCAATTTCTGTGCCTCCGACCCGTCGGCAATTCCTATCCGATCCAAATGCTCCCATTCGGATCGTCGCGATTGCCAGTTTCGTGCCTGCCTCTCAATGTAGGCTTGTACGGGGACTCTGGAGGCAATCGCTTTCACGGGAATATCATCCAATTCATCGGGATCGATGTTTACGAAAGCCCTTAGCCCTGCGCTTAGCTTTGTGACGGGATCAATCAGCTCCTCTTCTTTCCGGGGCTCCTTTAGCTTTTTGTCTAGTGCCGTCAGCCAGGCATCGATCGAGCGATTGCGTTCTTCCATCGCACTCGACTCCCCTGGGAGTCCTTTTTGAATCAGCTCCGACAGGTCGCCCAACGTTTTCTGCAGTCGTTCTCCGAGAATGGATTTTCTCTTTGATGCCTCGGCCTGACGGGTCATCAGCGAAAAGAAATAGTCCATGCCACCATTCGCAAACATTTGCCGGAACGACTCGGCGCTATCACCAAATCGGAGGTCGAATGCCGGGTCTTTCAAGATGGCCTCCAACGCGGTTTGTTTTTCCTCCTCTGTGCCTTGAATGGTGCACTCGTTGAATTGCGGGTAGTTTGTCGCAACAGAATTGACGGTCTTTGGATCTGCAAGCCATCCAAGCCCCTTCAGCTGTTCAAAACAGGGTTGCAAGCCCTGCCTGGTTCCCGATTGGATAACTTGGTTCACCAAGTTCGCACAGAAGGTCATGACCAAGTTAATTGGCATGGGCTTTCCATTGGGAGGAGGAGAGTGGCCAAATGCCTCAAGCCAACTGCTGATCCCCGCCACGAGCTGGCGTGGCTGCGCGGGAAACTTCCCAAGTCTCATGAGCAGAGAAAATCCGTCAATGTCGCGCGCCCGCGCCCGCGACACGACAATCGAGGCGGTCTTGCCTCGCTTCAGGACTTCGGTGAGCGCGATTCGAAGATCCGCGCCAACCTTCTTGTCATCGTGTCTCTGGGCGC
>CAILVZ010000214.1 GCA_903837825.1 Akkermansiaceae bacterium | reverse complement strand
GGTCCATCGCCGCCACCGCAGCCATCTGGACGATTACTCGTGGAAATTGGCGGCAGCATGCGCTCCGTCCCGCAATTCTGTGGGTGTTCCTTGTGCTGTCTTTTTTCTCACTGACGGCCGCCAAGACCGCCGACTATATTCTTCCGGCCTACCCAACCGCCGCCCTCTTGAGCGCCTACTTTTGCGTCATTACCTTTCGCAAGTGGCGCTTGCACCCGATGGTTTACGGAGCGATCGGCGTGGCGCTTGCGGTAGGACTGAGCATTCAAGCCGTTTGGTTCAGTACTGCGGCCCGTCAACCTTACGGAGAAAACACCAAAAAATTCGCCCACCAAGTGAAACAAAAGGTGGGGACTGACCGCATTGCATTTATCGCCTCCGGGTCTAACACGATCCAGTTTTTCTTGGGACACCATCAACCAGGTGCGGCTTCTCCTGAAACTTTGCGAGAAGCAAAGTGGATCGTCCAGCCTGTGAACCCAGCGCTAGAGGCTGAAATTATTTCAGAGGAGATCCCAGGGGTCGGTCCGTCCGGAGAGCTGGGGCGCCTGGCGCTTTACAAAAGCCAGCGCTAAGACTTGGCAATGAGGTATTTTGAAAATGCGGCGTGAATGCGTTAGCCTCACAAGCACCTAATTTGGGTATAACCTGCTGATGCTAATTTCATTAATTAATCCTGCATTTTTCTAGGGCCCATTCCGTTTTGGTTAAAAAGCTGACCTTGGGGTGCACTGGCAGTTCTCCATCTGTTGTTGCCCGATATCAGGAGGGATGTCGTGAACGAGGGATGCCATTAGTCGGTCAGCTAGGTCAGCACGTTCGACGACTCATAGTTGCTCTACTTCTTCGAGGATATGGGCAACAGCCTGAGTTATCATTCGCAGGGCACCATTGGATTTAACTCGCTCAAGCTGTATGACTTGTCTCCACTTACGGGCAATCGATTCACGGTTGACCTTCTGCATGGGTCTAATCTCATCATGCACTGAAATTTACGAACAAAGTTCACCTTTATTTGCTGGGTTCCACGTTGGGGTGCTGCAGTCGCTGCGCTCTCAGGCGCATTTCTCCGCGCATCACGTGGAGAACAAAGATTTTTTGACCATTGAATCTGTAAAAAATCCGGCATGGAGGCTCCACGATTTGACGGTATGGTGAGCTGGGAAGCTCTCTGACGCGGGAGCCGATTTCTGGGTGCGTTTGCAGTTGCTCCACATGCGAGAAGACCATCTGAACGAACGCTTTCGCTGCCGTTGGTTTGTCGAGAGCGATGTAATCGGCGACAGCATCCAGGTCGCTCAAGGCCGGTTCCGTCCAAATTAGCTCAGCCATCTTCCCATTCTGTTTTTCGCATCTTCGTGGGAGACGACCCTTCCCTGATCAATAGCCTGCTCGGCTCTGGCAATCCCCTCGAGTATGGCGATCCGCTGATTGAGCGCCTCAAACGACTCTACATCGATGAGATATGCCGCAGGCTTACCATGCTGCGTAATCAAGACTGGTTCGTGATCTTGCTCGAGACCGGCGATGATCTCTGTGGCCTTGCGTTTAAGGGTAGTTACCAGCTCGGTTCTCATGAAGTGATACTTTAGTGATACTTTATCCGTACATCAAGTGAATGAACCTCTGAGCGGCACAGTCGGGCTCTTGATCAAAGATTG
>CAILVZ010000213.1 GCA_903837825.1 Akkermansiaceae bacterium | reverse complement strand
GTTTCCGAGAATCGGGTCAGTGCGACCCAATCAAAAAACAATCCATCTTGGCCCCCGGGAAGGATAAGGCTACGCAGGGTTCCATTGCTGAGAATTCGCGAGCGATTGGAGCTGAGGGTCATGGGTTTGATTGGCCGAGGGTGAGGGTTGCGGTGACGGGGAGGGATTGAATCGAGACCCACTTGCCATCCGTCGTGATTTCAAATGGTTTTCCGTCATCGGTGATGGCTGCGATGATTTGCGTTCCAGTTGGCATCGGCGGTGCGATCCATAAACCGCCGTTCGGCATTGAAATCCGAGCACTGATCGTGATGGAGATTTGGCTTGAATCGGGTGCGTGGATGGCGAAATTAAGTGGCCCGTAGCGCGTGAGCAGGCCAGTCACGGCGAAGCCGTTGTCCTCGGCGATCCATGGCCATGGCAGGCCAGAAGCAAGTATCATCTCGCCGGATGCTTCGCGTTCGCTTGCGACCATCGATGTGAGAGCGAGCATATATTCGGCTGCGATCCAGGTGTGCGGAACGTCTCCTAGGTGGCCCGGCGCTTGTGGGTCGCGCCACGAGATTTCCGGCCATTGGTTCCACTCGATGGGTCTGCGGTCGGACAAAAAGAACTCTAGCAGCTCGTTTGCTTCGTCCCGCATGCCGACTCGGACGAATGCGCCGATAATGCGAATCTCGTATGCGGTGTATTTGAACCATGGAATTTCATCTCGGTGCTTGCGTCGAAAATCGGTGATGTAGGTATCCAACATCTGATAGAGTGGCTCGGCGGGAAGATCGTCGGCGAAATCGAGTTGGCCGATGGCATTTGCGGTCGCGGTTGGATCGAAATCGGCCCATTCCATGGAGCCAGGAATGTAGTTTAGCTTGTGGTCTGCGATGACTCCACGGATCGATTTTAGCACGTCTTGAAGGAAAGCCTGAGCGTCCGCTCGCCAGTGTTGAGCGTCATCTTGATGGCCGAGGGCATCGGCAAGTTCGGCTGCGGCTTCCATGCCACGGATTCCCCAGAAGTCGTCCCAATACGAGTGAACTGGATGGGCGAGGTAGCCCTCATGGCTTGCGGACTCTGGCAGGAGTCCGTAACACGCCGATCGAGCTGGCTCGCGATAATTCGGAGTCATACGTTGAGCCCGGAGATGGATGATATAGGTCGCGGCCGATCGAACCGATTTCCAAAGCGACGAGGCGAATTCGATGTCTCCATCGTTGCGGAGATTTTCACAGATTCCCCAGAGAAATTGACCATGGCTGTCGTGCTCGACGAGCCAGTCGACCCCGGTACGATCGACCACACATGGGATGAATCCATCGTCGCGTTGGAATTGGGCGTACCATGTTAGAAAATCTCGCAGCACGTGGGGTTGGCCTGCCTTTACCATTGCGGCACCCATGATCACGCTGTCGCGGATCCATGACCGCGTGTAGCGGCGGGGGCCTGGCTGGATCGCTGGACCGTCGCGGTTGATAAGAATGTGGCTTGCCCCGCTACGAAAGCTGGCGATCGCATCACGCGCGATTGCGGGAACTTTCCAATCCGGCAATGCGAGTGTGAATCGCCAATGAGCGACCGCGTTGGCAAAGCTGTTAGGGGACAGTGCCACGGCATCATCAAAAAATGGCATCGTGAGCGTGATTTCAACGCCCTCGCTGTTGGGCGGTACCGACCATGCCATCGCGGCGGATGCAAGGCCGGATGGGTCGGTGATTTCGGAGCGTTGTGGGATTTCTCCCCGAGCGAGAAATCCTACCACGCCGTTTTCTTCGAAGGCTGCAGCGCCCCATGCGTCGGCTGAGCGATTTGCTCTAACCAATTTTTGATCCACCCTCATTTCATCTGCGGTGCAGGTGATCGATTGGATCGGGCTGATGCCGCCGAGTTTGCCAAACTTTTGCCACGGAGGATTGACTTGGAATGGGCGTACTGCGATCGCGAGTTGCAAGGCGTCGGTGGTTCGATTTTCGATTCGGTAATTCACTCGCAGGGCCATCGAGTTACCAATGCCATCGACCCACGGCTGGATGCTGAGCGCTGCATCATCTGTCTCCCAAGTGATGGATGGAAATGGGGAGCCGTCTGCTGGAAGGTGGCGTGTGATCTTCGCATCTGCCCAACTGACCATTTGATTTTGTGTTAGAAAAAACGGTTCTAACGAAAAGCCCGCCTCATCGACCTCCACCATTCCTTCCTCATTGAGCAGGCCACGACGCGTGCCTTCTGGGGATCCGATTGGAGTCCAGTAGGATTGCTCGCGGTGCCAGTACCGAGGAAACCAACCGCGCGGGAAGTCAGCAGCCACCGCGTGGATGAATTCATCGGGCGTGCTTGAAAACGCATCGGGTCGCATGGTGATCGAGCCAATCCCAGCGCCTTCGATGCTTGCGAAATTGAATCGGAGGAAGCGAGCTTCCGCCCCCGGGGTGGGGATGTGGCTGCGGCTGCCCGAAGCGTGGGTGGCTCGGTGCAGGGTGGTCCATGTGGTGCCATCGGCCGATTGCTCAAGATCATACGCACGTGATGCGAGAGGTGAGGGCCAGTCGATCACCAGGCCTCCGAAACGGAGGGGGCCGCCGAAGTCGACCGACCACCATGGTGCGGGGTCATTTGGCGCAGCTTTCCATCCGCCCGATGGTGAGGATTTAAAAACCGAGTTGGGTGGATGGCTAGGGATTTGACTCGATGCCATTGTGGATCGCTTCAAATGAAGCGTGGGATCTTCTAACGATATGTTAGAAAATGATACGCTGCCTTTTCCGCCTGGGCCGGCGACGATGACGAGTTCGATTGCTCCGACGGCTGAGGGTGCACCACCACCGGCAGGGCCCCATGCGAATGGGAGGTCGCGCTCACGAACCTTGAGTTGCGTCCAATCCGCTGGCATCTGGTAATGCTCTCTTAGGTATCTCCATGCGTTTGATCCGCTGGGGTCGATGAGCTTGAATTCAAAATGGTTCGGTGGGCCATCACCCCGGATGGAAAAAATCAGATCGAAAATATCTGTTAGATTAAATTCAATTTCCTTGCGTGCTACGATGAATCCGGTGCCCCCGCGAAAATCATAGTCGAGGCGCAGTCCAATTTTTCCATCGGGGCCCTCTGTACTGGTAAGCGTGCCCACGGCTAAGCCCGATGGGATCACACACCAAGTGGCGGGATCGTTGAAGCAATCGGCAAGGGGCGAGGCTGGCATGGTGATTTGGATCTCTAGTAAATCTACCCGATCCGTTCGCTCATGCCAGAGCCGATTTTACGATTTTACTCCGCAGAAGTTTGTTGCGGGTGGTGGCGCTTCGACCAACCCGGCGGATGCATGAGTTTTTCGCGGCGTTCGCGTACCAACCGGACGACGAGTGCGGTCCACCCCGTTTGGTGCGAGGCGCCGAGGCCTTCTCCGGTCTCCGCATGGAAATACTCGTGAAACAGCAGGAGGTCTTGCCAGTGGCTAACGCTGCCGTAGCGTTCTGCCCCGCCGAAGCAGGGCCGGTGACCTTCGGTATCCGGCAGGAAAAGCGAAATCAAGCGGTCGCACAGGTCGATGGCGATCTCGCGAAGCGTCGCAAGGTGGCCTGATCCCGTGGGATACTCGATCTTGAACGTGTCGCCATAAAAATAGTCATAGCGTTCGAGGGCTTCGATGATCAGGAAATTGATCGGGAACCAGATTGGGCCGCGCCAATTCGAATTGCCTCCGAACATGTCGGTGGTGGCCTCGCCGGGTGTGTAGGGGACCTCGTGCCGTTGGTGCTCGTGTTCGAAAACAAAGGGTTTTTCACCGTGAGCCTTGCTCAGTGAGCGAATGCCAAAATGCGATAGAAATTCGTTAGGGTCGAGCATGTAAGTGAGACACTTGCGAAGGCGTGCCTCAGAAGGAATGGCTAGCAGACAGCGGCCAGGGTTTTTGTTTCCTGTGACGCGGCGCACGGTGATGTATTTCAGGAGGTCGGGTCGATTCGTTAGGAACCAGTCCATGCGCCTGCGGAAGCTCGGGAGTGCATCGATCGTCTTTTGTTTGAGAACCGTAACGGCGCACATCGGTAAGAGTCCGACAAGCGAGCGAATGCGGAGTGGGATCGGATCTTTGTGATTGATGATGAGCTGGTCGTAGTAGAAGCCGTCGTCCTTATCCCAGAGGCCTGTGCCACCGAGTGAGTTGATGGCATCGGAGATGTTGACGAAGTGCTCGAAGAATTTCGAGGCGATGTCTTCATAGACCGGTTTCTCTAATGCCAATTCTAATGAGATGGCGAGCATGGTGAGGCAGAATGAAGCCATCCATGCCGTGCCGTCCGCTTGGTTGAGTCGGCCACCGCCGGGGAGTGCATGCGAGCGGTCGAAGACTCCGATGTTGTCGAGTCCGAGGAAGCCACCACCAAACACATGGCGCCCCTCGACGTCCTTGCGGTTGACCCACCAGGTGAAGTTGAGCAGTAGTTTTTGAAAGGCGCGTTCGAGGAATAATAAATCGCGGTTGCCCTTTTGATCGGAGATTTTATAGACACGCCAAACCGCCCATGCGTGTACCGGCGGGTTCACATCGGAAAAGTTCCACTCGTAGGCGGGCAGTTGCCCATTTGGATGCATGTACCACTCACGGAGGAGGAGGAGGAGCTGGTTCTTGGTGAAATCCGGGTCAACGGCGGAGAATGGGATCATGTGGAATGCCGTGTCCCACGCGGCGAACCACGGGTATTCCCACTTGTCCGGCATCGATAGAATGTCACGGGCGAAGAAATTTTGCCAATCGGCATTGCGGCCCTTGAGGCGCGCTTCGGAGGGTTCACTCTTGCCGTCGCCCTTCAACCAATCGTCGACAACGTAATAGAAAAACTGCTTGGTCCAGA
This sequence comes from Akkermansiaceae bacterium, assembly GCA_903837825.1. Taxonomy (GTDB): domain Bacteria; phylum Verrucomicrobiota; class Verrucomicrobiia; order Verrucomicrobiales; family Akkermansiaceae; genus Luteolibacter. The sequence goes on along the minus strand of CAILVZ010000213.1, from coordinate 305 downwards.
GTAGGCCAGCGTAGCCTTGGCGGCAGATCATGCGTTCTTCTGCGGAAATTCCGGGAGTGATGACTTCATCGTAAAAGGCATCGCATTCTTCGATGCGGCGGGCGAAGGTTTCGTCGAACTCTTCGAAGTTAGAAAATCCATTGGACTCGAGGCGCGCGTGCAATCGGCAGCGCACGGTGATCGATTTTCCGGCAGGGATGATGAAGGAGAGGTGTGCGGCAGCCTTGGTACCGGAAGGGGTGGGGGAAACCGCTTTTTGATCGCCGTGGATCAGGTGTCGGTGAAAGGCGTCCTTGACATAGGGT
>CAILVZ010000212.1 GCA_903837825.1 Akkermansiaceae bacterium | reverse complement strand
GCATTGTTGAGCTTGTCGATTTGGATCTCATTGTCGAAGTGACCGATGTTACACACGATCGCTTGATCCTTCATCTTTTCCATGTGCTCAAGGCGGATGATGTCTTTGTTACCGGTCGTCGCAACGTAGATGTCGCCCCAGCCCAGAGTATCCTCGATGGTTAGAACGCGGAATCCTTCCATTGCTGCCTGCAAGGCGCAGATCGGGTCGATCTCTGTCACCACGACCTGCGCACCCGCACCGCGAAGCGCTTGGGCACAACCCTTGCCGACATCGCCATAACCGCAAACCACGCCAACCTTGCCAGAAATCATGACATCAGTGGCGCGTTTGATACCGTCTAACAACGACTCGCGGCAGCCATAGAGGTTATCGAACTTGGACTTGGTGACCGAGTCGTTGACGTTGATTGCAGGCACCAAAAGCGTACCAGCCTTAGCCATCTGATAGAGACGGTGAACTCCCGTCGTGGTCTCTTCGGAGACGCCTTTCCATTCCTTTACGATCTCGTGGAAAATTCCAGGCTGCTTGCCCTTGATGTCCTTGAGCAAATCTTTGATGACCTGCTCTTCATGGCTCTCAGAAGCGGTGTTGATCCAGTCTGAACCGTTCTCCATTTCATAGCCCTTGTGGATAAGCAAGGTCGCATCACCACCATCATCAACGATCAGTTGCGGCCCAAGGCCCTCTGGATTGACCAGAGCCTTCCAGGTGCACCACCAATACTCCTCGAGAGTTTCGCCCTTCCAAGCATAGACTGGAATTTCACGTGCCGCGATCGCCGCAGCCGCATGATCCTGAGTCGAGAAAATATTGCAACTCACCCAGCGCACTTCAGCACCAAGATCGGCGAGCGTCTCGATGAGAACCGCGGTCTGAATCGTCATGTGGAGTGATCCCATCACGCGCACGCCCTGCAGCGGCTTTTCTTTGCCGTATTTCTCACGGGTGGACATCAGTCCGGGCATCTCGTGCTCGGCGATCTCGATTTCCTTGCGACCGAAATCGGCAAGGCCGATATCTCTAACTTTGTAGTCTGTGAAGCTCATGTTATTATTTATTAATTGAAAAATCAGCCAATTGCCTTCTTGAGAGCAGCAACCTTGTCGGTGGCTTCCCAAGTGAGATCCGAGTCGTCTTTACCAAAGTGACCATAGTTGGTGGACTTCGAATAAATCGGGCGGAGAAGATTGAGCTGCTTGACGATGTCCGCTGGCTTGAAGGAGAAAGTCTTCTTCACCGCAGCAAGAATTTTCGCATCGCTAACCGAACCAGTTCCGAAAGTATCGATGTGGATTGAAAGCGGTTGTGGATGACCAATGGCGTAAGCGAACTGAATTTCGCAGCGCGTGGCAAGGCCCGCAGCGACCACATTCTTCGCCACCCAGCGGCCCATGTAAGCAGCGGAACGGTCGACCTTTGACGGATCTTTACCAGAAAAAGCACCGCCACCGTGGCGACCCATGCCACCATAACTATCAACGATGATCTTACGACCCGTGAGCCCCGTATCTCCCTGTGGTCCGCCAACGACGAAACTTCCAGTAGGATTGATGTGATACTCGGTGTCCTTGGTCAGCATGTTTTTCGGCAGGACTTTCTTGATCACTTGCTCGATGCAAAATTTCTCAATCACTGCGTGCTCGACGTCGGCGGAGTGTTGCGTCGAAATCACCACGTTCACGATGCGGGTCGGCTTGTCATTGACATACTCGACAGCCACTTGGGACTTCGCGTCGGGGCGAAGCCACTTGGCAAGTCTACCCGCCTTACGGATGCGGGTGAGTTCACGACCGAGGCGATGGGCGAACATGATCGGCGCAGGCATCAACTCAGGCGTCTCGTTGCACGCATATCCAAACATGATGCCCTGGTCGCCGGCACCTTGCTCAGCATGCTTTTTACCGTCCGCCTTCTTCGCGTCGACACCTTGAGAGATGTCAGGGGATTGAGGTGTGAGGTAGTTGTTGATGAAAATCTTATCGGCGTGGAACACATCGTCGTCGTTGGTGTATCCAATACCGCGGATGGCTTCGCGGATGACTTTCTCGATGTTGATGACGGTCCCAATAGGCGTTTGCTTGCCGATCTTCGGGATGCTGATTTCGCCGCCGACCACCACGACATTGCTTTTCACGAAGGTCTCGCAAGCCACGCGGCTCTTCGGATCGATCGTAAGGCAAGCGTCGAGAATGGCATCTGAAATGGTGTCAGCCACTTTGTCTGGATGGCCTTCGCCAACCGATTCAGAAGAAAAAATGTAGGTGCTCATGTGTTTTTAAACTTTCGTATCGTCAAATCGTGATGTGTTGATGCATGATGATCCGCATGAAGTCAATTCTGAAATCACTCAAACTCCTGTCGGATCCTACCCGCCTGAGAATTTTGATGCTTTCGGAAAATGATTCTCTCTCGGTCGCCGAATTTCAGGAGATCCTCGGCATGGGCCAAAGCCGGATTTCCACTCACCTCTCGCAGCTGAAGGCCGAGGGGCTCGTCAGCGATGAGCGGAGCGGCAAGAACAACATCTACACTTGCACCACATCCGCTGAACTCATGGATGTGGCCCGAGCTGCAGCGTCCGAGGTGCCGGAGCTCGCCGACGATCGTGCAGCGCTCCGCCACTTGCTCCGAAAGCGCAAAGACACGGCCCGAGCGTATTTCGACGAACTCGCAGGCCGCTTCGGCAAAGACTATGTGCCCGGGCGTTCTTGGAAAGCCCTCGCCGAGGCCCTCATCAAGGTCCTCAACTACCGCGTGGTGGCCGACCTTGGCGCCGGCGAAGGAACGCTTGCCCAACTCCTCGCACAGCGGGCCGAAAAAGTCATCGCGGTCGACCTTTCACCCAAAATGGTCGAGTTTGGTCAGCAACTCGCAGCCCAAAATGGTCTAGTAAATCTTGAGTATCGTCTGGGGGACATTGAGAGCCCACCAATCGATGATGGTACGCTCGATCTTGCGGTCCTGAGCCAGGCCCTCCACCATGCCGAGCACCCACAACGCGCGCTGGATGCTGCGTTTCGCGCCCTCAAACCAGGCGGTCGGCTGATTGTCCTCGATCTCCTCCAACACACGTTTGAAGAAGCGCGGGAGCTGTATGCGGACCGTTGGTTGGGATTTTCCGAGAGCAATCTGGCCACGATGATGGAGAAATCCGGATTCATTCAGATTGAAACGATTGTCGCCGACCAAGAAACCAGCTCCCCCAAATTCCAGACATTGCTTGGAATCGGTATCCACCCTTGATTCGACATCGAAGGTGTAAGTGGCTGCATTCCCTGCTTGATGCGCGGCATCGGATGGCAATGATCACGAGCATGTCACGGTTGCTATGTGTCCGCCTCTTCGCTCTCTCATTTACGGGTGCGCTGATCACGTCCTGCGGAGGAAATCCAGGCCCCCTGCCCCAGCAACGTTCGGTGCAATCCGCTCAGCGCGTTACGGCCACATCATCCTCCATCATCCCTCCGACGCCGCCACCGCCAGTCGCTGCCGAGAGCGCGATTGTGATCGATGTGGTCAGCGGCAAAGTGCTCTATGCCAAGAATGCCGATAAGCCACGCCCCGTCGCCAGCACTCAGAAAATTGTGACCGCATTGTGCGTCCTCGATGCTGGCAACATCGACAAGGCGGTTACGATCAAGTCCATCGACGGAGCCTGCGAGCCCACCAAACTTGATCTGAAGCCCGGCGAGAGCTACCCACGCCGCGATCTCCTCAAAGTGCTGATGGTTAAGAGCGCGAATGATGTGGCCCGCGCACTGGCGCGTGATGTCGGCGGTGATTTAGCTTCCTTCGCCTCACTCATGAACCGCAAATCTGCCTCGCTCGGCATGCGGAACTCGAACTTCGTCAACCCAAACGGACTTCCTGCAACCAACCAGTATTCAACCGCGCGTGACATGGCGATCGCGGCCCGCGCAGCTTACCGCAGTCCGCTCATTCGCTCGTTCACGGCCACTAAGGCATTCGATTTCCGCTTCAATGACGGCCGTACCCGCCGCATCGAAAACACGAATCACCTTTTGAAGTCCGTGCCTTACTGCGACGGACTCAAGACTGGCACCACCAATGCCGCAGGCCGATGCCTCGTTTGCAGTGGATCCCTCAATGGGCGAGCGGTGATCGTGGTCGTACTAAAGTCCACCACGCCAAATGTCTGGAAAGACTCGAGCAAATTGCTCGCTTGGGCGCTTGAGCGTCCAGCATCGGCATCCTAACAGGCATCCTCCGCCAACATGCCTAGCCCTGCCGAGTCCCTCAAACAACTTGCTGCCGAAGGCCTGCTGCGACGCCAGCGCCCCCTCGACTCACCCACTGGGGTGCAAGTGACCCGTGAGGGTAAAGCGCTTTGGAATTTCGCGTCCAATGACTACCTCGGCCTCGCAAGACATCCGGAGATCGAGGCCGCTCTCATCGAGGGAACCAAACGTTTTGGCGCAGGCTCCGCCGCTTCCAGACTCATTTGTGGAACCCTGCCTCCACACATCCTGTTAGAGAATTCGATCGCCGATGCCAAACAAACCGAGGCAGCGATCACCTTCACGTCAGGCTTCGCCACGGCACTGGGATCGATCCCTGCAATCGTCGGAAAAGAGGACTTCATCATCCTCGACAAGCTATGCCACGCTTGCCTCGTCGATGCTGCCCGCCTCTCGGGCGCGACCCTCCGGATCTTCCCACACAACGATCTCACGCGACTGGAACGGTTACTCACCAACATCCGCGCCAAGGCACCCACCGCACGCATCCTCGTAGCCACTGAGTCAGTCTTCAGCATGGATGGGGACCTCTGCCCCTTGCGGGAAATTGTCAACCTAACCGAATCCTACCAAGCACTTCTTTTGTTAGATGAAGCACACGGCTTCGGAGTCCTTGGAGACCACGGCATGGGCCTCGCTGAACAGGAAAATCTGCAAGACCGCATCGCGTTTCAAATGGGAACCTTTAGCAAGGCTGCCGGCCTTTCAGGTGGCTACCTCGCCGCGTCGCGCGACTGGGTGGACCTCTTGACCAACCGCGCACGAACGTTCATTTATTCGACCGCACCCCCACCATCACTCGCCCACGCGGCCATGGCCTCGCTCGCTCTGATCCGCGGGAGCACGGGGCATGCTTTGAGAACAAAGCTTCACGAACATATTTCACACATCTCTGCATCAGGCACACCGATCGTTCCCATCCTGTTAGGAAGCAATGACAACGCATTGGCCGCATCAACCGCATTTGAAGAATCGGGCTATCTGATCCCCGCAATCCGCTATCCGACGGTTGCCCGAGGTGCCGCAAGGCTACGCATCAGCGTGTCCGCAGCCCATTCACAGGAGGCGATGGCGACCCTCGCATCCTTGATCCGCACCATCACTCCACCACCCGCTTAGGAAACCAGCGGACAAGGAATCGCAATGACTTGCATGCCTGCACGCTGAGCCGATGTGATGCCTGCAGGTGCATCTTCAAGCGCAAGGCACTTGGTAGGATCCAACCCCATCAGCTTCGCAGCCTTCAGGAAAATATCGGGCGCTGGCTTGCCATGCACCACATCATCCGCAGTCACGACTTCGTCGAACCAGTCGGAAATCCCGACGACTTTCAAAGTCTTCTCAATCACCATGCGGGTACCTCCAGTCGCAATGGCCATCGGGATCTTCCCCCGAAGTCCATCGGCAAATGCGGCCACCTCCTCGATCAAGGTCACCCGATCCAAGCGCTTCAAAAAGCACTCGCGCTTCGCCAAGGCAACCGCAGTTGGATTCAAGTGGAGGTTATATTTGTCATTGAGCTCCACCACGATGTCGAGAGTGGGGCGACCGCCCATCGCAAAGAAAACATCCTCCTTGAAAATTCCGCCTGCTCCATGGATGGCCAGCGCCTCGCACCAAGCCTCAAAATGCGCTGGCATCGAATCAACCAAGGTCCCATCGCAATCAAAAACCACGCCATCAAAGCCACTAGAAGGAAATTCAAAAGGACCAATACTTGCCATAACTTCAGAGCTGATAGACCAATCACCCCGAACTTGGCAAGTGCTGTAATCGTAAGAAAGTAAGAATCTTACCGCCCTAGTGGATCTGAAAGTGGCGAAGGAAACCGATCAAGAAAGATCAAGAATCTGGTCCCGATAGACCCCAGTAGGGACCATCCGCAACACACCCGATGAATTCTGGATTTCGACATCGCCCTCAATCACCACTCCAGTTCCGAACTGAACGGGACCATGGATCTTCAGAGAGTGGCACCCCCGCAAACTGGGACTGCCAATGGCATCGATTTGATCCACCAACTTGTATTCATCCGATAGAACGATGACCGGCGGCACCCCATTTCGTGAAGCGCCCAACCGAACTTGACCATCCGCCAGCACTTCATAGGCATCCGACCGAAGAGCGAGCAAATCCCCCGTGGTCTTGACGGGCGCAAAACGACTCCGCGGAACCTCGATCGCCACCGCACCCTCAAAGCATTCAATCGCGGCACCCATCGCGATTTCTAACTGAATCACTTGGGTCGAGCTCTTGTCACGCGGATCCACCGTCTTCTGGTTGCGAATCATCGGCAGTGGCAGTACGCCCGCATCCGCCTCGAGCTGCTCTTTGAGCAAATCCAAGCGCAACCAAAGGCTGTTCGTGTTGAAATAACGATGGCGCTCAATGTCTTGGAATGCCTCAATGTCCTCACTCGGACATTGCGCGACTTCCCGCAGGAGCAACCGATGATCCGCCCGCCTTACCGCAAGATGTCCCCCTTTGCGGTCGGCCGCCGTCCTGCGTGTCACCTCCATGAGGAACGGAGCCCCGCTTTCGGCGAAATAGCGCAAGATCGCAGGATCCAGAATCGCACCGAGATTATCAGAATTCGAAACAAAGGCATATTTCACCCCCTCTGCTAGAAGACGGTCTAACCAACCACTGCCTACAAGCGCAGGATAAAGATCTCCATGACCCGGTGGACACCATTCCAAATCAGGATCGGCCGACCAAACGACTGGTTCAAGAGAAGCTGCATCAATCTTCGGCACTTGGTTTTGCATCAGCTCGACCTCGTCCGACTCCGAGAGTCCCTCTTCACGATACTTTTCAAGATGCTGTAAGGTCTGCGCGCTCGTGCTAAAGCTATTCATCAAGAGCAATCGCACCTTGGCACCACTGGCCTTTCGCAGATCCAGAATCTGTCGAACCATCAAATCGAGAAAATTCACCCGATCCTGCACCATCAGCAAACTCTTCGGTCCTTGCAAACCCATCCCCGTTCCGAGACCGCCATTGAGCTTGATGACCACTGCCTGCGAGAGTAGCGCCGCATCAACATCCCCTGCAGATGAAATGTCATCAAATGAAGCGAGCCCTTCGGCAGGCAAAATGACCTCCTCGGGAATCATGCCGGATTCATTCCGGAGCAGTGCTGCATAGTTTCGCCCGAACGCCCGGATCGCGGCCACACCCATCCCTGCAGCCTTCATCTTCATCTCGAATGCATCAAATTTTTCCGTCATAATTCAAAGAATTTCCGACTGATCATGGATTCCATGCCGCCATCGGTCACGCCAAAACAGCTGAGCGATTCGTAAATTCTGATCAGATCACCCACTCGCCACCGGAGGAAGATTGGGATTGACCTTCTGCGTGGTTGGCTATTTGAGGAGCGTGCAAATCGCTTTTTTCACCCCCTAAATCTCCACCAATGAAAATTCTCATTCTCTCACGAAATGCGAAACTCTACAGCACCGACGCTCTCGTGAATGCAGCCACCGCACGTGGCCACGAGGTCCGCGTGGTGGACTACCTGCGGTGCTACATGAATATCACCTCCCGCAAACCTCGCATCTATGTGGATGGCGAAGAGCTGGTGGCCGATGCCATCATCCCACGCATTGCGGCGAAGCACACATTCTACGGCAATGCCGTGGTGCGCCAGTTCGAGATGATGAATGTGTTCACCCTCAACGATTCGGTGGCAATCGCTCGCTCACGCGACAAGCTTCGCTCACTCCAAATTCTCGCGAAGCGCGGCGTCGGCCTCCCCGTAACTGGATTCGCCCATCACACAGATGCCACCGGTGAGCTGATCAAAATGTGTGGTGGCGCTCCTTTGGTCATTAAGCTGTTAGAAGGCACCCAAGGTGTCGGTGTCGTTCTTGCCGAGACCACCAATGCGGCTGAATCGGTGATCGAGGCCTTCAAGGACCTCAACGCAAACATTCTCGTCCAAGAATTCATCAAAGAAGCCGCTGGCGCGGACATCCGCTGCATCGTCATTGGTGGCAAGGTAGTCGCTGCCATGAAGCGCCAAGCGGAAGTCGGCGAATTTCGCTCAAACCTTCACCGCGGCGGCTCCGCTCAAAAAGTGCGTATCTCGCCCGAAGAACGGGCCGTAGCCATCAGCGCAGCCAAAGCGATGGGACTCAACCTCGCAGGCGTAGACCTCCTCCGTTCGAACCACGGCCCGGTGGTCATGGAAGTGAACTCGTCACCGGGTCTCGAAGGCATCGAACAATCTTCCAAGCAAGATGTGGCAGGAATGATCATCGAATTCCTCGAGAAGAAGGCGAAAAAACCTGCAAAACCCGAGGACAAGTGAGGTCACGAATTCGCCTTGAGACGACCTAACACTTCGGCGTAAGCCTCCATCACATTTCCAAGATCACGGCGGAAGCGATCCTTGTCCATCTTCTCGCCAGTCTTGAGATCCCAAAGGCGACACCCATCAGGGCTGATCTCGTCTGCTAGTACGATCTGCGATGGATCCGAAACCAAGCGGCCAAACTCGAGTTTGAAGTCCACCAGTTTGAGCCCACACTTGGCAAAGAAATCGGTTAGAATCGAATTCACTTGAAGGGCCGACTTGCGCAAGTGAACCAAATCCTCTGGGGTAGCCAGTCCCATTTCACGGATGTAGTCATCATTGATAAGCGGGTCTCCGAGTTCGTCGCTCTTGTAGGAGAACTCAATGACCGGTTGCGAAAATACCTGACCTTCGGCAATGCCAGTGCGTTTGCAGTAACTTCCTGCGGATAAATTGCGAACAATCACCTCAACCATTAGGATCGTGACCTTTTTCACCTCGACATTGGTTTCGTCGATCTTACGCACAAAATGGGTTGGCACCCCGGCATTCTCAAGAAACCCGTAAATCAAGGTACTGATTTCGTTATTGAGACGCCCTTTGTTCTCGAAGCTGGCCTTCTTCTCACCATTGAAGGCGGTGGCATCGTTTTTGAACTCCATGCGGAGCGTTTCGGGATTCTCAGTTGCCCAGAGACGCTTGGCTTTGCCCTCGTAAATCGGTGTCATCACAGATTTTTAAAACCCCACGGTGCCTCGGTCAAGTGCGCTGAAATGTTGCCCCCAAAATATTAGGGAAACTTTAAGGAAAGCAACTACCCCCCCACGATTTCTCACCACCACTCCCCGCGCATCACCACCGGGTGAGCTTTGCGTGGCGCTCGGCCATCGTCCATGCCTCTTCGGGAACCATGTCATGCCAATCCGCATCGTTCTCTTGGATCATCCGGCAAATCAGGAATTTCGCTTGCCAGTTTAATAAATCGGGCATGGTCATCGAGAGTGGAACCCGT
>CAILVZ010000211.1 GCA_903837825.1 Akkermansiaceae bacterium | reverse complement strand
ATTCGCCATCCAGAACAGTCCCGCCCTTGGTACCCCGCTCGTCTGGCAGGCCTTCACCGCCGCCAAGGCATGGACCCTGGCCCCGGATGCCAATGGCCTCGCCCGCGTCTACGCCTGGGTTCGCGACGCTGCTGGTAACCAATCTGGTGGTCAAATGGCGACCGTGCGCGTTGTTGCTGCCGCCTCTTGTGGCTCCTTATTTGGTGATTTAAAATTGCCTTGGGCTCTTGCTGAAAACGATGTCCGCATCACCCTACCCGACTATCCATGGCTAAGCGGTGCGAGGGCCGCTGCGGACGGTACTTTCAGTCTCCCGCTCGTCAATCCTGGTGCCGTGCGACTGCTCATCGAGGCTGCCGGCTTTGCCCCCCGCATCGTCATCGCCAACGTCACCCCCGCCGGCGTGCTCAATCTCGGCGAACTCCGACTCGCCCCTCTCGACAGCGATGGCGATGGCATCGCCGACGTCGCCGAATCCCGCCTCGGCACCAATCCCGCACAAGCTGACTTCCCTCTCCAGTCCTATGTTCTCCCTGCCACAGTCGGCAATTTTCGTTTCCGATGGCACAGCGCTACAGGCCTGACCTTCCGCATCCAACAATCCAATGACCTCGACAGCTGGACCCCAGTCGAAGACATTCCCGGCGTCTCCGGCTTCCAGGAACGCATCTTCCCCATCCCGAGTGGCACCCAGCGCCGCTTCTATAAAGTCGACCTTCTCGAACCCTGATCTGCGGCTTCACTATCCCGATTCAGTGTCAAACAGCATGCCGTCCCACCCCGAAAAAATCATAAGAGACAGAAATAATCAGAATATAAATCCACTCGAAATCCGTCACAGAATCACGAGATTCCATGAGATTCCATGAGAACTCACGCGAAGCCGCGAAGCAAAGAAGAGGAATCTCGGAAGCTAGCGGGTGATGGTTCAGCCCTTCACGACTTCGCGTGAGACCCGGAATGGGGAGGAGTGATCCGCCATCTGGTCTTCTGGAACCGATTTTGCGTCTTTGTGCGTATTCATGGGGTATTCTAGGTTAGTGGTTCTTCTCGATGTTGCATGGTTAACCGTCTTGCACGGTCAAAAAGTTGGAAATCCGTTGGAAATCGAAGGGGCATTTTGTCGCGGATTGAGAATCTGAACCCTTCGGCGTTACGGCTGGTCTTTAACGGCATTGATTCAGAATCTGGCGTGGTGCCTGCCGGTGTCATTCTACTTGGCGCAATGCGCGATCCGCCATGTCAGTGCCGATGCATCTTTACACCAGTGCGTGACTGTGGTACGGCTGGCAGGCTATGAAAACGATTATTGCCGCCGTTGATTTCTCAAACGCCACCCCCAGCGTCACCAAGCAAGCCATCGAGATGGCCAAGGCCTTCGGGGCCACGCTGGAGTTGTTCCATGCCGTCGAGCCAGAACCCAGCTACACTGCCTACGGCTTCACTCCTGACGAGTTTCCTGCCATTTACCAATTCCATGAAGAAGCAAGGCGCCGGGCAACTCTCAAGCTGCAGGAAGTACTCGATACGGCGCTTGCGGTGATTCCATCGGCTACCTCTCACCTGGCAGATGGCAGCCCACTTCACTTGCTGTTAGAGCGTATCGAGGAAAAGCACGCGGACTTTGTGGTCGTTGGATCGCATGGTCACGGGATGATTGCCTCGATTTTGCTTGGCAGTGTCGCGGAGGGAATGGTCCGCAAGGCACCCGTTCCGACACTGGTGGTGCCTGTTGCGAACGAATGATTTCACAGAGCCGAACGCATCGGTAGCAATCTGTTAGACCAGCCCGTCTTTGCGAGCTTGTTTCCAGTAGGCATACTCCGAGCGGTTGAAGTCGATGTACTCGGGAGAGAGGTCGCTCGAATACATGACGTAATCGGCGTCGCCTTGATTGAGATTGATGACAATTTCAAACTCCGGGTGCGCCACTGCATCGCGCAGTTCATCCATCGGAGTGCTTGCTTGGAGGCCACCGATGCATGCGGCCTTGCCGCCGATATGGATATCGACCAGTTCCTCACGGATGCGAGCCCGTGAGTAACCGACGGCATGAATGATGCGACCCCAGTTCGGATCCCCACCATTCCATGACGACTTCACCAATGCGGATTTGCAAACGGCCTCGGCGACTTTTTTTGCATCCAGATAGGTGCGGGCGCCCTCGACCTTGACGGTGACAAATTTGGTGACCCGCTCACCATCGCGGACGACGGCTTTGGCGAGTTCTAACATCAACCAACGAAGCGCTTCACGGAATTGTTTACATGCCGCGCTGTTGCGACGCGCCACGGGCATCCCAGACGCACCATTCGCGAGAACCATGACGGTGTCATTGGTTGACATGTCACCATCAATGGTGATGCGGTTGAAGCTGTCCTCAACGCATTCAAGGACGGCCTTACGGAGGTTGTCGCTCGAGAGGTTCGCATCCGTGGTGATGAAGCAGAGCATGGTGGCCATGCTCGGGGAGATCATGCCAGCGCCCTTCACGCAACCTCCGAGCCGGACGCGATGCTCACCGATCTCGAAGGAGATCGCGACTTCCTTGGCGTGGGTGTCGCTGGTGATGATGGCGGCGGCGACATCCGACCCATTCTTGGGGCCGAGGCGTTCGAGAAGCTCGTCATACTTTGGCTCCATCCGCATGGCTGGCATGGGCAGGCCGATGACTCCTGTTGAGGCGACGCCGATTTGTGAGCGGTTGAGCTTGAGCGGCTTGGCGACGGCATCGCACATGGCGTTGGCGTCATGAATGCCTTGAACGCCGGTGCAGGCATTGGCATTTCCCGAGTTGGCGATGATCGCCCGGAGATCGCCTTTCCGAAGGTGTGCCTGCGAGACGCGGACGGGTGCGGCCTTCACGCGGTTGGTGGTGAAGGTGCCGGCCGAGCTGCATGGTTTCTCTGAGTAAATGAGCGCGAGATCCAGACGGCTACTGCCTGGCGTCTTGATGCCACAGCTGACCGCGCTGGTTAGAAATCCTTGCGGGGCGCCGACGCCGCCTTTGATTCGGTTGAATGGAAAGTCCATGGATGAATGTCCCAAAAGGGGGCGGAGAGTGATCGGCGATTAAAAATTTTGCAACCCATCAGTTGGGTTGAGCCCAAACATTTGGTTGAAACACTGGACCGCCTGTCCGCCAGCGCCTTTCCCGAGGTTGTCCTCGGCACTCATCAGGATGACCCGCCCCGTCCGCGGATCGTACTCCCATCCGATGTCGATGAAATTGGTGCGAGTGACGTTTTTGGTGTCCGCACACCCACCCCGCCCGAGCAAACGAACAAAGTCCGAACCCGCATAGGCGTGATCCAGCGCCGTGCCCACGGCGTCTGCCACGACTTCATCCCGCAGCATGGCCGTCGTGGTGGTGACGATCCCGGAGTTGAGCGGAATCAGGTGCGGGATGAACGAAATCGTCACTTTCTCGCCGGCACCGATGCTCAATTCTTGTTCAATTTCTGATAGATGGCGATGCTTGGGAACTCCATACGCACGGGCACTTTCGTTGCATTCGCAGAATAAAAGGCTCAAGTCCGCCTTGCGGCCAGCACCACTGACGCCGCTCATCGAGTTGGCCACGATCGTCTTGGGGTCGATCAAGTTGCTCCGCAATAGGGGAAGCAAGGGCAGTAGAATGCTCGTCGGATAGCACCCAGGCGATGCGACCAAGCGGGCCCGCTGAATTTCCGCCGCCCGCACCTCGGGCAGGCCGTAAACCGCCTCATCCAACAAGTCTGGCGCGGGGTGGGGGTGGTCGTAAAATTCCTGATACACCGCCGCATCGTGTAGGCGGAAGTCCGCGCTGAGATCGATGACCCGCAGCCCGCGCTCCAACAATGCTCGCGCAATCTCGGCCGCAACCCCGTGAGGCAATGCCAAAAACGCGACCTGCGCACCGGTTGCGGCAATCGCATCGGCATCCGGTGCGATGAATTTCAACTCCGCTCCCTCAGCCTTGCGAAAGCGTGGGAAGACATCGGCCAAGGGTTTTCCTGCCTCTTGGCGCGACGTCGCGGCGACCAACTCGACTGCCGGATGGACGAGCAGCAAGCGGAGTAATTCCATTCCGGTGTAGCCACTGGCTCCGACGATGGCGGTTTTAATGCGTTGCATGCATTGGGAATGTCATGATTTTCCGTGCTTGCCAATCCGCATTTACCTTGCTTGCCTCTCCGTCCGTTCATTGAGCGGGCTGTAGCGCAGTCTGGTAGCGCACCTGCCTGGGGGGCAGGGGGTCGTGGGTTCGAATCCCGCCAGCCCGACCATTACTAAGGAGTTACGCCACAAGTGACTCGACATCAACGGACTTAGGAGATTTCGGAAAGTCCGCGACAGAAATTCCAGAAAGAATTCCAGCACACTTGACACGGCGACCGCGTCCGATGACTCGGAAACGCAAACGTAGCAGTGTCGTAGAGATCGGAACCGGCCCTTGCCGGGTGAAGATCTACACGGTGAATCGCAAGGATGGATACCCCATGTTTTCCCTCTATTGGAAGGAGGGTGGAAACCGGAAGTACCGTCACCTCGCCTGTCAGGAAGAGGCCCGCCTGATCGCGAATCAGATCACCGTCAGGCTGGCAAATGGCTTCGACACCGGCAACGAGGCGACCAAGCGCAATCTGGAGATGCTCTCCCACTGCGAGAACCTGGCCGCCGGATTCGGGGTCTCCTTGACTGCCGCCATGGACGAATGGGTGAGCGCACGTCGGACCGCCGGTGAGATACCGATTGCGGATGCCGTCCGATTCTATGCAGCCAACCGTGCCGACCTTATCGCCATTCGTACCACCGCCCAGGTGGCCAACGAGTTTATCGCCTCCCGGCAGTCAAGCGGGGTCAGCGACATCTACGTTCGGAGCGCCCGACACAACCTCAAAAAGTTCACGGATCGATTGAAGGGAAACATCACCGACATCGCGGTTGGTGACATCAATCGCTTCCTCGGGAGTCTCGACAAACTCGGGCCGGTCAGCAGGAACACGATCCGGCGGAACCTGATCACGATGTTCAGCTTCGCCAAAAAGCAGGGATACCTCCAACCGGATCGCAAGACGGCCGCCGAGTTGAGTGAGTCGTTCAAAGTGCCGGATACCGGCATCGAGATTTTCACGCCCGATGAAATGCAAAGGATTCTCATGGCGGCCAACGCACGGATTCTGCCCCTGATCGCCATCGGTGGGTTTGCCGGAATCCGCTCCGCCGAGATCCTTCGACTCGATTGGGAGGACATCAAGTGGGACCGGGGGCACATTGAAATCGCCGGTAGCAAGGCGAAGACAGCAGCGCGTAGGCTGGTTCCACTCACAGACAACCTCAAGGCATGGCTCGCTCCCTGGCGGGCTGAGACAGGAAATATCATTTCCATCTCTGACTACGCCGGCGCTCTCAACGATACTGGGACGAAGGCGAAAATCCCTGGTGGATGGCGTCAGAATGCCCTCAGGCACTCGTTCATCAGCTATCGGGTAGCGGAGACCGGTGACGTCGCTCGAACCTCACTGGAGGCTGGCAACTCTCCAAAAATGATCTTCCGCCACTACCGGGAGATCGTGGAGGGGGAAGCGGCGAAGGCTTGGTTCTCGATCATGCCGCCTGAGGGATGGCAGCCGCCGGAGCTCCAGTGGAGCGTTCGGGCAAGACTGAAGAAATTCCTCACTGCCCAAGAGCCGCAGAGTCGTTGACACGTCCAACCATGCACAACCATATACAACCATGAAAGCTACCCTACTCACACCAAACACCCTGACGATGAATTCAAGCGAACCGCTAAACGCATCTGGTTCCGGCGAGACCTCTCAGCCTAACATTGTCCGGAGACAGGAACTTGCCAAACGCCTGGCGGTCAGCACACGAACCATCGACAACTGGATGGCGAAGCGCCTGATTCCCTACATCCAGGTTTCGCCCCGGTTCTACCTCTATGAGTTCGACGCCGTCCTTGCGGCGCTCAAGAAGCACTACGGAATCGAGACTGCCCCACGGCGCTAACATCGCCACAAACAAAAACCCCGGACGGTGAAAGCCATCCGGGGTTTTTCATGATTCACTTGCGCATTAGTTTCTTCGCCATAATCACGAGCGACATCACGCCTACGACCGGCGATGCGATGTTGCCTAACGAAGCTGAGGTACTTGAGTGCTTTCATGGCGAACTTGGTCTGGTACCAAGGGTACGCCTGTCTGATGCGACCTGAGGCCTGTGATTGTATCGCCAAACGCTTGAGTATGAAAGTGGTTTGCAAATGCGTTTGAGGAAATGCATTGACTACGCCACCACAAAAGACATTTTTGACGTGCTACTAGTAATTGCACTTGAAGCTTGAAACCAAAATAGCATTAATTTATGATCATAACTATATTACAAATCATAGCCTACACCCAATCAAACTCAGTGGGGCATAAAATATTTATAAAGCTCGGAGCGATAGCTATTATTTACGCAGCAATATTTTTATTTAAAATTATATTTAAAAGCAAAACGTAAATTCGATACTATGCCACTCCAAATGACATCTTCACCGCGCCACCACCGATTGCGCTGGCCGCTTGAATACGCATTGTCAAATGTATCAGAAAATATTGAGTGCGTCCTAATGATTGCTTTTCATCAAAAACAAATTCAAAGTCAGAATTCCAGAAGGCCTTCCATGAGTTATCTTGGAATTCCTCGCAGATCGACATGCCTGACCACAATCGTCATCGCTGCTCTTGCCGCATGGAGCCACCAGGCCGTGGGTGGAGGAGTGGCAGTGCTCAAACAGCAGTCGTTTTACGACGATGCGTCAGCTAAGCCTGTAATTTACTCACAGATCATTGATTTACAGGGGCCTTATATCAGGATTGTATCGGGCCAAAAGGACTTGCATATCGAGCGCTCCACGTTGGCTGGCTACGTGGAGGTTTTGAAAGAACTGCCTGCCACCATCACCAATGACGCTGAGTGCGCTCCACTCAAATCCTCGCTTTCTTCCCTTGTGGCATTTTCCACCAAATACCCCAAAAGTGCCCCGCTGCTTCAGCCACAAATCAAATCTCTGACAGAGTACCTAGGCATGCTCGATTCAGGGCAGGTGCGCTACGAAGGCGTTTGGATGACAAAAATTGATCACCTGAAAATTCAAGCGAAGGAGCAAGCCGCGCAAGGAATGGCCCGTCGACAAAAGGATGAGGATGAAGCCTACGCAAAAAGGCAGGCCACAAAGGGGCTGGTTCTTCATGAAGGGAATTGGTTGCCTATTAACGATCCGGCTCTTGTCAAAGTGGAAGAGGATTTCGACCTAGGAGCGGAAATTTCACCAATCCAAAAGCCGGATGTGGAATCGGCCAAACTCGCTGTCACCAACCTCCAAGCTCTCGCTTCCCGCCAGAAGGGTGCTGCCAAAGTTCGAACCGAGCGCCTGCTTTCTTTAATCAAGAACCTATTCACTGCAGATTTTCGTGTTTCAGAACAAATCAAAGCAGGACCGATAGATGAATTGGAAGCCACCAAGCAAGATCAGAACGCCAAAAACTGGCTGATTCCAACCGCATTCGGCACCGTTAACGAAGTGGCTGCACGGCAGTCTGAAATGAAGGCTGCTGAAATCCGCGAAAGATCAGTTAAGCAACTCGCCAACAGACGAAACGAGCTCTTGGTTCAGCTACAAGAGGCTGATTCGATAACCCATGATTTTCATAAGCTTCAAGAATTTGGGGTAGTGGTGGCTCTCGCTAACTCGATCCGGGTCATCAATGAACGATCCATGCCGAGCAAAGTTTTTACACCATCGTTCCCCGAATCCGCTCTTAATGAAATCCGCGAATTGTTGCGAAACCGCAATGAATGGCTCGTCACAGCAAGAAACGCTGAGATAGCTGAGAACTTTGAGGAGGCAATCCGTTTCTATGGCAAGTCCAGAGATCTAGAAGGAAAAAAACGCTGCGCTCTGCGGCTTGCGCGTAATCTTGAAGATGGAAAGGTAATCGGAAGTGCTATTGAGTACTATGAAATTGCTGGGGATTTCACGAAAGCGGCAAACCTTAGAATGCATAATCCAGACCTGCGCATGGAGTCATTCCGGAAACTTGATGCGGAGAATCTTTTTTCAAAAATTGCACCTTGTTGCGTGAGGGTTTACAACGGTAACGGCATGGGAAGTGGTTTCTTTTTTAAGCGTGGTGGGTATTTGCTGACCAACCGTCACGTTGTTGATTCACCGGGATCGATCACGGTCAAGCTCGACGACGGACGGACGTTCGAGGCTACGCCAGTTGTGAAAAGTGCTGACCTAGATTTGGCGATTATTCGGGTTTCGATGGACGGCCATGGGTTGGTGACTTTCCGGACTGGCGAGGAAATCAAAATAGGCACGCCTGTAGCTCTGATTGGATACCCCGAAGTCGATCTGCCCACTGCGACAATGAATTCTGGTAGAGTTTCCAATACCAACAGGACCTTTTATAGTAATACAGTATATCAGTTGGATGTTTCAGCGAATCATGGTAATAGCGGAGGGCCAGTGGTAGACGAGGCGGGACGGCTTGTGGGCATTCTGACATTCGGTTTAAATGACTCCGATAAGGATCGCTTTAATTTTGCTATCACAGCCGAAGCTGTCCTTGGTTTTGTTCAAAAGGAGCTTCATGAGTAGAGCCGCTGAGGAATTAGATATTTAAAAAGGAAATGGGGTCAGTGAGGAAATGTTACCAGTGTGCAAATCTTGACAGAATTTCCTTCCCACCCTTAGTTCGTCCGTCGGCCATTCCTTAGGCCATCACCCCAACCACATCTCCAAATCCGCCATCGCCGCCCTGACGTTTCCTGCTGCCCCGGCCGCAATCTGAGCCGGACCCGGAAAATCAGGCCAGTGGTTAAGCTATGATTGTGGTTTGTGGGGGCGGCATTAAAACCGAACCGAACACACACAAAATGAAAGGCAAACGAAGAAGACACGACCCCGAATTCAAAGCCCGCGTAGCGCT
>CAILVZ010000210.1 GCA_903837825.1 Akkermansiaceae bacterium | reverse complement strand
TCGTCGGCCAAGACGGCGACCCGCTGCGGATTTCCGAGGAACCATTGCGCTGGGAACTAAAAAGGCCCGAGGATTCGGCAGGTGATTACCACCTCACACTTCTTGATGCATCAGGTAAGCCTCCATTTGCACCCGTAGCCATCTTGTCCGGCAAACCCCTTCGCTATGTGACGTGCGTTGCGGTTTATCCCCTCCCGGTCTGGCCATTTGGCGAGGAGAGTCCTTCATGGCCGGTCCTCATTCCCGGTCCGGCTCTGGAATCACGCGAAGGAATGGGGGCGCTTGCAAAACTGGGTGTGCCAGTGCCGGAGCACATGACAAAAAAAGTTCGCACGATTGCGGCTTCGATCCAAATTCGCTGCCGGGTTCACCGCTATCAGGGCGGATCGGTTGACTATTTTCAAATAAGCGCCCAAGCGGAATTCGATGGCTATGAAAAACCTCAGGTCTGGAGCGGCACGACTTGGTGGGATCGCAATGCGTGGGATTTCCAAGCCAAGCCCCCTGTCGATGAGTTGATACAACTCAACAAGGCGGCCATGACCCCTGCTGCCGATTGGATCAAAACTCTTACCCTCAAGCAGGCCATGCACTCGGGCAACCGCATCTGGCATGAGCAACGCATCAACGGCAAGGAATGGCCGGACGAATTCATCGCCTGGCTCAACCGCAGGCCCGCCGACTGCACCGTGGAGCTCGACGCACAACTCGCGAGCCTCCGCGATGGCAGAGTGGCTGGCCATGTGCAGATCGACATCGAGGACTCCAAGGACGGCATCGACTGGTTCGATCTCAGCGTGGCCCTGCATGTGAACGACAGCACGCTCACCCAGGAGGAAATCAACCTCCTCCTCAAGGCCAAGGGAAAATGGGTGCGCCTTGAAGGCAAGGGTTGGCGGAAACTCGAATACCAACTCACCGAGGAGCAGCTCAAGGAACTTGCCGACCTCGGCCTCTCGGTGAACGATTTCAGCAACGAAAAGCAACGCCTCCACGCGCTTCAGCTCGCGGGTCTCACCAAAAAAACTACTTCGCTCCTAGGTTCCGAGCGCATCGCTCAGGTCCGCCGCCGCGTAGAGGAAATCCAGACGCGCGTCACACCGCCGGCACCAGACGCCATCACCGCCACACTCCGGCCCTATCAACTCGAGGGCTTCCACTTTCTCGCCTACCTCACGGCAAACAATTTCGGCGGCGTGCTGGCCGATGACATGGGACTTGGAAAAACCCTGCAGGCTCTTTCGTGGATCGCCTGGCTGCGGAAGGAGGGGAAAATAACCGATCCCGTGCTCGTCATCTGTCCCAAATCCGTTCAGGACAACTGGGCCAACGAATGCGGCAAGTTTTTCCCTGAACTCAAGGTCGATGTCTGGAATCGAGCCTCGGCCGGAAAAACCGGGCTTGATGGGTCCGTGGACCTCCTAGTGATCCACTACCCCCAGCTCCGCTTGCACGAGGAAGCACTGCGTGCAGTGTCATGGGGCGCGGTGATTTTGGATGAGGCCCAGGCCATTAAAAATCCCACCTCTCAAAACGCCCGGGCCGCGTGTGCGCTCCCATCGAAATACCGCCTCGCCCTGAGTGGAACCCCGATCGAGAACCGCCTGCTCGATCTCTGGTCGATCTTCGCCTTCGCCATGCCTGGCGCCCTAGGAAACCGCGCGGCCTTCACCAAGCAGTTCGACAAAAAAGACGATCCCTTCGCGCGCCGACGCCTCGCCGCACGCACCCGCCCGTTCCTGCTGCGTCGCACGAAAAATGAAGTCGCCCGCGACTTGCCTGACCGCGTGGAGGACGATCTCGTCGTGGAATTTGAAG
>CAILVZ010000209.1 GCA_903837825.1 Akkermansiaceae bacterium | reverse complement strand
GAGGGACAAAGTCGGGAGCTGGTAGGCCGCTGCGCAATTTACGACGGTAAACTCCCTGAGTGTTGCTTTCAGAACACACTGATCCGCTATCGGGCTGGAGATAAGGTGCTGACTGCCTACGCGTTCGCTTTCTTCCAGCATTCCTTTCACACAGGAGTCTTTGCCGCGATCTCAAGCCAGACAACATCCATAGCCCACCTCGGCGCAGACCGTTTCGCGAAGTTGCGGATTCCGATTCCTCCGAAGCGCGAGCAGCAAAGAATCGCAGAAGCATACGCCGAAATCAGGAACGCTGAACTTGCAAATGCTGAGCACATTTCCCGAATCAGCGACCTTCAGTCATCAATCATCAACGCTGTCACCGCATGAGCTTCACCGAATCCAGCACCGTCGAACAGATGATCCTCGACGCCGCGACCAGCCTCGGCAGCGGCGCGGGCAGTTCCGTAGTTCGTGAAGACCCGCCTGCGGGCTGGGGCGGTTCGTTGGGCGAGGAGTTCAAGCCATCGCGCTGGACCTACGTGGCGGCGACGGCGCTGCCGCGTCAGCCGGGCGAGGTGATAGTGGAGCCGTGGGTGCGGGAGGCGCTCATCGCTTTGAATCCCGAGATCGCCGAGCAGCCAGACCGGGCGGACGAGGTGATCTATGCGCTGCGGGCCATCCTGCTCTCCGTGCAGGGCGACGGGTTGGTGCGGGCGAACGAAAACTTCACGATGTGGTTGCGCGGGGAGAAGACGATGCCCTTTGGCCCAAACGGCGAGCATGTGGCAGTGCGGTTGGTGGATTTCACCCAGCCCGCGAAGAACCGGCTGACGGTGACGAACCAATGGACCTACCAGACGGGCAGCGTGGTGAAGCGCTTCGACGTGGTCTTTCTGGTGAACGGCCTGCCGGTGGTGATCGGGGAGGCGAAGACTCCGACGCGCAGCGCGGTGACGTGGTTCGACGGGGCGTATCAGGTGAACGAGATCTACGAGAAGGAGATCCCGGCCATGTTTGTGCCGAATGTGTTCTCCTTTGCCACGGAAGGCCGCGTGCTGCGCTACGGCAGCATCCGCATGCCAATCGACCTCTGGGGGCCGTGGCGCGATGAGGAGCATCAGGACGAAGGTGAGCTGCGCCATGTGCGAGCCACGGTGGAGAGCCTGATGCGGCCCGGTGTGGTGCTGGACATCCTACAAAATTTTACCTTATTCGCCACGGACAAGAAGCACCGGCGCATCAAGGTGATCTGCCGTTACCAGCAATACGAGACGACGAACAAGATGATCGCCCGCGTGGTGGCCGGGTATCCGAAGAAGGGCCTGATCTGGCATTTCCAGGGCAGCGGCAAGAGTCTGCTCATGGTCTTCGCCGCGCAGAAGCTGCGCATGCACCCGAGGCTGGGCAATCCCACGGTGCTGATCGTGGTGGACCGCATCGACCTCGACACGCAGATCAGCGCCACCTTCAACGCGGCGGACGTGCCGAACATGGTGGGCGTGGGTGACCGGCAGGAACTGCAACGGCTGATCAATCAGGACGTGCGCAAGGTGCTGATCACGACCATTCACAAGTTTGGCGAGGCCACGGGCGAGTGGAATGCCCGCAAGAACATCATCGTGATGGTGGACGAGGCGCACCGCACGCAGGAGGGCGACCTGGGCCGCAAGATGCGCGAGGCTTTGCCCAATGCCTTCCTCTTTGGCCTGACCGGCACGCCGATCAACCGAGCGGACCGCAACACCTTCTGGGCCTTCGGCGCGGACGAGGACAGCGCGGGCTACATGAGCCGCTATTCCTTCCAGGATTCCATCCGCGACAAGGCCACGCTGCCGCTGCACTTCGAAGCGCCGACGGTGAAGCTCAAGATCGACAAGGCGGCCATCGACGAGGCCTTCAAGCAGATCACCGACGACATGAGCGAGCAGGATCGCGACGACCTCGCGAAACGTGCCGCCAAGATGGCCGTGCTGGTGAAGAACCCGGAGCGCGTGCGGGCCGTGGTGGAGCACATCGTGCAGCATTACCAGACCAAGGTGGAGCCCAACGGGTTCAAGGCGCAGGTGGTGTGCTTCGACCGCGAGTGCTGCGTGCTCTACAAGACGGTGATGGACGAGATCATCGGCCCCGAGGCCAGCATCATCGTGATGAGTTCCGGTCAAAAAGATCCACCGGAGTGGAAAGCCCATCTGCGCGACAAAGACACAGAGGAAAAACTGCTCGACCGTTTTCGCTCACCTACGGCTCCTCTGAAATTTGTCATTGTCACCAACAAGCTGCTTACCGGCTTCGACGCGCCGATCCTGCAAGCGATGTATCTCGATAAGCCGATGAAGGATCATAACCTTCTTCAAGCCATTTGCCGCGTGAACCGCACCTATGGCCAGTCTAAGACGCATGGCTTGATCGTGGATTACATCGGCATTTTCGATGATGTAGCCAAGGCGCTGGATTTCGACGAGAAAGCCGTGCAGCAGGTGGTGAGCAACATCGACGAACTGCGTAAAGCACTGCCTGTGCAGACACAAAAATGCCTCGCATTTTTCCCTGATGTGGATCGCAGCGTCGGCGGCTACGAAGGCCTCATGGCCGCGCAGCAATGCCTGCCAAACAACGCCACTCGCGACAAATTCGCTGCCGAATACAGCTTGCTCGGCACCATCTGGGAAGCGCTGTCGCCAGATCCATGCCTGCGAGTCTATAGCAATGACTACAAGTGGCTAACCCAAGTGTATGAATCCGTAAAACCGGTGAGCGGCACCGGCAAGCTGCTTTGGCATCGGCTTGGCGCAAAGACCATCGAGCTCATCAACGAAAACATTCATGTCGAAGCCGTTCGCAATGATATCGACGCACTCGTTCTCGATGCAGATGTGTTGGACAGCATTCTAAACGACGCGAACCCCGCGAAAAAGGCCACGGAAATGGAGATCAAGCTCGTCGCACGGCTAAGGAAACATGCCGGCAATCCAAAATTCACCGAATTGGGAGAACGCTTGGAAAAGATCCGGGAGAAGCACGAGCAAGGATTGATCAACAGCCTTGAATTTTTGAAAGGCATTCTTGAAATCGCCAAAGATGTCGTCGAAGCCGAAAACAGGGTTGACCCAGAAGAAGAACATGACCAAGCGATCGCGGCACTAACAGAACTCTTCAACGAAGCGAAAAGCAAAAACACGCATGTCATCGTCGAACGCATCGTCACGGACATTGACGCCATAGTGAAGCAAGTGCGGTTCCCCGATTGGCAAAACACAACTCAAGGCGAACGCGAAGTCCAGCAGGCGTTGCGCCGAGCACTGCTCAAGTATCGACTGCACACCGATCAAGAACTCTTCGAAAAAGCGTATGGCTACATTCGACAATATTATTGATCGAACGGAGGCCGCCCCTTTATCTCGCGCTCCCCTTGAGCCTGCGTCTCACGGCTTCGAGCGCGCCTTGGCTCACGGCCAGCTTGAAGTCCTTGCGGTTGCGCGGGTGATAGACGCTAAAAGATTCGGTTAGGCCACCTTGTATTGCCACCGCGATCCATGCGGTGCCCACGGGTTTTTCCTCCGAGCCGCCCCCAGGACCGGCGATCCCCGTGACGGCGACCGCGATGCTCGCACCACTCACGCGCAAGGCGCCATCGGCCATGGCGCGTGCCACGACCTCGCTCACCGCGCCATGCTTCTCGATGTCCTCTGCAGCGACGCCGAGCATGCCGGACTTCGCTTCATTCGCATAAGTGACAAACCCGTGAGTAAACACCTCGCTGGACCCCGGTACGTTGGTGATTCGGTTGGCGATGAGGCCGCCGGTGCAACTCTCAGCCGTGGCAAAAGTCATCCCGCGCTCGGCAAGCATGCGGACAACGGTTTTTTCTAATGAACTTTCATCATCGCTGATGAGATACTGCTCAAAGTGCTCCATCGCGATCTTCCGGCCGGCCGCCAGCGCCGCCTCGGTACCGATCAACCGCAAGTCCACTTCACCAATGTGCGCGCAGTATCCGTATTCGAGGCCCACCACCGCAGCGAGTTGAGCATCGATCCCTTGATGGAAATCGCTCTCGCCAATCCCAGTGAATTTCAGCACGAGCGCGTCATGCGCAAGCTCCACCCCCGCGAGCGCACGCAGGCGCGGAGTGATCTCCGCATGGTACATCGGATAGAGTTCACGCGGCGGCCCTGGCAACAGAAACACCGCGCAGTTAGACCGACCATTTAGCCGCGGCGGCACATAGACACCCGGAGCCGTTCCGTTCGGGTTGGGTAAAATATCCGCACCCACTGGACAGAGCGCTTGCTTGCGATTCGCCTCGGCCATCGGTTTGTCACGCAGTGCAAAAAATCCTTCGAGCGACCGCATCGCAGCCTCGTCCGTGATCAACTCCAAGCCAAGAACCTCCGCGGTGATCTCGCGAGTCAGATCATCACTCGTCGGCCCAAGCCCACCCGTCACGATCACCACATCCGCCCGACCCAGAGCCTCTTGAAGCGAATCGCGGATCGCATCACCATCGGGCACCGTCGTCTGGCGGTCGATCCGCAGGCCGAGTTTGAACAATTCCCGACCAAACCATGCGCCATGAGTGTTGAGCGTGTTTCCCAGCAGCAGCTCGGTTCCGGTGTTGATGATTTCAATTTTCACACCCTTACTTTGGAGCATCTTGCCAACGACTCAAGGCTGGATATCCCTCTGAATCCGTTTTGCAAGCCACCACAGCCCACAGGGAACCACGAGGCTCAGGGCAAACGCCCAGGTGGGTGAGTCGTGACCCGCCTTGCCGATGGCCGCAAACAGGAATCCCATCGGGAAACTGCCGCATGCCGTCGCTACCGCGAAACTTCGGAATGGCATCCGCACCAAACCCGCCGTGCAGGAAATCACCTCAGGTAGAATCGGCAATGTCCTGGAAAGTGCCACAATCCATCCACCTCTAACGGAAAAAAGCCGTTTGCCCTTTTCATATTCACCGGCACCTAACCACCGCTCGACGAATCGCTCACCAAACAGCCTACCCAATCCATAGCCCGCAACCCCCGCCAGCCACAAACCAACTCCCGCCGCAAACCCACCAACCCAAATCCCGTAGAGATATCCGAGCGCCGAGATCACCACCGTACTTGGAACCGGCAACACCAGATCGCTTACTAACAGAAAAATGCCAGCGACCCATCCCCAAGGCCCGGCAGCCGTCAACCACTGGACGCTCCCCGCAAAGGTAAACTGCTTATCCAGCCCTTCGCCCCAAACAAGCCAAGTCCCCAAAACCAACGCGGTCAAAACGAATACCCACAAGATCAGGCGCATGGCTCAGCATCAATAATCTAACATGATTCACGCGTAGCCCAACCATGGCCCGAGCCACTTCTCCGCCTCTGCAAGACCGATGCCTTTGCGCATTGCGTAGTCTTCGATTTGGTCTTTCTGCAGCTCGGAAAGCGCAAAGTAGTGGCTATCGGGATGCGAGAAATACAAGCCACACACCGCCGCGCCTGGATGCATGGCACAACTTTCCGTTAGAGTAACTCCCGTCGCCGCAGCAGCATCTAGCAACTCAAACAGCAATGGCTTCTCGGTGTGATCCGGCTGCGCGGGATACCCAGGAGCTGGGCGGATGCCACGATAATTTTCATGGATCAATTGGTCATGCGTGAGTTCATCCTCCGTCTCGTAACCCCACTGGATCCGCGCCTGATGATGCAGGTATTCCGCGAACGCCTCAGCAAATCGATCCGCGATGGCCTTGACCATGATCGACCCATACGGATCGATCTGTGCATCCAACTCTGCCGCAAACTCATCTGCGCCGTGGATGCCTACCACGAACCCACCGATGTAGTCAGCCTGATCAACGGGAGCCACCCAATCGGCCAGCGCGACATTTGGCTTTCCGGAGTCCTTCCGAATCTGCTGCCGCAGGCTGTGAAAACGCGTCCGTTCGGTCGTGCGTGATTCGTCGGTCCAAACGATGATGTCATCACCCACTGCATTCGCCGGGAAAAACCCGTAAATGCCCTCGGCACGGAATCGATCTTCGGAAACGATGCGTTCAACCCACCCGATGGCATCCTGATAGAGTTTTGCCGCCTCTGCCGCGCCTTCAGCATTTTTGGTCTTGAGCACTTTCTGTTCGCGATCCCACACACCACGCAATTCCCACGCATGAAAAAACGGCGTCCAATCGATGAATTGCGCGAGCTCACTCAGCGACGGGTTCGTCACCATGCGCGAGCCAGTAAACGATGGCACGGGAGCCTTGTAACCCGACCAATCGAATTTCGGTCCCGCAGCACGAGCCTCAGCAAGTGTTAGAGTTTCTTTCTTCGGTCCTCCGAGGAAATTGTCGCGAAGCTTTTGTTGTTTTTCACGGTTCTCCGCCGCGAATCCCTCGCGTTGATCTTTGGATAGCAACGAAGTGGTGACGGGCACCGATCGCGATGCATCGAGAACATGGACCACCGACCCAGAGTAATGTTGCGCAATCTTGATCGCGGTGTGAGCCGCAGACGTCGTTGCGCCTCCGATGAGCAAGGGAACCTTGAACCCGAGACGCTCCATCTCCTTGGCGACATGCACCATTTCATCGAGCGATGGCGTGATGAGCCCTGAAAGCCCGATCACATCCGCGCCGATCTCCGCAGCTTTTGCTAGAATCTTGTCGCATGAGACCATCACCCCCATGTCCGTGACCTCAAAGCCGTTGCATGAAAGCACCACCCCGACGATGTTTTTGCCGATGTCATGCACGTCGCCCTTCACCGTGGCGATGAGAAAACGTCCAGCTGAACGCCCGCGCTCCGCAAGCCGCAGCGCCTCCGCATCCGTGAGCGCTGGGTTTTCAGCCATCAGCGCCGCGATGTCGCCCGCGAGAAATTCGGCCTTGTCCGCTTCCATGAATGGGAACAACCACGCCACCGCCTTCTTCATCACCCGAGCCGATTTGACCACCTGCGGCAGGAACATCTTACCCGCACCGAACAAGTCACCCACCACACCCATCCCATCCATCAATGGACCTTCGATGACCTTCAGCGGACGCACATATTTCAAGCGCGCCTCCTCGGTGTCCTCGTCGATGTATTTGTCAATCCCCCGAAGCAACGCGTGCTCCAAGCGTTTTTCCACTGGCCCGTCGCGCCACGAGAGATCCTCCTCGATCTTCTTGCCGCCGACTCCTTTGAAGTTTTCCGCCATGTCGAGCAAGCGCTCGGTCGAATCCGGCCTGCGGTTCAACAGCACATCCTCGACACATTCTAACAGATCTTTTGGAATCTCATCATAGACCTCAAGCATCCCCGCATTGACAATCCCCATATCCATTCCCGCAAGGCCTGCATGATAGAGGAATGCCGAATGCATCGCCTCGCGTACCTTGTTGTTGCCACGGAAAGAAAATGAGATGTTAGAAACACCTCCAGAAACCTTGGCGCCGGGCAGGTTCTCCTTAATCCAGCGCGTCGCGTTGATGAAATCCAGCGCGTAGTTGTTGTGTTCCTCGATCCCAGTCGCGACCGTTAGAATGTTAGGATCAAAAATGATATCATCGGGATTGAAGCCAACTTCATCCACTAGAATCCGATAGGCTCGCTCGCAGATCCGAATTTTCTCCGCGTAGGAAGCCGCCTGCCCGTTTTCATCGAATGCCATCACCACCACCGCTGCGCCGTAACGCATGATGTGGCGGGCCTGGTTTTTGAAATTCTCCTCACCCTCTTTGAGAGAAATCGAATTCACAATCCCCTTACCCTGAAGGTATTTAAGACCCTCCTCGAGGATCTCCCACTTCGAGGAATCCACCATGATCGGCACCTTGGCAATGTCAGGTTCTCCCTGTAGCAACTGCAAAAAGCGACCCATCATCGCCTTGCCATCGATCAGTCCGTCATCGAAACAAATGTCGATAACGTTCGCCCCGTTGCCAACCTGTTGCCGTGCCACTTCGACCGCCGCCTCGAGATCGCCAGCGCGAACGAGCTTCGCGAATTGCGGTGATCCAGCGACATTGGCGCGCTCACCAATCATGAGGAAACGCTTGTCCGCGGTGTGGTTGTAGGCCTCGGTGCCGGATAGGCGAAGAGCGTGAGGAATGATTTTCATGAATTCAAATGGATTGCGTTTCCCGCTAGGTTCTTGGGGTTGCGGCGCTTCACTGAATGACTGGCACTTCTCGTGGCGCGAAGTTGGCGACGGCCTTGGCAATCGCCGCGATGTGTTCGGGCGTGTTGCCGCAGCAGCCACCTGCTAGATTGAGCAAACCGGCCTTGGCGAATTCCGCCATGTAGTCATGCATGTGCCTTGGCTCAAGATCGAAGCCCGTAGGTGCCAGCGGATTCGGGAGCCCCGCATTCGGATAACACGAAACACAGGTCGCCGCACAGGCTGAGAGCTCTTCCAGATGCGGGCGCATCAAGTCCGGCCCGAGGGAACAGTTCAGCCCGATCGCCAATGGTTTCGCGTGTGCAAATGCATTCCACAATGCCTCCACTTTTTGCGCCGAAATCATCGTTTCGCCACCGAGGCCAACCGCCGCAGAAATGATCACGGGTAGGCGATGCCCATCATCCGCGAAAACCTCTTGGATTGCCACCACCGCAGCCTTCGCGTTGAGCGAGTCAAAGATCGTCTCGACCATGAGAATGTCGCAGCCACCTTCGATGAGACCACGGACCTGATGCTTGTAAGCCGCAAGGACTTGGTCGAAGGTCACCACACGGAACCCAGAGTCGTTTGCATACGGAGTATTGGTTAGATAAACCGTGAGCGGCCCGATCGCTCCGGCGACATAACGCTTGCGCCCAGTGTCAGTGCCAATGTCATCGGCCCACTTGCGGCAGAGGCGCGATGACTCGACATTCATCTCCCACGCAAGATCATTGAGGAACGAGTTCTCGAGAATTTTTTGGAAAAACTCCGGGTCTTTCCGGCCACCCTTTTCGCGCGGATCCTCGACAAAAAACTCACTCTGGGCGATGCCCGTTGCGGAAAAGGTATTCGTCTCACAGATGTCCGAGCCCGCCTCGTAGAAACGTTTGTGGATGTCGCCGATGACCTCTGGCCGCGTGATCGAGAGGATGTCGCCGTTGTTCAGCAGGTCTTTCTCGTTGTCCGCAAACCTCGCTCCGCGAGCCTCCGCCTCCCCTAGCCCGTAGGTCCGGATCGTCGTCCCCATCGCGCCATCGAGCACGAAAATTCGCTCCTTGAGCGCGTGTTGGATTTCATCGGTAAAGTCGGGCTGCGGCATGCCCACACCCTAGCCACATGAAGCACCAATTCAAGAATCAAATCGTCATATCTGGATATGTTGATGGGTTTAAAAACAAATGAAATGCCATCATTCAAGACACACGCCTTACCTGAAAAGCTTCCGATCCAGCGAGCGGTACTGGATCGCCTCGAGGACATCATTCGGCCGGATGTCTGGCGAGCCACCCAAATCCGCAAGCGTCCGTGCCACCTTTAGGATCCGGTCATGGGCCCGTGCCGAGAAATTCATCTCCTCCATTGCACGCTCCAAGTAGCTGCTCCCTTCGGCATCGAGTTGGCAATGCTGGCGCACCTGCCGTGCGCCCATGGTCGAATTCGTCGAGTGCGATGACTTCCGGAACCGCTCGCTCTGGATGCCTCGCGCGGTGATCACGCGCTGCCGGATGGATTCCGATTTCTCGCCCGAATGGACATTGGCCGATAGTTCGCGGAAGTCGACCAAGGGCACCTCTACGTGGAGGTCGACACGATCTAACAAGGGCCCGCTGATCCGTTGCCGATACGTTTCGATCTGCCGCGTCGAGCAGCGGCATTCTCGTTTCAAATCGCCATAATACCCGCACGGACAGGGATTCATGGCCGCCACCAACATAAACCGGGCAGGAAATGTCAGTGATCCAGCAGCTCGGGAAATCGTCACTTGGCCGTCTTCCAAAGGCTGCCGCATGACTTCCAAGGTCTGCCGCCGGAATTCGGGGAGCTCATCGAGAAAAAGAACTCCGTGATGCGCGAGCGAAACTTCACCCGGCCCAGGGTTCGAGCCGCCGCCGAGCAGGCCCGCATCCGAAATCGTATGGTGTGGGGCACGGAATGGCCGAGTCGTTAGAAATGACACCTTCGAATCTAACAAACCGGTGATCGAGTGAATCTTGGTGGTTTCGATAGCATCTTCCTCGCTCATGTCGGGCATGATGGTGGGAATGCGTTTCGCCAGCATCGATTTCCCCGTGCCGGGCGGCCCGACCATGAGCAGGTTGTGTCCACCGGCTGCAGCCACTTCAAGTGCGCGCTTCACGTGGTGCTGGCCCCTGACTTCGTCGAAGTCGACCTCGTAGGTCCGCTGCGAGGTAAAGAAGGCCCGGCGGTCGAGGTCATAGGGCGGGATGACCAATTCCCCATCGAGAAAGTCCCAGGCCTGCTTGAGATTCCGAATCGGAAACACCTGAATCCCATCAATCACCGCCGCTTCGGGCGCATTCGCTTCCGGCACCAGCACCCGAGTCCGCCCACTCCGCTTGGCTTCCAAGGCGATCGCCAAAACCCCCTTGACCGGCCTCACCGCTCCATCCAAACCCAGTTCGCCGACCACACAGCAATCTTCCGCATCAAACGGTTTCGTCCCGCTCGCGGCGATCATGGCAAGGGCGATCGGCAGATCAAATGAGGGTCCTTCCTTCTTCAAATCTGCCGGCGCGAGGTTCACTGTCTTGACGCCGTCATTCAGATTGAGCGCCGATGCGCCGATGGCCGAGATCACCCGCTGCGATGATTCACGAACCGCCGCATCCGGTAGGCCAACGATCACCACGATCGGCTTGTCCGCCCCACGGGCATTGACTTCCACTTCGACTTCTCGGGCGTCGACCCCACGCAGAGCCGCTGAAAATAAACGGGTGATCATATGAACACCAATAAGAGAAATCGAAGCCCCGCTGGCAAGTCGAAATTCTGGGAAATTTCGCCAAGCCCCCAGTCCGAGCGGGCGAGCCACTCGCGAATCATGATCCTTTAGGCGGAAACGCGATTCGATGCTTCGTTTATGGGGACTGGGCCGTTTGGGGCATGTCGAGATTCTGCCGGCGGTAAAATTCCTGACCCACCCGCTCGATGTGATCACGCAAGCCCGCGTGATCGATCATACCGAGAATCGAAAGGTCAATCGTGTAGGGCAGGAGTAAATCATCCAGCTCGCCCATGATGTTGAGCAAATCACGGTAAACCAATCCACTTCCTACGAGCGTTAGGTCGATATCCGAACCCGGCTTGTAGTTCCCCTTCGCTCGCGAGCCGTAAAGGATGGCCTGCTCCACATCAGGGTGCGCGGCCAGCACACTCTGGATCTTTTCCAAGGCAGCAGGTGGCAGTCCAAAAAGGTCGGCATTCATTCGGAGGCTTGGCTAAGAATCTCAAAACGATTTTCCATTTCCACGAAGGCGGAAAAAAACCGCGTGAGAATATCTTTGGCGATTTCCTCGGCGACTTCCGTTTTATAGGTGTGGGATGCTTGGTTACGGGCCTTGATCATATCCATCCACACCTGACCGTCTGTGAGAAGGCTGTTTTTAAATGCTTCCCGCGTCGCGTTTTTCGATCCGATGATTCCGACAAAACCTTGCTCCTCCAGATAGTCCTTTAAAACATTCCAAGCCAGCTCATGAGTGAACTCGAACCCTTGGATCAACCCTTGTTGCTCCAACTCTGAAAGCCCGCGCTGCTCGGACAAGTCCACAGCACGTCGCAGGGTGGCGCACGCCCGCTTGAAATTGTCAAAGCGCTGGATCCAGCGGATGTCGGAGCTGCTCATGGGTGGAAATGTAGCGTTGTGAACGGGTGGAGGAAATCAGAAAATCTCAAAGCGGTGGCCAAGTTTGCCGAAGCTTCCCGCCGAAGGCTTGGTGGGCGGGGATTTTCAACACCTCCAGCGCAGCGAGAGAACCCTGACATTCGGTTCGCTGCTTGAGAGCCAATCGAAGATTCCCTAACCGATTTGGTCTATCGCTTCACGCGCTGAAGGAACAAGTCGATGCCATCGACCAATGCGAGCCAACTGGCTTCGATGATGTTTTCCGAAACCCCGACGGTGCCCCATGTGGATTCGCCGTCGGTCGAAACGATCAACACGCGGGTCTTGGCGGCCGTGGCATCATGGCCATCGAGAATGCGCACCTTGTAGTCCACGAGCGAAACCCCAGCGATTTCTGGATAGAATGGGATCAATGACTTTCGCAGCGCAAGGTCGAGCGAGTGGATGACGCCATGACCTTCCGCGACGGTGAGTTCGGGCGTTCCATCGACCGTGAGTTTGACGGTCGCCTCGCAAACCGGCGGGTGACCGTCGCGGTATTGGCGGAAACTGGTGTGGTATTCCTTGATCTCGAACGGACGCACGTAACTTCCCAACTCGCGACGGATGAGGATTTCCAGCGATCCACCTGCGGCTTCATACGAGTAGCCATCGTTCTCAAGCTCCTTCACGCGGCGCAAGATCGCGCTGGCTTCAGGCGAGCCTTTTTCTAATGGAAGTCCGAGCTCTTGGGCCTTGATGAGAATATTCGACTGACCGCTGAGTTCCGAGACCAGAATATTTTGGCTGTTTCCAACACTGCCGGGAACAATGTGTTCGTAGCTGCGGGCGAGCTTCTGTACGGCATTCACGTGCATGCCGCCCTTGTGGGCGAATGCGGTGCGGCCCACGAATGCGGCGCGGGCGAAGTGCGGGTTGTTAGAAACATCATCCACAAAGTACGAAAGATCACGCAATTGCTCCAAATGCGGCACCACCGGCATCGCCATCTTCAACTGGAGGATGGGAATGACCGACGTCAGGTTGCAATTTCCCGTGCGCTCACCATAACCATTGATCGTGCCTTGGACTTGAGTGGCCCCCGCGCCAACCGCTGCGATGGCATTGGCGACCGCGAGCTCACAATCGTTGTGAGTGTGAATGCCGACGGAGCTGTTAGGCAAGTGTGCTCTCACCGCCTCGCAGATTTCAGCCACCTCGGATGGAAGCGTGCCACCATTCGTATCGCAAAGCACCAAGCACGCCGCACCACCATCGGCCGCCGCTTGCAAGGTCGCCAACGCGTGAGCGGGCGAGTCCTTGTAGCCATCGAAAAAATGCTCCGCATCATAGATCACCTCACGCCCGTGACTCACAAGGTGCGCGACGGTATCACGGATCATGGCTTGGTTTTCCTCCACCGTGGTTCGAAGCACCTCGGTGACTTGAAGTTCCCAGCTTTTTCCAAAAATCGTCACGACCGGCGTCTCCGCCTCTAACAGCAAGCGGACTTGCGGGTCGTCTCCCACGGCGGTGTCCGCGCGGCGCGTGGATCCAAATGCCGCGAGTTTGGCATGCTTGAGTTTTAGGTTTTTCGCTTCACGGAAAAACTCAATGTCCTTCGGGTTTGAGCCAGGCCAGCCCCCTTCGATGTAGTCGACGCCGAACTCATCCAAGCGCTGCGCAATTCGGAGCTTATCGAGTCCGGAAAGCTGGAATCCTTCGCCTTGCGTTCCATCACGCAAGGTTGTGTCGTAGAGAAATACAGGTTTGGAGTTCATCGGCGGAGCCTCGGAGGCTAAGCGTTGCAGGCTCAATGGGCAAGGGAGAAGCGATGGGCCACTTGGCGTTCGAAAATGGCCGTCCGCGAGGCACCGGTGGCGCAGGCGCCTCTTGCGCCTTGGGCCCATTCATCGCCGCAGCTGCTGATCCGCAAAATCGAGGGCTGCGCGCCAATCCTCGGGCGCAAGCAGGTGTTTTCCCGGCCGAAAATGCACGCTGAGGTGATCCGGCACCCCGAGGAGTTCATAGGCTGGGCGCGCCCCTTGGCACGACTGCGTCAGCGCATTTTCGCTCGTGTATGGGTCGTCGAGGCCGTCCGTCGCGATGAAACACCGAGGTGCGACCAGCGCGATGAGCCAGTGTTGGTCCCACGGCAAGCGATCCACATTCCCCGAAAATTCTCCAAACCGCGGGCCAAACCAATGGGGGAATTTCTTCACCATGTCCTCCAAGCCTTCCTTGCCACCACGGCCTTGTCCGTTGAAACGATACGCTCCAGTTCCACCACAGCCGGACCCCGCGGAAACTGTTAGAGCAAAACGCTCATCGAAGGCCCCAGCGATCAACGCCGCCTTTCCCAAGCGAGAGTGACCCAGCGCAATCAACTTCGAAGCATCGGCAAACGGCTGAGTTTTCAGATAGTCGACACAGCGCGACATCCCCCAAGCCCATGCCGCCAAGCATCCCCAGTCGGCATTCGGATAGGCTGGGAAAAACCCGGATTGCCGCCGCCCCGGCGCATCGAGCCCGCATTGTTGGTAATCAAACGCGACCACCGCGAAACCCCGCCGCAGGGGCTCCTCCATCATTTTCACCATCTCATCCCACGACCCATCACGCGGAGGCACCGAAAAAAGCGGCATCACCACGGTCGGAAACGGCGCTTTAAATGCCACCGTTTCCTGAGGAATCATCACCGCGACCTCAAATCCTAACTCATGCTCGACCCCAAACGACAAGCGCACCCACTTGCACGCCACCCCGTTTTTTGTTAGAACCTCAGCAGTCACATCATTCGCGACCACCTCGCTGGGCGCGGGCGCTTGGTGGCCGATCGCGTAGTACTGGAGAACGCGCTTCATTTCCTCCCGCCGCGCCGACCATTCGGCGGCCGATCTGATTTGACGCCCGTCCGCAGCGACCAGAGGCGAAGGCATCTCCAGCCTTACTGGCAATTCACTCACGTTCGGAAAATCCGACGTTCCGGCCGCGATCAATCGGCCAGTACCGTAAAAAAACCAGGCGCCCAAAAATCCACCGAGCAGGACATACCTGCAAAGGGATTTCCACGATGAAACACCGCAGAGTCCCCTCACCAATCTAACTGCTAGGCTATTTGGATCGCCACTCACGCAAGCGTAAGGATCACCACGAGATCATCGCTGTCGACTTGCTCACCCTTCTTCACAAGGATTTCGCCGACCACTCCATCTGCTCCGGCACTGACGGTGGTGAGCATCTTCATGGCTTCGAGGACCACGAGCTTGTCGCCCGCCTTGACCTCTTGGCCGAGTGAAACCGCCACCTCCGTGACCATCCCCGGAATCGGCGCGCAGGCATGCGCTGGATTCCCTGCCTCACCCTTCACCCGCGACGCCTTGGACGTCGATTTGAGCGACTGGTCGGTCACGACCGACTCGCGCGGCATGCCATTGAGCTCGTAGAAAAATGCGCGGCGGCCCGCCGAGTCTGCTTCACCGATCGAGATGAGCTTAATGATGAGAATCTTCCCGGTATCGATTTCAATTTCGATTTCCTCGCCGATTTGCAACCCATAGAAAAACGCTGGTGATGGCAAACCACTAAGATCATCGTACTTCGCGCGAAATGCCATGAAATCGGCGAACACCTGAGGATACATCAAGTGCGAGTAAAGATCGTCCTCACTCGCGGGGCGACCGAGTTTCGCTGAGAGCTCGATGCGTGTCGCATCAAGATCGATCGGCTCGGCGAGCTCGCCAGGGCGCTTCGTGGTGGCCTTGCGATTTCCGAGAACCACC
Organism: Akkermansiaceae bacterium; assembly: GCA_903837825.1. Lineage (GTDB taxonomy): Bacteria > Verrucomicrobiota > Verrucomicrobiia > Verrucomicrobiales > Akkermansiaceae > Luteolibacter. Next base: position 9,929 of record CAILVZ010000209.1, on the reverse strand, counting down.
TTCTGCACGTCCGCGGGCCAGCCGCCGTCTGGTTGACCAAGACCACCCGCAAGCATGTCGATCACGCTCTCTGGGAAGTCGATCGATCCGGGTTTGATTTTTGGCACGTCGGCCGCCTTGATGCCACGGGTCACGAGAAACATGCACATGTCACCAACCACCTTCGAAGATGGGGTGACCTTGACAATGTCGCCGAAGAGTTGATTCACCTCCGCATACGTGCGGGCGATTTCACGCCAACGATGTCCGAGGCCCATCGAGTTTGCCTGCTCGCGCAAGTTCGTGTACTGTCCGCCGGGCATCTCGTGCTCGTAAACTTCCGCCGTACCCGAGCGCGGTGCCGAATCAAATGGCTGATAGAATTCTAACACCTGCTCCCAGTAGTCGGAAATCTCGTTGAGCGAATCGAAATCGAGCCCTGGGTCACGCTCGGTATTGGCGAGCGCAGAGGCGACCGAATTGAGATTCGGCTGCGAGGTCGAGCCCGACATCGAGGCGATCGCGAGGTCCACGACATCGACACCCGCCTTGGATGCCGCGAGCACCGAAGCCGCGTTGATCCCCGAGGTGTCATGGGTGTGGAAGTGCACTGGGATGCCGATTTCCTCTTTCAGCGCGGTGACCAGCTTGAAGGCCGCGTGCGGTTTGCAGAGGCCCGCCATGTCTTTGATGCACAGCATGTGAGCGCCCATGCGCTCAAGCTCTTTGGCTTTTGCCACATAGTATTTCAGCGAATACTTGTCTCTGTTAGAATCGGTGATGTCTCCGGTATAGCAAATGGCCGCTTCGCAAATCGCCTTGCCATGATCGCGCACTGCCTCCATTGCCACCTGCATGTTTGGCAGGTAGTTGAGCGAGTCAAAGATCCGGAAAATATCCATGCCGGAGTCCGCCGCGTGTTTGACGAAGCCCGCGACGACGTTGTCCGGATAGTTTGAATAGCCGACCGCGTTTGAGCCACGGAACAACATTTGAAAACAAATGTTCGGGATCTTTTCACGCAGGCGACGCAGGCGTTCCCATGGGCACTCGCTGAGGAAGCGCATGGCGGTGTCGAAGGTCGCGCCGCCCCACATTTCTAGCGAGAAGATCTCTGGCACGCGATGGGCGATCGCCTCCGCCACGCGAAGCATGTCGAAGCTCCGCATGCGGGTGGCAATCAATGATTGGTGAGCATCACGCAGGGTGGTGTCGGTGACCAAGAGGCGTTTCTCGGCCACAATCCACTCGGCAAACTTCTCGGGGCCCAACTCGAGGAGCACATCGCGACTGCCCTTGGGGAATTTCCCGTGGTGTTCGATCGCACGGGAATTCGGCACCACCGCCTTTGGAATGACCGCCCCAGGCTTCCATCCTTTGGTGGTTGGGTTCCCATTCAACGTGATGTCGGACAAATAGGAAAGCGTGCGAGTGGCACGGTCGCGGCGGCGTTTGAATTGGAACAACTCGGGTTTGGTGTCGATCAACTTGGTGTGAGCCTGTCCACTGCGGAACGTCTCATCAGCGATCACATTTTCGAGAAACGGAATATTGGTCTTCACCCCGCGGATTCGGAATTCACGAAGCGCGCGATCCATCCGTTGGCACGCCATCGGGAAGTCTCGGCCCATCGCAGTCACCTTCACCAACATCGAGTCATAGTAAGGCGTCACCACGGATCCCGCATCGCCCGAGGCGGCATCCAGGCGGATGCCGAAGCCGGCCGCCGAGCGGTAATTGAGAATGCGGCCGTAGTCGGGCGAAAAGTTTTTCTCTGGATCCTCGGTGGTGACGCGGCACTGGATGGCAAAGCCATTGCATGGGATCTCTGCTTGTGGTGGGATCGCCAACTCCTCACCGAAGAGCTTGTGTCCCGCAGCCACTAGAATTTGCGAGCGCACCAAATCGATGCCCGTGACACACTCGGTCACCGTGTGCTCCACTTGAATGCGTGGATTCATCTCGATGAAGAACCAGTCGCATTTGTCCATGTCGTAGAGGAACTCAACCGTGCCCGCATTGTCGTAGCCAATCCCCTTGGCCAGGACGACCGCCGCATCGCAAAGCTCCTTGCGAATCTTTGGGTCAAGATGCATCGCAGGTGCCACCTCGACGACCTTCTGATAGCGCCGCTGCACCGAGCAATCCCGCTCGTGAAGATGGACGACGTTGCCATGTTGGTCACCGAGGATCTGAACCTCAATGTGCTTGGCTCGGGAAATATAACGCTCAAGGAAAACCGCAGAATTTCCGAATGCATTGAGCGCCTCGTTTTGAGCCTCGGCTAACAGGCCTGGCAACTGCGATGGCTTCTCCACCACCCGCATGCCTCGCCCACCCCCACCGAATGCCGCCTTGATGATCAGCGGAAACCCGATGTCATGCGCCACTGTGAGGGCTTGATCTGGGTCGGTGATGGGATCTTCGGTGCCGGGAAGCGTCGGCACGTTGAAACGATGCGCAAGCGCTCTGGCCGCCGTCTTATCCCCCATGTTTTCTAACAAATCCGGAGAAGGCCCGATGAAGGTGATTCCCTCACGCGCGCAAGCCCGAGCGAACGCCGCGTTTTCTGATAGAAATCCATAGCCTGGGTGAATCATCGTCACGCCTTTTTGTTTGGCCAAGGTGACAATGCCTTCGACATCTAGGTAGGCCCCGACGGGTCCTTTGGATGAATCCAGCTGATAGGCCTCATCCGCCTTGAACCGATGGATCGAAAACCGGTCTTCTTCTGCGAAAATCGAAACAGTGGTTAGACCCAATTCGTTTGCCGCACGAAAAATGCGAATCGCGATCTCGCCGCGATTGGCGGCCATCAGTTTTCCAGTGAATCGTTGAAAATCAGGCATGTCGGGAAGATTTCTACGCTCCGCAATGACCTGCGTGAAGCAGAAACTCCCTCTGCGCGGCAAAAAACCCGCGAGCCACACGACACCATCAGCGGCCGACTTGCGACCCAAATCCCCTCGCGAATCGAGCGGGCATCAAACCTTCATCAGATCGGCCTCCTTCGCGGTGGCGAGATCGTCGATTTTTTTGGTGAATTTATTGGTGAGGTCTTGAACTTCTTTTTCGAAGACCTTTTGTCCGTCTTCGGTGATGATATTGTCTGCCTTCATTTTTTTTGCAGCGTCCATGCCATCCTTGCGAGCTGCGCGGAGCCGGACTTTTGCCTCTTCAGCAAGTTGTTTGATCATCTTGACCATGTCCTTCCGGCGTTCCTCGGAAAGCTCGGGGATGGGAACTCGGATCGAGCGGTCGGCGGCAGCGGGATTGAGCCCGAGCTTGCACTCGCGGATGGCCCGCTCGATGTCGCGCGTGGTCGATGGATCAAACGGCTGCACCACCAACATCCGTGGCTCGGGCGAACTGATGACCGCAATGCTCTTGAGCTTGGAGACGGCACCGTAAGCGTGCACGTGCACGTCGAGGTTCTCAATGAGTGCTGGACTCGCCTTGCCCGTGCGCACGCCTGAGAACTCGTGAACGAGATACTCGGTGCACTTGGTCATCGCTTCTTCAACTTCGAAAATCGCTTCTTCGGGATCCATGGGAAATCGGGTGTTTGAGAGTTCTGAAGGTTGAATCATTCACCGTGCACCAGCGTGCCGATCGGCAAGCCACGCAAGGCGTGAGAAAGATTTCCGGGAGGTGCCAGGTCAAACACGATGATCGGCACCTGGTTGTCCATGCAAAGGCTGAAGGCCGTGGCATCCATCACGTTGAGGCGGTCGGAAAGGCAGCGCTGAAAGGTCACCGTCTCGAAGCGGGCAGCATCCGGATTGTGGCGCGGATCCGAGTCATAAACCCCATCGACTTGAGTCGCCTTGAGGATCACATCGGCACCCATTTCGCTGGCCCGAAGCGCGGCGGTGGTGTCGGTGGAAAAAAACGGATTGCCCGTGCCCGCCGCAAAAATCACCACTTTTCCCTCGTCGAGTTGCTTCTCCGCCTTGCGCCGGATGAAGGGCTCCGCGACGTTTTTCATCTCGATGGCCGACTGCACGACACAGGAAACGCCGTGGTGCTCGAGCGCGCCCTCAAGCGCCAAGGCATTCATCACCGTGGCAAGCATGCCGACATAGTCTGCCGTCGCACGATCCATCCCGCGGGCTGAAGCGCTCGCGCCACGCCAAAAATTACCCCCGCCCACGACTACGCCGAGTTGAAGTCCGCCCTCCACTGCCTCGCGGATCTCAAGGGCGATGCGGTCGACGATCTCTGGCGAAATGTTGTCGCGGGAACCCGCTCCGCGAAGGGCCTCGCCGCTGAGTTTGAGAATGGCGCGTTTGAATGGGCGTGGATCGTTGGGGCTTTGGTTCATGCGGGATGGTTGCTGACAGATCAAAGAGGATGATGCGCTGGGTTGGAAAGGCAAAAACCGATGGAAATCGTAACGCGTTTAGCCGTTGAGCTTTTCGAGCGCCTTCACGGTGAAAACGCCGTTCTTGCGAATCAACTTGCCGTCGAAATAGATCTCACCGCCACCCCAGTCCTTGCGCTGGATGCTGACCATGTCCCAATGCACTTGCGAGCGGTTGCCGTTGTCCGCCTCTTCGTAGGCTTGTCCGGGCGTGAAATGGAATGACCCACAAATTTTTTCGTCGAACAGAATGTCGCGCATCGGCTGGAGAATGAAGGGGTGAAATCCGAGCGCAAACTCGCCGATGTAGCGGGCTCCCTCGTCACTATCCAAAATTTTGTTAAGCTCCTTGGTCTTGGAACCCGCCTCAGCCTTGACGATTTTCCCTTTCGAAAACTCAAGGCGGATGGCATCAAATGGGATCCCCTGATAGATCGTCGGTGCATTGTAGGTGATGTAGCCCTCCACCGAGTCACGCACGGGCGAGGTGAAAACTTCACCATCGGGGACATTGTAATTCCCGCCAGACGCGATCGCGTTGATGCCTTTGATGGAGAATCGGAGATCGGTGCCAGGGCCCTTGATGTGGACGTCTTTGGTCTTATCCATCAGCTTCTTGAGCGCGTTCATCGCGGGAATCAACGCCTTGTAATCGAGGAGGCAAACCTTGAAGTAGAAGTCCTCAAACGCCTCGGTGCTCATGCCCGCTTGCTGAGCCATCGACGGACTTGGCCAACGCAGCACGCACCACTTGGTCTTCTTCACTCGGTGATCGAGCACCGGACGCATGTGCTTCATCGCCAATCGCATGCGCTCAGCTGGCACATCAGAATTCTCAGCGATGTTGCCACCCCCGCGGAGGGCGATGTAGGCATCCATGTCTTTCATCTCGGCGAGAAGGTGCTTGGCGATGATTTCGTATTGGCTGTCCTCTGCGCCCTTCATCATCTCACGGGTCAAGCGCGACTGGTGCACTCGAACAAATGGCAATCCGCCTCTCGCGCGGACCTCGCGGATCAGCGCGACCCCGATCGCATCAGGCACATCGTGGAGGTCGATGAGGATTTTCTCACCTTTTTTCAGAGCGGTGGAGTAACGGACCAATTGGCGGGCAAGGGCGTCGATGCGTGAGTCGTGCATGCACATGGGAATAATCGCTGGAGATTGAGTTTCCAAGCGCGAACTCCCGATCCCATGAATTCGTGGATTTCGGCCTTTCTGAAAATTGGGGCTTGGCAGCTCCGGCAGGTGGCCTAAACCAAGCGCATGATGGTGTTGGGCGTTCTTGGTTCTGGATCCGGTTCAAACATGCAGGCGATCCTCGATGCGATCGATGCAGGGACGCTTGACGCCCGAATCGCCCTAGTGCTGTCGGACCGACCGCAGGCTTTCATCCTTGAGCGCGCTCGGATGCGGGGGATTGCCACGGGCGTGATCGACTGCCGAGGATTTCAAACCAAATTCCCCGAGGAGGCGCAGGCCGAAACCGCACGGCAGCTTAAGGAAGCCGGAGTCGAGTTGGTGTGCCTCGCGGGATTCCTCCGTCTGGTGAAGCGTCCGCTGTTAGATGCCTTCCCTGAGCGAATCCTCAACATCCACCCGTCCTTGCTGCCTGCGTTCCCGGGCTTGGAGTCATGGAAGCAAGCACTCAACGCCGGAGCCGAAGAGGCCGGCTGCACGGTGCATTTGGTCGATGACGGGATGGATACCGGCCCGATCATCCTGCAGGAAGCCGTGCCGATTCTTCCCGACGACACCGCAGAATCGCTGCACGCGCGAATTCAAATCGTCGAGCATCGCCTCTATCCCGCCGCCATCACCCAGATCGCGAGTTGTTAGAACCGACGCGCTGACGGAAAAAGTTGGCGCAGTCTGCATCCGGTCGCTGGACCCTAAATGACCGCCCACATTCTGTAGGATCGGCATTGACGCAGGCTAACCCGCAGGCAAGCTAGGCGGCGATGATTGCGAGATTGCGTGGCAAGGTAATTGAGGCCTATCCCAACCGCTTGGTGGTGGATGTGCATGGCGTGGGCTACGAAGTCTTCATCCCGCACTCGACCTTCGACCGCCTACACGCCGCCGAGGGGCTGGAGGTCGATTTGCGGACGCACCTGCATTTCAGCCAATTGGGGCAAAAATTGTTCGGTTTCGCCAGCGAGGAAGAACGCGACGTCTTTCTACTATTGATCGACCGCGTCAGCGGCGTGGGCCCGACGATGGCGGTCTCGGTCTTGAGCGGCATGGATGTGACCCGTTTCAAACAAGCGGTGGTGGCCGGAGATGTCACCGGACTTTCGAAGCTCAAGGGCGTGGGCAAAAAGACCGCCGAGCGCATCGTGCTCGAACTCAAAGACAAAGTCGGCGTGACGGAAACTTGGCAAGACGCCGCCGCCGGCCAAGTGAGCGCGTCGGTGGCCGATGCCGAATTGGCCTTGATCGCGTTGGGATACAAGCAGGTCGACGCCCGGAAAGCAGTGCGAAAAGTGCTAGATTCTGACCCTGCCGCGGCTACTGAAGCCCTCGTGCGTGGTGCCCTCCGCGCCCTCCAAGGCTGACGTGGCGAATTCACCCTATGTGTCGGATGGAGTGTTAGGCCGCATTTTGTTTCTTGCCAGCAGGGAATTGCCCCAACAACCTCCCACTCCAACCTGACTCCCATGGGTCAGGGTGAACCCATCCATTGCAAACCCTATGACTGCATCATCCGCCACTCCATCTCGTTACCGCTGGTTCGTCTGCGCTTTGATTTTCTTCGCGACCACCATCAACTACATCGACCGGCAGATCCTGTCGTTGCTCAAACCGATGCTCGATCACGACATCGGCTGGACCAACATCCAATACGGCTGGGTGAATTCGTTTTTCCAAGGTGCTTACGCGATCGGTTTGCTATGGTTCGGTCGTTACATCGACCGAGTGGGAGTGAAAAAAGGCTACCAACTGTCGATCATCGCATGGAGCATCGCGGCAATCCTTCACGCCCCGATCATTTTCCTCATTGGTAAGCAAATGAAGTTGCCCGCAGCCTTTGGGTGGTTGGCTGGTGATTCCGTGACTCTCATCGTGCCGAGCGCTTTTGTGGCATTCCTCGTAGCGCGGGTGCTACTCGGATTGGCGGAAGGTGGAAACTTCCCTGCCGCCATCAAAGGGGTCACCCAGTGGTTCCCACGCCGCGAACGCGCCTTGGCCACCAGCATCTTCAATGCCGGAACCAATGCCGGTGCGATCTTCGCGCCCTTGATGGTTCCATTTCTCGCAGGGGCTTTTGGCTGGGAATCCACCTTCGTCATCGCCGGTGTGGCTGGATTTTTCTGGTTGATCCTTTGGATTCCCAAGTATGGAAATCCCGAGACTCGCCCCGAGGTCAATGCGGCAGAACTTGCTCTGATCCAAAGCGATCCGGCCGAAGCTGTCGGCGCACCGCTGCCATGGTTGAGCGTGTTAAAATACCGCCAAGCGTGGTCATTCATCACCAGCAAGTTTCTCACCGACCCCGTTTGGTGGTTTTTCCTCAGCTGGCTCCCCGACTTCTTCAAGAAGACCCGCCACCTCGACATCAAAAACAGCTGGGTTCACTTGGTGACGATCTATGTGATCGTGACGATCCTCAGCATCGCAGGCGGCTGGCTAACAGGATACATGATCCGGAGCGGATGGTCCGTTTCGCGGGCTCGCAAAACCGGCATGTTCGCATTCGCAGTCTTGGTCGTGCCAATCATCTACGTGACCAAACTTGGCGACTGGTCCGCGGTCTTACTCATCGGACTTGCAGGTTCCGCCCACCAAGCGTGGTCAGCCACGGTTTACACCACCGTTTCCGACATGTTCCCGAAGCGGGCGGTCGCATCGCTCGTCGGCATCGGCGGAATGGTGGGGGCCATCGGCGGGATGGGCTTCCAGGTATTTGTGGGTTGGTTGCTCGACAAATTTGAGAAGACTAACAACTCGAGCGCTGGCTACGGCATCCTGTTCGGAATCTGCGGCGCCGCTTATCTCATCGCTTTCGTCATCAACCACTTGCTCGCTCCCAAATTCGAGCCTGTCACGATGAAGGAAATCTAATCTCAGGAGCACTGCGGACAATCATCGCGCCCCGAGCCGCGCCCCGATCTGCCCAACCGCCCAAGCCGCGTGCTCGGCGATCAATGGGTCAGTGTCTGCGGCCGCTCGCTGCAGCACGGGAAGGTCATCCGCCGTTCCCGTGTTGCCCAATGCCACGCACACATTGCGTAGGAAACGCGGGCGCTTGATCCGCTTGATCGGTGACTTGGCGAACAAGGTGCGGAAGCCTTCATCATCGAGCTCGAGAAAATCGGTTAGACTCTTTCCAAACACCGCCTCCCGCGCGTGAAATGTGATTTCCCGCGACTCGTGGGCGAAGCGATTCCAAGGGCAAGCATCGAGGCAGTCGTCACAGCCATAGATCCGATCACCCATGGCCACTCGGAACTCCTCGGGGATCGGGCCCTTGTGCTCGATCGTGAGGTAGGAAACACAGCGCCGCGCGTCCAACCGCCGAGGCGCTGTGATCGCCTGGGTGGGGCAAGCGGTGATGCACGCGGTGCATTTCCCACAGTGATCCATGGAGGGCCCATCGGGTGATAGATCGAGCGTGGTGAGTAGTTCTGCGAGGAAAAACCATGCTCCGAGCCGACGGTGGATCTGGACCGTGGATTTTCCATTCCACCCGAGGCCCGCATCACTTGCAAAGTCACGCTCTAACACCGGACCCGTATCGACGTAAAATCGTTGCACACCCCCCAGCGCCTGCAATTTCACATCGAACTCCTTAAGTCGCTTCTCGATGAGATCGTGGTAATCTTCATTCCACGCGTAGCGAGCAATCCGATAACCGCCTTCATGCCCGTCCGCATACGGACTACGGCCCGGGTAGTAGTTCAGCGCCAAGCAAATGACCGACTGGCACCCGGGCAACACCTCGCGTGGATCACAGCGCCGCTGCGGATTCCGCTCCATCCATGCCATTTCTCCATGCTTCCCCTCGCCGATCCAATCATGGAAAAGCGCGGCATGCGTCGCCTCCTTTGCGGGCGCGATCCTGCAATCGTCAAACCCCAACTCCGCTGCCCACGCCTTGATTTGATCGACCGAACTCATCACAGATGGCCGGTGAAAAAATACCGTGCACTCTCGAGGATCCCGGTTGCCAACTCGCCCGCATCCAAGCCCGCGGTGTCCACTTGCAAGTGCGCAGCCTCCGCGTAAAGCGGCTTCCGCAACGCCAACAACGCCTCGACTCGGGCCACGGGATCCTCCGTGTGAAGCAATGGCCTATCCCGACTTCTCCCCGTCCGATCCAAGATCACCGCGAGAGGCGCGTGCAGCCAAACAACATACCCAAGCTGACGCAAAAGCTCACGATTTCGCTCGCGGCCAATCACACCGCCTCCTGTCGAAATGATCCGACGCGGCGTCGCAGCATCATTGAGAGCCTCTAACATCAGCTCATCTAACAATTCCGTCTCCATTTCACGGAAAGCCTCTTCACCCTCATCGGCAAAAATCGCGTTGATCGACTTGCCCGCCCGTCGCTCGATCACCTGATCCATGTCGACCAGCGGAT
>CAILVZ010000208.1 GCA_903837825.1 Akkermansiaceae bacterium | reverse complement strand
GTGGTGTCGTGGGTGTAGTAGGAAGATTCAACTCGGATGCCTGCGGCTCTCAGACTCGTGACGGCCTGCTCTCGTGTGATGGTGGAGAGGACTTCAATCTCAACTCCGAAGCGGCGGGACATGGTTTGCGTTGTCATGGTTAATATCTGCCATGGTGCCACCTCACGTCCATGGCTAAGTGGAGTTAGAGGAAAAAAGACAGAAGTTGAATCGCTCCGAATGCCTTGGAATTGGCACGCATCGTGAGGGTCAAGAGGCATGCCAATCGAGGATCTTTCGTTCCGTCGTTAGGGCCGACAGAAAGACGAAAAATGACATGGACTCATGTTGTCAGACAGGCAGATGAGGGACGTTGAAAGACACACACCACCATGGACATTGAATACATCAAACAGCACCGCCGCCTGACTCTCGAATTCGGACGCGGCGAAACCTACCGCACAAACAACCCGACGCTCTACGGCCACTCGACCTATGGACGCAGCTCGGTTCTTGCAGGTCGCCCGCGCCGCGTCTTCCTCGAATGCTGGGACGATCTGGACACCGCCCGTGCAGAACTCAAGGCAGCAAAGATCCGCTACATCGACCTCTGCGACACGGGCGGCTCCACCCACATCCCGGTGGATGTCATCACCGCAGGAATGCCCGACGAGGACGTCTAACACCAAACCCTGAGATACCATGAAATCCGAATCCGAAATCCTCGAAAAAATCCGCAAGCTCCTGCAACTGGCTGACCGCTCCCGCGGTTCCACCGAGAACGAAGCGAAAGTGGCACTGGCGAAAGCGCAGGAATTGATGACCCGCCATAACATCGACTCGGCACTGCTCCGCATGGAACGCGGCGAGTCGGGCGGCACCGGCTTCACCGTCAACAAGGGCAAGGTCGATCTGCCGAAGACACTCAACCCGGCAGACATCATGATCCTGTCGCTGCTCCAGTCGCACTTCAACGTGAAGACGATCCTGATGCCTGATGGTCGGGGAACACCGGTGGACATCATCGGTGCCGCAGCCGATATCGACTTCGCCATCTTCGCCTTCAACTACCTGCGACAAACGTTCTTCCGCTGTTGGAACGAGTTCAAACGGACTCACGCCAACCCAGACAAGGCGTCCTACTACCGGGGCCTGCGTGACGGGCTCAATGCTGAATTAAAAGCGGCCAAGCAACGGGCCGAGGAATCCTACGCCACCGAACAACGCCAGGCATACGGACTCGTCGTCGTGGACCAGCAGGCGGTGATCACCCGCTACGTCGAAGACAATTACGGCAAGCTCCGCAACCGCAACACCCGATCACGCCGCCTGCATTCGGGCAGTTACACCGCAGGTGAAACCAAGGGCCGTACCATCCAAATCAACCGCCCGCTTCCGTCATGAAAGTTCTCCAACAGAAAGACGAAATTAGACATGGACGCACCCGATCAGACGGGCAGATGAGGGATGCTATGAGAACAACATCCATACCTAACAGATACCTCACCAAGGCGATGCAACAGCGCATCCGCAGTCTTGAACACAACGGCTTCACCGCCCGGCGCATCCTGCCCATCGATCCGATGGCCGACATCCATACCCGCGAGTTCCGCGCCGACTTCGCCAAGCAAACCAAAATCGGACTGCTGGTGTTCAGCGTTCGAATCGACACCGACGGCAACGTCATCCATCTCAAACCATTAGACTAACACCACCATGAACAAACTTTACTACATCGTCTGCGACGACAAGGAAGCCAACGTATTCGAAGGCCGTTACCAGGGCCGCACCCGAGGCGAGGCATTGAAGTTCCTCAAGCAGTCCATCGGGCGCAAGACGCTCAACGGACTGGTCTTCACCATCACCGAAATCCCGGTGCCATTGATCCGCGAGATCGTCGCAGAAATCCTCACTGGTGGCGATGGCAACAACGTCACGCATGCCGCGAATGTTTTACCCCTCACCTGCCCCAAAACCGAGACCAATCTGGGACGTTACGACGCGTTCGCCGACGCGGTTGATCCGGAACCTACACCAGCAGATACCACCCCACCCAAGCCTAACAAGAAGCCTGGCAATCCCGGCCATGTCGACGTCCACTGGCCGCAGATCCGGGCCTATTGGGAGGGATGCCACAGCGCGAAACAGACTGCCGAGCACTTCGGACTATCGCCTAACACTCTCAAAACCCGCATTCGCAGGGAGGGCTGGAACCAATGAGCGCCACTCAATGGAAACCGACCGTCGGTGATGGCGCGACCATCTGTCACTACTCTGACCGAACCGCCTGCACCGTGATTCGCATCAGCCCGAGCGGCAAGACAGTCTGGATGCAAGAGGACACCGCCACCCTCGACGACTGGAAACCTGAGTTCATCCCTGGCGGATTCGCCGGCCACTGCGTGAACAACGCCGAGCAGCGATATGCCTATCAGTCGAATCCGCAGGGTGTGATTCATCGCACCAGCAGGCGCAAGGACGGGAAGTTCCGCACCACCAACGGCGAGCCGGTCATCCCCTGCCGCCATCACTTCCACGACTACAACTTCTGATGAAGGTCGCAGTCGAAAAATACCGCAAACACGATGGCTATGCCACGCGCTACTGGTCGGTGTGGGTGAATGGCGAACTGCTCGCCGTCACCCTCTACCGCAAGGGCGCGGAGGCCGTCGCC
>CAILVZ010000207.1 GCA_903837825.1 Akkermansiaceae bacterium | reverse complement strand
TGTTTTGGCTGATAGGCTGATAGGCTGATAGGCTGATAGGCTGATAGGCTGATAGGCTGATAGGCTGATAGGCTGATAGGCTGATAGGCTGAGAAAATTAAGGAAAATAATAGACAAAATTTTTTATTCTGATATCAATGGATTGATTTTGTTTAATTGAAACGCAAAAACCTAATGAATACGCAATATCAAGCCCTATTGAAGATTTTACTGCTAGAGGATTCTGATTTTGACGCGCAATTGATGCTTCGCGAGCTTACCCAGCGGGGGATCGAATCGATTCTCACTCGGGTTGAGACACAGCCTGAATTTGAAGCGAAACTGGAGGAGTTTGCACCTAACGTGATTCTGCTCGATTATGCATTGCCGACCTTCAATGGCGGTGAAGCCTTGGCGATTGCGAAAGAACGTTGCCCAGACATTCCCGTGATCATGATCTCGGGTGCGGTGGGCGAGGAAACGGCGGTCGAGTTGCTCAAGAATGGTGCGTCTGACTTTATCCTCAAGAATCGGATGGAACGCTTGGTGCCATCGATCAAGCGAGCCCTGAATGAAGTGAGCATCCGAGAGGCGAAGCGCCGAGCTGAGGAAGAATTGCGGGCCCTTAACGAACAACTGGAGAGCCGCGCTGCGGAGACGGCCCAGGAGCTGTGGGAGAAAAATCTTCATCACCAAGAGGATTTGTTCATGGCCCAAGAGCTGCAGATGGCGCTATTGCCCGACCGGTTTCCGACCTTACCCGCTGGCGTGCATGAGGCAGCAAGTGCGGTGAAGTTCTCGAGTATTTTTAAACCGCTTGGGGCGGTAAGTCGCGATTATTACCACGTGGTTCAGGTGTCTGATACTTCGGTGGGGATCTTCATTTGCGATGTGATGGGTGAAGGTGTGCGAGCCGCATTGGCCACCACGATGATGCGGGTGCTCCGGGAGCAGCTCGATAAGTCGTCGGAAAGCCCTGGTGAGTTATTAACCCAGATGAATCGATGGCTCAGGGGAACCTTGAGGCAACTTGACCATTCGCTTTTTGTGACGGCTTGCTACATCGTCGTCGATATCGCTCAAGGGACTCTCACTTTCGCGAATGCCGGTCATCCCAGTCCATTTTTGTTGCGTGAGGCGACGAATCGGGTCGAACGCATCTCCGCTCAGAATGCCAACCTTGGACCCGCCTTAGGCCTCCGCGATGGGGTGGAATACGCCACCGAGCAGTGTTCAGTCGATGCAGGTGATTTGTTGATGACCTTCACAGACGGTTTGGTGGAAGTGGAAAATGCCAATGCGGAAGCTTTTAGCATGGACCGGTTGGGAGATTCCATCCGCAGGGGCGCGGGTTTACCGGTGACGAAGTTGATGCAGGATATTTTTTCCGACATCCGACGCTTTGCCGATGGTGCGGAGTTTGCTGACGACGTCTGCCTTGTGGGGATGGAAATTTCACGACTGCAGCCGAGGCACGCTTGAGCCATACGGCCTCGCTAAAAAAGTCAGATGGATTCTTCGGAGGGATTATAAATCGATTGGAAATAAAGCCGATGAGTGACTTGATTGATGTTCTTTTGATCGAGGACAATCTTTACGATGCGGAGTTCGCGATGCGCGCGCTCAGAGCGGAACATCCACATGTCCGCATTCTGCACCTCCAAGACGGACGAGTCGCTCTTGAGTTCCTTTTTCGTGAAGGAGCCTTCGCGCACCGCAGCAGCCCCCACTTGCCGAAGGTCATTTTGCTGGATCTCAAATTGTTTGCCCTGAGTGGGCTTGAGGTCTTGCGTGTGCTGAAGTCCGATGTCCGTACCAGATGCGTGCCAGTGGTGGTCATGACCAGTTCGCTTGAGGAGAGCGACCTCGACCAAGCCTATGAGATCGGCGCGAACAGTTACATTGTCAAACCAGTGATTTGCGAAAATTTTTCGCGAACCGTGAGTGATTTGGGGGTATATTGGCTTTCTTTGAACCGACTACCCCCAAGCTCGACTCATGAACTCCCCCATCCCGAAGCGCCTGCGAATTCTTTCCCTTGAAGACTCTGCCACCGATGAGGAGTTGATCTTGCGGGAATTGAAATCGGGCGGGGTTGATTTTGTCTCGCAGCGGGTTGAGACGGGTGAAGACTTTGAGCGGGAGATGATCGCATTTCATCCTGATTTGATCTTGGCGGACTACAAGTTGCCAAACTTCAATGGTGCCAAGGCGTTGGCGTTGGTGAAGGAGAGGTGCCCGGATATACCCGTCATTGTGATCTCTGGTGCGGTGGGTGAGGAAACTGCGGTCGAATTGCTTAAAAATGGCGCGACCGATTTCGTCCTCAAAGACCGCCTTGGTCGGCTTGTGCCCGCGGTTCAGCGCGCATTGCGTGAGGTTGCGGAGCGTGATGCGCGCCGGCAGGCGGAGGCTGACTTGCGTACGCTCAATGAACAGTTAGAGCGGCGGGTGGCGGATCGTACGCGTGAACTGTGGGAGAAAAACTCGATCATGGAGGAGGATCTCGACATGGCCCGAGAGCTCCAAGTTGCATTTCTGCCGCATCAATTTCCCACCTTGCCTCGGGGTGCCGAGCCATCATCGAGCGCGGTAAAATTTTGTAGCATCTTCCACCCAACCAGCTCGGTGAGTGGAGATTTCTACAATGTCGTCCGTGTCTCTGACAATGCGGTGGGAGTCTTCATCTGTGACGTGATGGGTCATGGCGTGCGGGCCGCGTTGGTCACCGCGATGATGCGAACGCTTGAAGAGCAATTGGGCGAACTGGCAGGTGACCCAGGTGCGCTTCTCACAGAGATGAATCGTTCGCTGCGTGGCATTCTTCGCCAATTGGGTACGACCCTTTTCACCACAGCATGCTATGTGATTGTCGACGTGGCAAGTGGGCAGCTGAGATTTTCCAATGCGGCGCATCCCAGCCCGCTGTTGGTCCATGCGGGAGCCGGTGGAGTTGAGTCGATCACGCCATCGCGAGGGGCAGGTCCAGCGCTCGGGCTTTTTGAAGAGTCGAAATATCTAACACACGAATGTTCGTTGGCTGCAGGCGATTTGATTCTCGCCTTCACCGATGGCCTGTTTGAGGTTGAAAATGGGATGGCGGAGGCCTTCAGCATGGATCGCTTGCGCGAGGCCATTCGTAGCCGGGCGAGCCTACCGCTCGCTCAGTTGATGCAGGACGTGTTCAGCGAAGTCGAACACTTCGCGCAAGGCCAAGAGTTCTCCGACGACGTTTGTCTCATCGGCATGGAGATTGCTCATTTGCAAACGAGCGCGGCTTGAACCGGCTTGGCCCTACTTGAGAAAATCGGGATTGAGCCGCTCGCGGAGGTCGGGGGTCCAGAGTCGCGCGACGATGGTTTCCTGAGCGGCTTCCATGACTGCCCGCTCGTCGGAGTGGCCATCTTCATGGCCAGCAAGATGGAGGAGACCGTGGACCATGTAGCGGAGAATCTCACGGGCCAATGGCTCGTCATACTCAGCCGCTTGGCGCTCAGCCACCTCGGCCCCAATGACGATCTCGCCATGGTGAAAGGTGATCACATCGGTGGGACCTTCGATGTCCATGAAATCTCGGTGGACTTGGTCGCTGGTAATGTCATCAACGATTGCGACCTCAAGCGTGGCGAGATTTGACAACGGGGAGTCATCCCCAGTCGCATTTTCTAATGCAAGTCGCGCGGCCTCGTGGGCGATGCTTTCGAGCGCGGTGAGCCAGCATTCTGGGACCTCGGTGGCTTCCTGATGATTTCCAATGATGACTTCAAGAGACATGGGGGGCAAATTTGAGGGTTGCAACACGATCAGGCGCGCTTGGGCATCGGGATGACGCGGTCGCCATGGCTGGTGTCGGCCGATGGGCGTTTGCCGGTGCTTGGCCCGTCGTCCTTGGGATAGTCAATCCGGCTGTGGAGCATGCTGCGCAGGGTCGCCGCGAAGCTGTCTTTGACGAGTGCGAGTTCGCGGAGCGTGAGCGGGCAGTCGTTGAGTTGGCCATCATTGATTTTGGCGCGGACGAGATCATCAACCATCGCGCGGATCTTCGCGGGTGTTGGCTTTTGGAGCGAGCGAGACGCGCTTTCGATGGTGTCGGCAAGGGCAATGATACCACTTTCTCGCGAGCTGGGACGAGGGCCTGGATAGCGGAAATTTTTCTCATCCACGACGGGAAGATCCTCGGGATTCTCTAAGCGACGGCTAATTTTCTCCATTTCCGCTTTCTTCTGATCTTGGGCGCGACGGTAGAAATAGTAAACCAGCGAGTCGCCATGATGCTCTTGGATCACGTCGATGATTCTCGGGTTAAGCTTGTATTTCACGGCGAGATCAACGCCGTCTTTCACGTGAGCGACGATGACGAGTGCGCTCATGGTGGGCGTCAGAGAGTTGTGAGGGTTTTCAGCAATCTCGTGCTGGTTTTCAATGAAGTAGCCGGGTTTCTTGAGTTTACCGACATCATGGAAATAGGAACAGACGCGGCACATCGGGGCGTTGGCCCCAATTTTTTCGGCGGCGGCTTCTGATAGGGCGGCGACAATCAAGCTGTGGTGGAATGTGCCAGGAGCTTCGAGCTGCATCTGGCGGAGAAGCTTGTGATTGAGGTCGCTCAGTTCGAGCCAGCTGATGTCGGTCGTCAGTTGGAAAGTCCCTTCAAACAGCGGGAGCAGTCCGCTAATAAGGAGAGCTGAGATCACGGCGGTGCCAAGGGCGGTCGCACTGCCGCTTCCGAGGAGTTGCAGGTGGCCCATGGAATCCGGGCCAAAAACGGAGCCAATATCAAGACGGCCAAGGACGAAGCCGATGGTGATCGTCACCAATCCGACATAGATTCCCGCTTGGAGCAGCTCAATCCGTTTGCGGACCTGGAAGGCGAGCACGATGCTGGTGATTCCACAGACGAGACTGAGCAGCGTGTAGGCGAAAATTTCTGCCTGAGGGACGAGCAGGCAGCCGAGCACCATCACGAACACGGCTGAAAACGCTGCAACCGCCCGCCCGAGTAGCACGCCGAGCAGCATGGGGGCGAACGCGAAGGGCACAGCAAAAAGTCTGAAGCTATTGGAAATCGCCCCGGAATCTGCGAATCCCATGACCGCTCGTACCAGAAGGAGGTGGCAAATCATCCCCCCCAGCACGAGCATCACGCGGCTGTTGCGTCGGCAAGTGCTCTGGAAGCTGATTTGGAACATGGCGACGGCCGTCATTCCGATGATGAATCCGCAAAGCGCTCCTTTGAATGAATCTTCGGCAAACAGGGTGCCGGCTGAGCTCTTAAGGATCAACAGCACGCAAGCAAGGGAAAATCCCGCATAAAGTGCGACCTTCACCCAGATGCTGTCTTCCAAAATTTGGACAACCGGATTTTCACTATGAACCCGGCGTTTTCTTCCTGACGAAAGTCCCTCTCGGGTCAACCGCCAGCGTTTGATGGCATCAAAAAATCCCACAGCGGTTTGTATTGAATTCGAAATCTCGGCTCGCGGGGAGCCGCGCGCGGGTGGGAACCTTACCTCCGCACCGATGGATTGGCAATCCAGAAATTTGGTGGTCTGACTTCCCGAGAGGGCTCAAGAAGCCAAGGTTCTCATCGTTTGCCTCAAGAATCGGCCTTGCCAAGTTTTTATAGATTGGTCGAGGGGGGTGCCATATCATTTGAAAACCTGCCGTCTTGCAAAAATCTAGTAGCAGACTTTACGGGAGTGAATCGAAAAATGATTGAGCGTCCTATCGATACTAAAGATCGGTTAACTAATCCATCCATAGAGGTATCATTTTCTAATTAAAATGATTACGTATCACTTTTTTAAAAAGTAGCAAAAAAATATTGATTGAGAAAAAATCATTTGGTAAATTGTCACCAATGAGTACCCCCCATTCATTCATCAGTCGGCAATGTGTTATCTTTGTAGCCATTGGAGTTTCAGCATTCGGAATGGACATCGTTCCGGGTGGTAACAATCAACCCATTTCTCAAGTCGTTTACGATGTCGGCGGAAGCGAACTCGTTCAGATCTATGAAGTTTCAGGAGTAGAGGATGTCGGAAACACACCGGTGTTGCTCAAAAGCGTGAATGCTGGAGGAAAGACGCTTTCATATTTTAATTTAGGCCAAACCAAGGTTTTAAATGCGAACCCTCAACTGGGACTTACGACGGGTGTTGGAGTCGTGAATAACAACACAGTGGTGTTGAGCAATTCAGACTTTACAGCGTATGTGGACGCCGTCGCAGCGACCAGCATGGATACCAACTTGCGTCATTACGGGTTTCACGATTTTCTATCATTACCCATTACAGATCCGAACGCTGCGGACTATGATCTTCATTTCTCTAAGGCCTTCGCAGAAGGTGATAGTTTCCTTGTGTCAGAGCGTTGGGGCAACAGCACCATCCAACTCATGGCTCTCGGCTCGGATGGCGCGCCCTACGCAGGTGCCAACCTCATTTCCCTTGGCGGTTTGATCAATCCCGCAGTGGGCTATGATGCGTATGATTGGACGACGGGCTTTGCGTCATCGGCGAATGTTCCGAGTCAAGCGCAAGCGTTGACCCTCTTCTCCGCACAAAAGTTTTTTGACGGCACAAGCAATGCCTATCAGCCAGTTTATGGACTCAGAATTTTCAACCAAACTGAAGCGGATTTGAAAATTTTGGGGATTAGCGATGACACCTTTGCTGACAACTTGGACAATCTTCAAGTTCCAGAACCTTCGACTTGGTGTGCGATCATCTCTTGCACCATGGGCGCCCTACTTCGGAGGAAGCGGAGATAGGCGGAGTGGTGATTTTGGAGTTTGCGGCGTGGCCACGCTGCCCTAGCCTGAGTGGGTGACCATGATTGCTGGAGGAATGCTGGTGGCTGCGCCGGAGCGGTGGGATGAGGCATGCTTTGCCGTGCCCGCGGTGCGGGCGTTGATGGCCGCGGGGATGACCGTTGGAGTCGTTTGTCCCGGCGACCAGCGTGGATTTTGGGAAAGCCTAAAGGGGCTGGTGGTGATGGATTTTTCACCAAGGTCGAAGCCGAAGGTGGTGGCTGCGGGGATTTCAGGAACCTGGGAGGCATCGCTCGCGTGGGATACCGGAGTTGCGGCGGAGGCATTTAAAATTGCGGGCATTTCACGTCGACTCGGGATTGCGGAGCGCAAGCTGAACAAGCTGCTCACGCATCCGCTCGAGCTGCGTGTCGGTCCGCTGGAGCACCGGGTCCGTCGTTATTTGGCCGCAGTGGAATTGCTAGGGATCGACACGGAGCGCGCTGAGTTTTTTGTGCCTGCGGATTTGGGCATCCGGCCGATCGATGGCTCGGTCTTGCTGTGCCCTGGCTCGGATTTCGGTCCAAGCCATGAGTGGCCGATTGAGCGCTGGTTAGAGATGGGCTTGAAGCTTTTGGATGCGGGTAAATCGGTGAGTGTCGCCGTTGAGGACGGCGGGCGTGGGTTGGGGCAGATGCTTGCCGCTCGACTGGGCGATGGGGTTGAAATTTTCCCTTGGTCGCTCGGCGGTGAAGCGTGGTGGCTTTTGGCAAACCACGCAGTCGTGATCGCGGCGGATGGATCGTTGCCCCATCTAGCAGCTCATGCGGGTGCAACGTGTGTGACCTTGTTTGGGCCAAATGATCCAACATGGAAGCGTCCGCTTGGCCGCCGCCATGCGGTGGTGAAGCATCACGTGGAGTGTGCGCCGTGTTTGCTCGCGAAGTGTCCGTTGGATCGCCGCTGCCAAGTTGAGTTGGAAACCGAGCGGGTTTGGCGGGCGGTCGCGGAAAAGTTAGGGTGACGCCGACTCGATCTCATCCGGCTCTGGCAAGAGCAGCGCAAAAATTGCTGCGGGGATGAACAGCCACGAGGCGGTGAGTAAGACCCCCGCGAAGTTGCCCTGAACCTTGTTGAAGATTCCAAAGAACACCACCCCCACCGCGGAGAGAACCCGGCCGATGTTGTAGCAGAATCCCGCACCTGTGCTGCGCAAAAGCACGGGGAAAAGCGGCGGCAGGCACATGGTGAATAGCCCAAAGCACCCTTGCATCACGCCGATCCCAGCGAAAAGCCCATAAGTCACCTCGAGCGGGTGCACTCTGGAAAAGGTGAACCACATGAGTACGAAATAGCCGGCTAGCATCAGCGCGATGGCTTTGCCATAGCCGAAGATCTTGGCAAGTCCGCCAGCGGTGAAATTTCCGATTAGCGAGCCGACCATGATCCAGAGCAATGCCATGACCGTGGCCCCATCTTTGGCGGCCTTCAAGTCCCCCACTTCTGCCAGCCCGCGGATGTAACTCTGCTGCCAGAACATGAACGTCCAATGCGCGGTGAGCGCGACCGCACAAACCAAGCTAACCCTCAGCGTGACGCCGCGCACCTGGCTACCGAAAAGCTCGCGAAGCTGCGGTGCAGGTTGGTCGTTTCTTGCCTCCGTCCAAGCCTCGGTCTCTGGCACCGCGCTGCGAATCCACAGGGTGATGAATGCCGGCAAGACCCCAACGAGGAAAATCCACTGCGGTGGATGCCCTTTGAGCAAGGCACCCGCAAGGCATGCGAGTAAGATTCCGCAGTTGACGGCGCTCTGCAAGGTCGCCGCGATCCACGGACGCCATCGCTTCGGCCAAGTCTCGGAGATCAACGAGGCGCCCACCGCCCATTCTCCGCCGATGCCCAGTGCTGCTAGAAATCGGAATGCCATGAGATGCCACCATTCCTTTGCGAAAAATGACAAGCCGGTGAATAAGGCGTAGGTGAGGATCGTGAGCACCAAGGCTCGGCTCCGGCCTAACAGATCTGCCACGCGCCCGAACACCCCACCGCCTAGTGCCCAACCGACAAGGAATGCGGCCTGGATGATGGATGCCTTTTTCCCCACCTCGGGATCGCTCTCACCCGTCACCAATAGCTGCGCTACAAACGCGGTCGCCACCAAGGTGTACAAGTGCATGTCCAACCCGTCGAAGAGCCACCCAAGCCACGCAGCAAGCCCAGAGCGCACTTGCTGTGGCGAAAGTCGGGGCACGCGTGAATCGTGAGGACAGGTGGGTTTTGGAACATCGCTCATCGGCACAGGAGTTAATCCAACCCCTCCGCACCCAGGCGAGTCTAATTCCTGAAATGTCGAATTTTGCCATGCATCACCGGCAAGGCGAGGCGGCCAGATGCCGAGGGGGCTGCGAGAAGAAGAATAAGCTGATGAAATCGATTGAGCCTTGGATGTGGCTTGCGTCCAAGGCATGCGGCGTGCACCTTCATCGCCATTCAAGCCATTCATGCTTTACCCCCCATTAAAAGAAACTCTCAAGCAGACGACTTCCTTGTGTCCGACCTGTAAGGCACCCGTGGCAGCGGAGGTCTGGAAAACGATGGGCACCCCTGCAAAGGTATATCTAACGAGAACTTGTGAGACTCATGGCGAGGCGACGGCGTGCATCGCGAGCGACGCGCGGTTTTATTGGCTGGCGAAAGGGGATCCGGGAAATTCTTGTGAAGCGGGTTGTGCGTGCTCGGCGGATCCAGCGGGAGTTAAGGGTTCTTTAGGACGAAATGCGGATGCGGCGAGTCGTGAGGTAGAGGCGCTTTCCACCTGTCTTGCGCTGATAGAAATCGTGGATTCCTGCAATCTGGCGTGCCCGACATGTTTTGCGGATTCACCGGTGGGTGCTGCGGGTGAGCGGCTGAAGTATCATTCGCTCGAATCATTGCAGGATCGAATTCGGGGCGTGCTGGAGCGCAAGGGAAAGATTGAGATCCTCCAGCTTTCTGGTGGCGAACCGACCCTGCACCCGAGATTTTTCGAGTTGCTTGATTGGATCCATGCGGAGCCACGCATCGACTATTGCCTCGTCAATACCAATGGCGTGAGGCTGGCGAATGAGGATGGATTTCTATCAGGTGTCGGCGAGCGTGCACGGCTCGGAAATTTCCAGATTTATTTGCAGTTCGACGGCCTTCAGGACGCTGGACAGCTTGCCTTGCGCGGCAGCGACTTGCGGCCGTTGAAGCAGCGCGTGATGACCCGTTGCGATGCCGAACAAATCCCATTTACTCTGGCGATGACGGTAATGCACGACAACCTTCCTCATTTGTGGGAGGCGATCGAGACCGGTCTTCGCTTTGGTGCCTGCCGCGGTGTCTCATTCCAGCCCATGTTCTTGTCCGGCAGAAATCAAGATGTGGGTGGAGATCGAATCAATACCGCTGATATTATTCTTGAATCTGTCGGACAGTCTGGCGGGAAACTCCGCTTTGAAGACTTCACGCCCCTGCCTTGTGGCGATCCCAACTGTGCGACCATCGGCTATTTGCTGCGCACGCCTGTTGGGGTGCGCAGTATTTCCGATTTCATTGATTTCGCCAGCGTGCAGGGATTTTTGCGTGACAAGGTGCGCTATGAGCTTGCCGACTTGATCCAGTGTGGTTGTGAAAATACCGAACTGGGGGAAATCCTGCATCGCTTTGAGATGAAGGAAAAAGACACCTTTCGCTTGTTCATCAAACCGTTTATGGATGCTTGGTCGTGGGATCAAGATCGCATCGACCGCTGCTGCACCCATGTCATCACGCCAGATGGAAGTCTGGATTCCTTTTGCCGCTATTATTTAACTTGAATTGAGTCATGAACGAACCAGTTGAAGAGACCGAGATTCCGAACTACAACAAGTCAGAATCGAGTGGTGGCTGTTTGAAGACTTTCGTGTGGTTCTTACCATCATTCGTCGTGCCGATCATTGTGGGGCTGAGTTTGACGTGTTGGCCGATTGGAGTGGTTCTGGCACTGGTATTCCTGATCTGGATGGGCAACCTGACGGTGGAGGATTCCAATGCGCAACCCAATGCGGGTGAGAAACGAGGTCTTTCTAAAAAATGGCGTGTTGCCATTTATGTGGTGCTTCAAGTCATTTGGATCCCATTGTTTCTCGCTGCGGTTTTCTGGGGATTTTGCATGGTCTCTGGGTTTCATGGCTTCTGATATGAGCGGGGTGTTTCCCAGCGGTGGGCTGATTTATCCGGTGCTGATGGTGGTCGGCATCGGGATGGGGGCGGCTTATTGGGTTCGAGCGGCGAAGACGGATTCGCGATTGCCGATGATCTATTTCACCTGTCTGGTGGGCGCGTTTGCGGGGGCAAAACTTGCGTTTTTGTTCGCGGAGGGATGGTTGCATTTTCATGATCCAAACCGATGGGAGATATGGCTGTCGGGAAAATCGGTCATGGGTGCGCTGCCTGGCGGTTGGTTGGGTGTTGAGATGGCAAAGAAACTAACCAGTTTCCGTGAGTCGACTGGAGATCGTTTTGCGATGTTGCTTCCGATGCCGTTGATACTCGGGCGGATGGGCTGTTTGAGTGCTGGGTGTTGCAAGGGCGTGATCTGCTCCCTTGGTGTCTGGCCATCAGTTCCAGTGGAGATCGCGTTTCAATTCGTGGCGCTGCTCGTTCTATGGTTGATGCGTTGGAAGCGCTGGCTGACAGGGCAGCATTTTCATTTCTATCTGATCTCGTATGGCCTGTTCCGTTTTGGCCACGAATTTCTCCGGGCGACCCCGAAGCCACTTTGCGGTTTTTCGGGCTACCAATTCATCGCACTGGCCACGGTGATCGCCGGGGCTGTCGCCTATCGGCTTCGGTCGAATAGGACACTTTAAGCTCCCCACTTCAGCTTGTTATCCTAGAGTAGTTGAACTGTTTCAATTTCCCGGACAAAATGTAAGGTTCCTTGTCTTCTAGGGGCTTTGCGGGCGAAGTGCGGGTGGAAAAGTGATGAGGTGATGGTGTAGCATTTGGCGGAGATCGGTTCTGGACCCGTCATGCCAACAGGCGACGACGAATGGTGGTCACGTCCATCCGGTGATGGTGCGGTAGATGCCAGTGGCTAATGAGTCATGTCCGTGCCCCGTGTTGGGGCTCAACTCAGTCAATCATTTTCAATCATTTACTTTTCGGCTGGGATATCGGATTCATCTAAGGCTGGTTCCGGCATGCCCTTTCGAACTTCTCCACATCAAATGTATTTTTTAAAACCATGATGATCCGTCGATTCTTCCTGCTGCTATGTTTTTTAAGTTTTGGGATTATGGCCACGGTGGCCGCTGCAGACGAGAAGGCACCCGAGGTTGTGCCGCGCGTGCAGATGGGTGCTTATTTGCTGCGCTTGAGCAACGTCTTGCAGAAAGAAGGGACCTTTGAGGTGGACATGTGGGTCTGGTTCCGCTGGAAAGATAAGAGCCTCAAACCTTACGAGAGCTTCGAATTTGCAAACGGCAAGATCGAGAGCCGTTCCAACCCAGAAGTGACTGAAGACGAGGGCTACCAGTACACGTCCGTGCGTGTGCAGGGCACGGTGTTTCATCAGTTCGACGTTCGCCGATTTCCGCTCGACAATCACGTGCTGACAATCGAGTTCGAGGATGAGAATCTTGATGTCTCCAAGGTCGAGTATGAGGTTGATCAAGGTGTGGCCATGGATCCGAGCCTGAGTGTGGGCGGTTGGAACGCCACCTTGGCGATACCTTCCGTAACGAGGCACATCTATCCGACGAGTTACGGATTGCGCTCCAGTGGCGACAAGGCCTCAACCTATTCCCGCTTCATCCTACCTATTA